>CAZVSU010000063.1:0-15416 GCA_964629645.1 uncultured bacterium | reverse complement strand
CCAAAATTGTTTATTATTAACCCTTAATATTTTGGGCCATTTTATTGACCATCCTGTCGATGGCCTGCAAGATCGCACTGGCGGACTTGTAAAACTGTTCGAAAAGATACATGAATCGTCTCAAGTCCTCTTTTTGCGTATCGTTTAAGTTTTGCGCCGCTGTGATGGCACCGGTTAGATTCCTTTGGAAATTACCGGACTCGACTCCGTTTTGGTTGGAAGCCGAGTAGCCGTCGTAGACCCAAAACAACAGTTGGTTTAAGGAATCTTCTATGGGTTGAATGTCTCCTTCTGCGACACCGCCGAAATTGTAATCCACGTCGGGAATGTAGACCGGTTCCCCATCCGGAATCCGCATCATATCCCGCAGCACGGTATCAATGCTTTCAATAAGCGGCGAGTTGGGATTGAGCTCCAGAAGCTGCGCCCGTATTTGCCCAAGATCGCTGACTGTTTTGATAAACTCTGTCAAATCGGCTTCTTCAATTTGGAGTTCGACGCCTAAAGGCTCATTAAAGGCTGTGACCATCTTGCGCTCATAGATATCGTTATAGGAGCTCGCATCAGGAAATACGCTTTCGCCATCAGGTGCGTCGGGATCACTAGGATTAGGTGGATTGTCGAAAGTTCTGACTGTCCACTGATCTTGGTTACGCGGGTCGTCACCCACATCGCCAATTTCACGTGTGACAGAGTCGATTTTGTTTTTCAAAAGCTGGGCGCTTTCCAGAACGTCCAGCGCGTCTTTCGTCAGGTTCAGTGCTTCGTCTAAGTCTTCCAAGTTTTCCCCTAAAATCTCATTTCCGGCTTTGACGTATTCCAGCTCGACAAGAGCCTGCAGCGTTCTGTTGCTGGCGACCAGGCCGCCCATTCTGATCAAAATTTCTCTTAAGCCGACGTCGTCTAAATCCTGCCACGTTTCGAGCTGGTCGATGCGGGATGCGTCTCCTCTAATCGGGGGGGTGACCGTGTCGAATCCGACAGATTCGAGGGATTTCAGCAATTCGTCTAGCGATTGCGCCATGCCGTAGGTGTAGAAAGCGCGCTTGCCTACAGGGTCTTGTCCCGACGGAACGGGTTGTCCTGTTGCGGTATCGATTCCATTGACAGCGCCCAATTTTAATTCGCTGAGGGCCTCCCATAAATCTTCGACATCATCATCGGTGTAAGTGGCTGTCGGAGGGTTGATGTCCAGTTCAAAAAGGCCGCTGATGGTATTGTACCTGTCGGTGTAGAAACCGTTGACGATTGTGTCAGTGTACTCGCTTCGGACCGTAATCGGACTGGTAATTCCTTTTAGATCAAAACTGAGAGATGACATAAGATTCTCCTAATTTATTATATCTTGATAGAGTATTAACTATTTCTTTACTTTATTATTATACTATAATTTTTATTTACTTTCAAAATTCCCTTCATTAGGCTGAAATGTCGATCGATTCAAAGTTATCTCCCGGTGATACGTCCATATTTCGCTTTCTGGGGATCATGCCTTCATAATAAACTGAGTTGTAGAGGAGCGCTGAATTCGCAGGATTGACCACAGATTCGAGAAAAACGTCCAATTTTTCCGCTTTTTCGGTGACTTGTCCGGCAAATTCTTGCGCCAAATCAATGGCTTTTAGGTTATCTCTTTGTATGAGGTCGCTGATGATACGGTCTTGCTGATTCTCAAGGGAATTGATCCCCGTCAAGGCGTCCTTGACAAGTTGCTGAGCGCGGGGGGCGTCAATCTCTCCTGCGAGCTCTTGGCTTAAGCCCCTGCCCACTTCAAAGTCTCGAATGGCCGAAAATCCGATTCTCACCGCTTCGGGGCCAATTGCGCTTTGCAATCTTGCTGCCTGCTGCAAAAAGCTTCCTTCCCCCGCATTTGTGAAGGCGTCTGCAGTGCCCTCGTCAAATCCTTGGTTTTGAAGCCGGTTGCGAACAACCTCCAATCTTGGATCGCCTTCATCTAAGTTAAAGACACCGGCGAGGCCTTCGAGCTGTGGGGAGAAGGTCGCCAGGATCGCCAGGTTGGCGATCTGACCTCCTAACTCTTCTGCATTGTCAAAACCTGAAAGAGTTTCCCGGATAAAAGCTCCCGGATCGTCTGCTGCAAAGAGTTTTTCCGCAAAGCGGATCGCAAGCGCTCCGGACGCATCGCCCGGTATCCCGCCGCTGGCGAGGACATCGGTAAAGGCTCCCGTCAGATCTTCTTGGAAATTATCAAGGCTTGTTCCCTGCAACGTTTCGGGCAGGGATTTTAAGGCCTCCCGAACGTCGAGCTGAGAGCCGGCGGATCCAAATGAAAGATTAAGAGCCAGCGTGCCGAGGGCAAACTCAGGAGGCGTCCCTGCAATTCCGCCAAGATCGGAAAGAGCGGCAAATGTGATGGCAAGCGTTGTCAAACTGCCGATCGTTTCAAAAAGTTCTTCCCGGTTGTCGTTGGGAAGCTCTTTGACCCCTTCTAATCCACCCAAAAGCGCTCTTGTGATTTCCGTAAACCCATCGCCGCTTCCGACAGCCGTGAGCGCTTCAGCCAGCGCAACAAAGACCGCCAAGTTGATCGGGAAGGACCCGGGGCTGGCAATTTCTAATAAATTCGACGCATTTTGGATCGCAAATCGCGCTGTTCCTAAAGCAATGTTTTCCAGGCTTCTTCCGAAAACGCCTTGGATGGCGCGGCTTAGTCCTCTGGGCGCCTGAACCTCGCCTTGAATAAAGAGGTCTGTGTATGTTTGTGCGACATCGAGTGAAGACAGTGCGCGCTGCGCTTCAGAGCCTGCGATTCCGAGCAAGAGGCTCCCTAGACTTCCTCCTACAGAGGAGTCGCTTTGCGGGCTGCTTTCCAGTGCATCGGTGACCGGCTCATAAATTTCGGAAGAGGGCTGCCCCCTTTTTAAAAAGATAAGCGACAGCTGCGTCGGTTCGATATTAGAGTTCACAAGGTCGTTGATGATGGTTTGCGTGGTGACAAGATCGCCTGTGGTATCGTCTAAGTTGTCGTCTGCCGCTGTGGTGAAATTCACATACAAATCGCCGTTGAAGACAACTCCGATTGCGATGTCGGAGCGGGGAGGAGGCTCGGTTGTAACCGTTAAGGGAAGCGGCTCTTCCTGTTGGATGTCGAAGGCAAGCGGCGCACCGATCGTCCCGAGGCTGGACCCTGTCGTGAGGCTGTTCCAGTCGTCAATGGCCGTTTCGAGATCGGCAACAGCGTCGTTATAGTCGGAAAGTGCCGCATTGTACTGCGCGGCGAGGCCGGCGTAGTCGGCCGCGAACGTGTAGCCGGGATCTTGGAAGTCGCTATTGATAGAGTCGATCACGCTGTTTAACGCGTCTTTTGCTGTTTCGTAGGCGGCAACAGCGTCGTTATAGGCAGTCGAAGTTGCGGCAAAAGGGTCGGAAAAAGAAAAGCTGTCAATGCTGTCGACGATGGCCGGCAGGGGGGTGTAGGTCGCCACCGAAGTGGGAATGGCCGCCTCGGGCTCTTCATCCCAATTGAGGGCAAGGCCCGGCAGCCCGAGAGCGTTCAAATCATCCCGTTCGGATTCCAAAGCGGCAAGAGCGGTGTTGTAGGCTGTCACAAGATCGTTGTAGGTCGCAGCCAGCGGCGGGTAATCGACCGCCGGATCGAACCCGGGTTGCTCCGCTAAGGTGTTCATGGCTTGAATGTGATTATTGAGATCTGCGAGCGCAAGACTGTAAACGGTGAAGGCTGTGGAGTAGCTGTTGCCTATGTCCTCTGTGTCCAAATTTGTGTAGAGAGGGTCATTCGCGTCGAAATCGATGAGTGGCGGGGCCGTGACAATATTCGGAATGAGATCTGTCGAGGGGAACGTGATTTTTTCTCCTTCGGGAATCAATGGGAGGGGGGTCAGTCCGTTGGTCGCTTCAAAAGAATCGAAGCCGCCGCTTGAGCGATCAGCCTCCATTGCGCTCAGCTGCGTGTTGTAGGCGGCAATGGCTAAGTTGTAGGCATCTATGGAAGAGTTGAGATTGGATGCGGCCGTTTGCAGCGCTGTTAAATTTGCGGGCGTCGGGTTTGTGTTGTAGAGATCGACAGCATCATTGTAGTCGTCCCGAGCCGCGAGCACATTCGTTTTTTCGGTCTCGACGGCCTGGCCGTCCTCTTCTAAATCTTCAAGCTGTTGAATTTCTTCTTGTACAATCTGATTGCTGATCCCTTGATTAGCAATGGCGGCGTCAGCGTAACTTAATCCGGCTATAAAAACGCCTGCGTTTTCTTGGAAATCGGCATCTTTAAGCGCGGCGATCAAATCGAGCAGTGTTTCGACTGTCGCGGCAAACAGATCGTTGAATGTGATTCTTGGAGGGGGGAGAATGCGTCCGTCTCTTAGTCGCTGTACTGTTCCTTCCAAGGCTTCTTGCGTGTCCTGCGGCAGTCCGGTTGTCGTGAAAGGATCAATGAGCGGTTCGCTTGATCCGGGGCCGCTGACAGGGGATATGGGTCCAACCATAGTGGAGCCTCCTGTTTAAAAATTAATGAGAATTTTGAATTTAAGCAAGTGTCCTGTGTTATAAATACTTTATTTCCTATTCTCTTATTATAGCATAGTGTTAAAAAAAATTGTATTAATATAAAGTTTTGTCTATTTTTACTCCCGATATCAAGAGAGTCAGGACTTTTTAGAAAGATATTGAAATGAAATAGGGTGAAACGTGCGATGCCAGTTAAAAAGGAAGATATTTGACGGGAGGGCGCACGTTAATTAAGATGCCCATGGATGTCTTGAGCCCAATTAAGCACTTTTCTTTTGATTGGGGCGAATGACAGGAGGTTTTTGACCTAAAACGGTCTCTTCTTCGATCAAAACCTCTTCGATTGTGTCGTCGGAAGGGATTTCATACATCAGATCGCGCATCAGATTTTCAAGAATCATACGGAGGGCCCTGGCTCCTGTGGCCGCTTCCATCGCTTTTTTTGCGATGGCATATAGAGACTGTTCATCGAACACAAGTTTGACATTTTCCATGCCGAATAGAGCCTGATATTGCTTTATGATCGCATTTTTAGGTTCTGTGAGAATTTGCACCAGATCAGCTTCAGTGAGCTCATTGCAGTTGGCGATGCTGCTGAAGCGGCCGATAAATTCCGGGATCATCCCGAATTGAATCAAATCTTCAGGCTCGACCATTGAAAAGAGAAGGCTTTTTTGATCGGGATCAATGGTTTGCTTGTCGGACACATCAAAACCGATTGTTCCTCTCCCGAGCCTTTTGGAGACAATTTTTTCAAGGCCGGCAAAGGCTCCGCCGACGATAAAAAGGATGTTTTCAGTGTTCACCTTGATGTATTCTTGGTTGGGATGCTTCCTTCCCCCTTTTGGCGGGATGTTTGCGACGGTCCCTTCGACGATTTTGAGAAGAGCCTGCTGAACGCCCTCGCCCGACACATCGCGTGTGATCGAAACATTAGATGAGGTGCGGTTAATTTTATCGATTTCATCGACGTAGATGATGCCTCGTTCCGCTTTTCCCACATCGTAGTCGGCAGACTGTAAAAGTCTTAAGATGATGTTTTCCACATCCTCACCCACATAGCCCGCTTCTGTCAAGGTGGTGGCATCGGCGATGGCGAAAGGGACGTCAATAATGCGGGCAAGTGTTTTCGCAATCAATGTTTTGCCTGAGCCGGTAGGGCCTAAGAGCATCACATTGGATTTATGAAACTCGACACTCTCTTCGGTTGTCTCTTGATTTTGGAGGGATAGAATTCTTTGGTAATGGTTGTAGACAGCGACCGATATCGTTTTCTTGGCTTTTTCCTGACCGATGATGTACTGGTCGAGTTTTGCTTTGATCTCTTTGGGCTTGAGGCTGTTAAACTCAAAATGGGTCGACGAGGACGGTTTTTTTTCCAAAATGCTGTTGCAAAGGTGGACACATTTGTCGCAGATGGTGACGTTCGGTCCTGCAATGAGTTTTTCAACACCATCTTCTCCACGTCCGCAGAAAGAACAGGTCTGTTTGCCATCTTTTGAAAATTGATCTTTACTCATCGCCTTACGCCGTTTTATTTCGTCTCTTTTTTCTCTTGAGGGACCACAACCTGGTCGATGAGCCCGTATTCTTTGGCCTCTTCAGGGCTCATGTAATAGTCTCTTTCGGAATCTTTTTCGATTTTTTCAACACTCTGGCCGGTGTGATGCGCCATGATTTCGTTCATACGCTTTTTGATATAAAGCATTTCTTTTGCCTGGATCCGGATATCTTCCGAAGTGCCGCCGATTCCGCCTGAGGGTTGATGGATCATGATGCGGCTGTTGGGAAGAGCATGTCTTTTCCCTTTGGTGCCGGCGGCCAGAAGGAGGGCCCCCATCGATGCCGACATGCCGATGCACCATGTGTTCACATCGCAAGGAAGGTGCTGCATCGTGTCGTAAATGGCAAGACCTGCCGAGACCATGCCTCCCGGTGAATGGATGTAGAGGTGGATCGGTTTTTTCGGATCCTCCATACGCAAAAAAAGCAGCTGCGCAATGACGATATTGGCCACTAAATCGTTGATTTCCTGGCCGATGAAGATGATTCGATCTTTAAGAAGGCGCGAGTAGATATCCATGGAGCGCTCTCCTTGTCCCGTGTTTTCGATGACGTAAGGGACTAAGGTCGATACCATTGGCTGCATTTGCATTCGCGGCTTGATTTCGGACATCTTGATTCCTCCGGAAGGTTCTTAATTTATGTATCGCGTACAGGACATTCTGCAGTCAAGCTTATTTCATTGCGACATTTTCAGCCAAGTATTCCATCGCTTTGATGAGCTGAAGTCTTCGGATGATCGGTCCCGCATATTTGTCGGGGTTGTAAATCGCCTCCATATTCAAGCTCCCATTGGCTTGAAGGCTGCCTTTGATCAACTCTTCCATGACTTCCTCTCTGGAGACATCAAACTGTTGTTTTTCAGCGATTTTGAGAAGGATGTAATGATTGCGCAAATTGTGAAGCGCTTGATGATGCGCGGTGTGTTCAAGCTCATCTGTTCTTTGTGCGATCTCTTCATCGCTGTGCTGAGAGTTTTTGAGCTGCTCCACCATGTTTTGAAGAAGACTTTGTTTTTCCTGTTCGAGAAGCGATCCGGGAATTTCGAAGGGATATTTTGTGACAAGCTCTTTTTCTATCGCTTGGTGGGTCAAGTTCTCGACGCGGTCCGCTTCTTGTTGAGACAGGTAATCCCTGATCTTTTCTTGAAATTGATCGAGCGATTCGACATTGAACTTTTTGAGAAACTCTTCATCGAGCTCTTTGAGCTCTGCTTCTTTGATTTTATCGATCGTAATGGCGACTTGATCGGCTTTTCCATCGTCCGATGGGGGGGTGACCTCAAGAGAGTCGCCCACCTTCTTGTCAATGAGGACCTCGTAGAGCCAATCTTCGATATTATTTTTGTTCACCATGAACTCGTTTTGTTCGGGATCGGCGTTTTCTTCGTCAGGAAATGTGACCGTGACTTCCACTCTGTCGTTTTCCCGGACAGGACGGCTGTCTATTTCTTTCCATTCCGAGTGGTGATAGCGCAGTGCTGTGATGTGCCTTTCGACATCTTTGCCTGTGATCTCTTGGGCCTCGTTTTTTTCAATGGCAATCTCTTGAGGATCGATGTCGGGTATTTCCGGGAAGCTTTCAAAAGAGACGGTAAACTTGCCCCCCTTTTCGAGCGAGGCCTCGTTCACTTCGGCCTTGATCCTTTCAGAGCGGTTCCAGGGGTAAAGGCGGCAAAGGTCCAGCGCCGCTTTGACCGATTCGTTCAGGAAGAGTTCTTTGAATTCGCGGTCAATCTGAGGGCCGTACTGTTTTTTCACCATTTCATCCGGTGCGCGCCCTTTTCGGAAACCGGGAAACGTCACTTCTTTTCGGACGTTCTTAAGGGCTTTTTTGTACTGAGCCTCGCCGAAAGAAGGTGCGGCTTTGATCGCGAGCTCAACGAGGCAGTTCGGTTTGCGTGTGACAACAACTTCAATGTTTTCGTTTTGTAATTCTTCAGACACGATCAATGGATCCTTAAGTTGTGGCTAAGTGCTCGAAAGCACTAAAAGCGGGTGATGAGATTCGAACTCACGACAATCACGTTGGCAACGTGATGCTCTACCCCTGAGCTACACCCGCAGCACTATTTAAACGTATTTAGCGGGTGATGAGGTTCGAACTCACGACATTCACGTTGGCAACGTGATGCTCTACCGCTGAGCTACACCCGCAAGACGCATAAGTATATGTACCGATGACATTTGGTGCAAACAGAAACGAAAGCAGAGAAAAAAAAGTGTCGGTTCTAAACCAAAGAATGGAGGAAACTTTGACCTAGAACCGACGGGTGGGGAATCTCATTTTTAGACATCTTTGTGTCTTATGCCTCATTATATTCATGTCGGTTTTTTTTCTCACCTTTTTTTTCTCTGGGAAAGGCTAATTAATTAATTGGGCCTTAAATGATTATATCTATTATTTTAATCGCAGTTTTTTTAAAGCCTCTTCAGCGTCAGGACGTTCGGAAGGGTCTTCTCGGAGGAGTTCCCAGATGAGATGTTCAATCGAATCGGGGTCTTCGGGCTCATCGATTTCCGTCGTTGTCAGCGCCAGCTGTGCGTCTACGTCGAAAAAATCGTCGGATTTGAAAGGAAGGGGCCGGTCGCTGAAAAGCTCCCACAGAGTGCATCCGATTCCCCACATATCCGTTTTTTGCCAAAGTTTTGGCGTCATTGCCTCCATTTCAATGAGTCCGAGAGCCTGTTTCAGTCCTTCAGGCGGCTCGTATCCTCCCAAGGCGTGCCAGACAAAAGTGTGAGGATCAATTTCGGAAAGGGGCGTCAAAAGCTCAAGATCTCCGATGCCGAGTTTTACCTTGCCGCCCGCGAGGTGGATCAGAAAATTCGACGGTCCCGGGTCGTGCAGGAAATACCCTTGGCGATGAATCCAGGCGACAGCTTCCAGAATTTGACAGGCGATTGCTAAGGCGCGTCGGTAATTTAAGAGAGGCGAATGCAAAAATTCGCGCAAGCTGCCTTGATTATAAAACTTCTGCGCCATCTCGAGATGTTGATAACCATCGACTTCAAATTCAAGAGCGCTGTAGATAGGGACGATGTGGGGGCCTTTCGATAGTTTGACAAGGTTGTCGCGATCTTTTTTGAAATGATCGATGAGCTCCTTTTGTTTCGATTCGATGATTTTGACGGCGACAACTTCTTCCCGGTTATACTGAAGGCTGCGCACTGTGATGCGCGCGCGCCCTTCGCCAAAGGGACGCCCTTTGTCTAAAAAAATATCAAACTCTTCTGCCTCCCGGTTAAAGCGGACGGGAAAAGATGTGCCGATTTCGTCTGCGGGAAGAGTCTGCACCGGGGCGTTGCCCTCAATTTGACTTCGCCGCTTTTCAATAAAGGCGGCAATTCGCGCAAGTTCATCCCGAGGAATATCCGCTTGCAGGCTTAAGAGACGATCGATTTTAAACTCTAAATCCTTCATCAAATGTCACATTAACTTGGCGGCGCAGTCACCATCAAGATAATTTTAGTGACAAACTGCACGTTGGGCGCTATACTCCCGCACTAGAGTCGGTTGTCGAAAGATAGGGTTTTTTGGGATCGATTTCTTTCAACGCGTTAACTTGATTGGGTGGGATGATCAATTATCGTAAGCTTAAAAAGGATTTGTCTCCGAATATTTTAAACGAGGGACAACACCTCTATAAAGAGGGTAAAGTACTCGCAGTTAGAATTACGTCTTTGGCTTCCGATGCCGTACAGCTGAATTGCAACGTCATCGGTAAACACGACAATCAATATACCTGCGAAATTGAGATCAACCGACGCGATTCATGCGTCATGGATTCCGACTGCGATTGCCCCTATAGCTACGACTGCCAGCACCTGGCCGCCGTTTTGTTTTATCTCGAAGACCATTTCGACGAAATCCTTGTCTCTTACTCTAAAGAGGCCGACCCCACCATTATTGAAGATCTTGATGAAAAGGACAAAGAAGAGCTTCTCGAAACATTCAAAGAAGCCGAAAACAAGGAAGTGGTCAGAAGGGGGAAAAAATACGAAAAGGAGCTCATCCAAGAGTACAATTTCGCCTCGGAAATGCTGGGACAGTCCCCTTTTTTTGTGCCCGATGAAAAACTGTCGCAAGATAAAGCGGATCTGGTCGTCATTTTTCAAGCTCCTGTACAACAAGTTTGCGATCCTCAAAAACCGATCGAAATTAAACTCGCCCTTCGGGTCCCCTATCGGTCTAAACCGCTCAACATACTGGACGCCAAAGAGTTTCTCGATGCGATCCGGTATCATGAAGCGGTCTATATCGGCAACAAGCGCTTTTTTTTCGGTTTCCGCTCCTTCGCTCCCGAAAGCGCCCAGATCCTTCGGATGATCATGGACTTTGGTTATTTTCCCGACCAAAGCAGCGACGAGCGCAATATGGGGGTCGTCTCTCTCGACTCCGAGGCCTTTGGCACTATATTGGCCCATGGATTTGATTTGGCGGTGACGCAATCAAAAGGGGGAGGAATCGATAGAGAGCAAAGGGAAATGCCCTGCTTTTGCTGCGAGTCTGTCGAAGAGCCGCTTCGCATCTCTAATTTCCCCGCTGAATTGAAATTTGAAATGGAGTATTTGAAGGCGCCGGCGCCGAAGTTGTATTTGAAGCCATCGGTGATCATCGGAAGCGGCGAAGGGGTGTCTCTCGATCAGGCTGTCCTCTTTGAATGCGGCAAGCCGGGACTGCTGCACGAAAATGTGTACTATCGCTTTCAGCCGCAAATTAAACGAAAACATCTGCGGCACCTCCCCTTCATTCGCGACATGACGATCCCGGAGCCTTTGTTTGGCACATTTGTTGAAAATTCTCTGCCAGAACTGCTTCGCGTCGCGCAGGTAGCGAATAAAAGCGAAATCGATCGTTTCGTCACTTTGCCGTACGTTGGGGATTTGACCGCTGTCTGTCAGATTCAATATCTCGACGGCGAACTGGAAGCGACGCTCAGCTTTACTTATGACGGCATCAACGTTCCGGCTGCGCCTCAGCAGCTCAAAGCGTCTCACATTCTTCCCTTTGTCACCGAAAGCGGAATCATGGCGCGCAATCTCACCGAAGAACAGAACATTATCCAAGATCTTTTCCAGGATTTTATTTACGACGCCAAGCATGGCTCATACGTGGCGAAAAACGATAAAAAAATCGTGGAATTCATGACGGAGGTGGTGCCCCGCAACCAGGGGAAGGTGACATTTAATTGTCCTAAAAACCTCCTCGACAAATTCATCTACGACGACACCACCTTTGAACTTAAGCTCAAGGAGACCGAAAAAGTCGACCACTACAAAGTCGAGCTCAAGGTCACCGGCGAGTTAAAGGGGTTTACAGTCGATCAGCTTTGGGACTGCCTCGCCTCAAAGCGCTCCTTTATTGAACTGAGGCGAAAAAAAGGGGGGAAGGGTAAGGCTTCACAAGCCAACTCACAGCTGCAAAAAGTTTTGGTGCTGGAACTCGAAAAAATCGCGCCGATCGTCCAAATCTTCGATGAAATGGGAGTCAACCGTCTCGACAATCATGTCGAAGAGCGCCCTCTTTGGAGTCTTGCCAGCATTTCCGAAGAGCAGTTTCGGGATTTGCCGATCAAATTTTCCATGTCGAAAAAACTTCTGCAGCTGCAAAAGCAGATGCTTGGAGAGATTCCGATTGAGCCGAGCCCTGTTCCGAAAGAAATCAAAGCCAAATTGAGGGAATATCAAGTGGAGGGGATCAGCTGGCTTGAGCGCCTCCGCCAGATGCACCTTTGCGGCATCTTGGCCGATGATATGGGACTTGGAAAAACGCTGCAGGCCATTGTCGCTTTGACCCAGTACAAAAAAGAGCACCCTCAAACGACCTCTCTTATTGTCTGTCCCACCTCGCTCGTCTATAATTGGGAAGAAGAAATCCACCGCTTCAATCCGAAATTAAAAACTCTGGTCGTTGACGGCACGCCGCCTCAGAGAAAAAAACTGATCGCGAAAGCAGACAAGTGCGACCTTGTGATCACCTCTTACAGCCTTTTGCAAAAAGATATTGAAACCTACCAGCAAATCGAGTTTGGCTACGCGGTCTTAGACGAGGCGCAGCACATCAAAAACCGCGGAACGCGGAATGCAAAATCGGTGAAAATGGTCCGTTCAAGCCATAGGCTCATTTTGACAGGCACTCCTATCGAAAACTCTCTTGAAGAGCTCTGGAGCCTTTTTGACTTCCTGATGCCCGGACTTTTGAGCTCTTTTGAACGATTTGCCGAAAAATACATCCGCAACTCAACCTATGCTCAGAGCCACGTTTTAGACAACTTAAGGCAAAAAGTCTCTCCTTTCATTCTAAGGCGGATGAAAAAAGATGTTCTCTCCGAGCTCCCTCCGGTCTCCCATATTGTCTACCATTGCCATATGTCCGATGTGCAAAAAGAGCTTTATCGCTCCTATGCCAATTCCGCTTTTAAGGAATTATCGCAGCTTGTGGAAAAAGAGGGCTTCAACAAGGTGCAAATTCAAATCCTGGCGACCTTGACGAGACTCAAACAGATCTGTTGCCATCCGGCTATTTTCGCCAAAGAAGATGCCGAATCGGGCGATTCATCCAAATACGACATGCTGATCGAGCTTCTTCAGTCGCTCATGGAAGGGGGGCACAAGACCGTCATCTTCAGTCAATATACGAGAATGCTGCACATCATGCGAAAAGATTTGGAGCGAAAAGGGATTCGATTTGCCTACCTCGATGGATCGACAAAAGACAGGATGTCGATTGTCACTCAATTTAATGAAGACCCAAGCATTCTTGTCTTTCTCGTCTCCCTCAAAGCGGGGGGGACCGGCCTCAATTTAGTCGGCGCCGATACCGTGATCCACTACGATCCGTGGTGGAACCCGGCAGCTGAAGATCAGGCGACCGACCGTGTCCACAGAATCGGGCAGTCCAACAACGTGTCTTCCTACAAACTCGTGACCTTGGGAACGATCGAAGAGAAAATTTTGGAAATGCAAAACCGCAAACGGGGACTTGTGAAAAAGGTCATCAGCAGCGATGAAGAGGCGATGTCGAAACTGACCTGGGAAGAAGTGCTTGAGCTTCTCAAAACGTAACACTGCAGAGGACATATGACTGGAAACAAAAAAAGCTTTAAGAATTTTAGAACCATGGTGAAAGACTTCTCATTTGGAACTGTCGGGCAGCTGAACAAATTTCGGGATGTTTTTTCAAATGACATTGGAATCGACTTAGGAACTGCCAATACACTCGTTTTTGTCCGAGGAAAAGGGATTGTCCTTGCCGAGCCGTCGGTCGTGGCGGTCGATTCCAGTACCAACGAAGTGCTCGCCGTGGGCCATAAAGCCAAGGCGATGCTCGGCAAAACGCCGCGTAAAATACACGCTGTCCGCCCCATGAAAGACGGGGTCATTGCCGATTTCGAGGTGGCAGAAGGCATGCTCAAAGCCCTCATCCAAAGGGTGACCCCTTCAAGAAGCTTGTTCCGGCCGAAAATTTTGATCGCTGTTCCCTCCGGCATCACCGGAGTCGAAAAAAGAGCCGTTGAGGACTCCGCTCTTCATGCCGGGGCCCAAGAGGTGATTTTAATCGAAGAGCCGATTGCGGCGGCGATCGGGGTCGATCTGCCCGTCCATGAGCCATCGGCGAATATGATCATCGACATCGGCGGCGGAACAACGGAAATTGCGATCATTTCTTTGGGAGATATCGTTGAATCGAGATCTTTAAGAATTGCCGGCGACGAATTTGATGAGTGCATCATCAATTACATGCGCCGCACCTATAACTTGATGATCGGTCCCAGAACGGCCGAAGAAATCAAGATGACGATCGGATCGGCCTATTCCCTTGGCGACAACGAGCTTGAAATGGAAGTGCGGGGGCGCGACCAGGTGGCGGGACTTCCGGTCACAAAGAGAATCAATTCTGTCGAGATCCGCGAAGCTTTTGTCGAGCCGATTCAACAGATTGTGGAAAGCGTGAAGCTGACTTTGGAAAAATGCCCTCCCGAACTTGCCGCCGATCTTGTCGAGCGGGGAATGGTCGTCGCAGGGGGAGGCGCGCTGCTCAAAGGGCTTGATAAAGCGCTGATTAAGGAAACGGGGCTGCCGGTGATTCTCGCTCAGAATCCGATGCTCGCTGTCTGCCTTGGAACCGGCAAGGCGCTCGAATACTTCGATAGATTAAAACAACGCAAAATTATGGCTTAATATTATGGGTGTACACGTGTCTGAAACGAAAACAGGAAATCAAAAACTTGATGAATGGATCAAGGAGATGCAGACATTGTGTCAGCCGGATGATGTCCATATTTGCGACGGCTCGCAAGAGGAGTACGATCGGCTCGCTGCCAAACTCGTCGAGAGCAAAACGTTTGTGAAGTTGAATGAAGACAAAAGGCCCGGCAGCTACTTGGCCCGCTCGACCCCTGAGGATGTCGCGCGTGTTGAGGAGAGTACGTTTATCTGCAGCCGAAATGAGTCGGACGCGGGGCCGACTAATAACTGGTGCGATCCCGAGGAGATGAAAAAAAAGCTCAAAAGACTCTACCGGGGCTGCATGTGGGGACGCACTCTCTATGTCATTCCCTACAGTATGGGGCCTGTCGGCTCTCATATTGCCCGCATCGGCGTTCAGATCACCGATTCTCCTTATGTCGTCTGCAATATGAGACTTATGACACGGATGGGGACCGAAGTCTTAAACGCGCTCGGAGACGGTGACTTTGTCACCGGCCTCCACTCTGTGGGTGTGCCGCTAGAAGAAGATGAAGAGGATGTTTCGTGGCCTTGCGACAGTGAAAATCGTACGATCAGCCACTTTCCGGAAGAGCGCTCGATCATGTCTTATGGGAGCGGCTACGGAGGAAATGCCCTGCTGGGGAAAAAGTGTTTTGCTCTCCGTATTGCGTCTGTCATTGCAAGGGACGAGGGGTGGCTCGCCGAGCACATGTTGATTTTGGGGCTCACCAATCCCGAAGGGAAGAAAAAATACATCGCGGCGGCCTTTCCAAGCGCATGCGGAAAAACCAATCTTGCCATGCTGAATCCGACTCTACCGGGGTGGAAAGTGGAAACTGTCGGCGATGATATCGCCTGGATGAAGTTTGGAAAAGATGGCAGGCTTTACGCGATCAACCCCGAAGCAGGTTTTTTTGGCGTGGCTCCCGGAACCTCCTTCGAATCTAACAGCAATGCCATGGAGTCGATTGACCGCAACTCCATTTTCACCAATGTGGCTTTAACCGATGATGGCGATGTCTGGTGGGAGGGAATGACGAAGACGCCCCCTGCTCATCTCATGAGCTGGCTCGGGCGCGACTGGACGCCCGATTCCAATGGGCCATCGCGTCGCATGGGCATCGGAGCCCATGTTCTGTTCTCCTTCCAAACCGA
>CAZVSU010000062.1:0-16097 GCA_964629645.1 uncultured bacterium | reverse complement strand
CTAGCTCATTCTGTCGACCAAGCCATTGAAATGGGGGGCGAACCATTGCCGGTCTTGGATCTTCAGCCCCTGCTTTCAGCCTTTCCTTACGATCGATTTGATTCCGAATAAAAAAAGGACCCAAGATGGGTCCTTATCTCCGGTTGCCGGGCACACTGCGAACTTTTAAATGGATTGGTCTTTCTCGAGAATTTCCAAAAACCTTAAAATTAATGGATGAATATTTATTTAAGGTGATAGGTCGAAATCGTCCTAAGTTGATCAATATCTGCCAAAATTCCCATTGATAGTGGGAATTTTGGCTATATTCTATACATATTGTGCTTAAATTACCATTTAAAGTGGTAATTCTGGTAAAATTAAGAAAGAGAGTCTCCACCTAGGAAGTTATGAAAAATCCATTAAAATCCATAGAAACGCCCTATATAGATGCGCAGACACTACTGACGCTTTTAGATGATTACAAAAAGCCTCGAGAAGCTATATTAAGAATGGTAAAAAATGAGAAGTTGATCCGGCTAAAAAATGGTTTCTATCTCATTAGTGATAAAATTACGCAAGGGTCTTCTCGAATTATTCCATTTGAACAGGTAGCGAACCTACTCTATGGTCCTTCTTATGTCAGTATGGAATGGGCGCTATCCTTTTATGGAATGATTCCTGAGAGGGTGCATACCGTTACTAGTATGACATTGGGGAAAAGTAAAGAGTATTCTACTTCTGTAGGTGACTTTTCCTACTTCACTTTATCACCTAGGTGTTACTCAATAGGAATTGCACAAAAAAAATCTCCGGATTTTACAGGGGGATTTTTAATTGCTAGTCCTGAGAAAGCATTAGCCGATATGGTTTTTAAAACTTGTAAGAACTTGGATAAAGATCAGCTTAAGGATGAGTTATTGGAATCCAAACGAATCGATCGAGAATGCTTTCACGAGCTAAATAAGGACTTGTTGAACGCGATAGCAAGTGCTTATCGCTCTAAGCCTGTTAATTACTTAGCAGATTTAGTAGGAGTGTTATGAATTTCGACTCAAGTATTAAGCAGATGCTTAACAACTATCCAGATACTATGCCTCAGATTGATAAGTTGAGGGAAATTTTACAGCAAACAGCCCTTTTAGGACTGGCTCGTCACCATTTTTTCCAACACGCAGTTTTTTACGGAGGAACTGCATTACGGATTTTATATGGGTTAGATCGATATAGTGAAGATCTTGATTTTTCTCTTCTTAAACCCGATCCGGATTTTGACTTTACTCCTTTTCTTTATGGAATGCACCAAGAGTTGGTCGCAATGGGGTTCAAGCTGGAGGTAAGTTTACGTGAAAAAAACGCAGATACGGGAATTTGGTCTGCATTTTTGAAAGGAACTACCCTTTCGATGTTATTGTCTATTGGTGAAATAAACAAAATAAAGGGGATTCATCTGGAACAAAAAATCCAGATTAAGCTCGAGATTGATACTGATCCTCCTTTTATTCACTTACCTTTTGAAAGTAAATTGGTCAAAAATCCGGTACCCTTTTATGTTTCGACTTATGCGTTACCTGATCTTTTCGCGGGTAAAATGCATGCAGCCCTTTGTCGAAACTGGAAAAAACGTATTAAAGGCAGAGATTGGTATGATGTTATCTGGTACATACAAAGCGGCATCCCGGTCAATTTGGTTCACCTCAGAGAGCGGATGAAGCAAACTAAGCACTTGGATCCTGAGGAGAAATTTGGAGAATGCGAATTATTAGAGAGAATACACGCAAAAATAGATGAGATTGATTGGGAATTAGCAAAGTCTGATATTGCCATGTTTATCCCTGATAAACAAAAATTAACCATTTGGTCATCTTTATTTTTCCACGATCTTATAGGTCATTTACAAGTCGTTGATGATATCAAATAGCTTATTCAATTTGCTCCTTTGCGGTGGAGATCAAGACCTTTATCGGGTGTGTTGCCTAATTCAAAATACGCCTAGATTTTCCGGTTTGCTTACGGTTTTAAAGGTTGCAAGCAGTTCAGATTAAACAACCTTCAAATCTCTTTATCACATTCGTTATTTACGACCTTGCAACCAAGGTTCTCTTCGCTTCTTGGTATTCTTCTTTGGAGGAATCTTATGGGAATATTCGAATCTAAATTTCTTTGAGTGTCAGAGACGACTCTATTTTATTCATTTTGGGATTTAGAAAAAGACCACCAAATGTTTTGTCAGATGATCGAAGATTGTGTCGAGTTAGATCCTTTTTTATGAAAAAAGGCACTTAAAGCAATGCTTTAAGTGCCTAAACTCCAGTTACTGGGTACACTTCGAACTTTTGACTGGATTGCCTTCTCTCAGGAATTCTCAACACCCCTAAGACCAACAGCTTAAAAACTACTTGAAATTAATGTATCCTGCAAGATACAATAAGGCTATCTGGAAGAGATCGACATTGAAATCTACGAGACCGCCACCGGAAAGCGACCTTTTGAGAGCTGGATTAAAGGTCTTAAAGAGATCCATACCCGGGCCAAAATTTTGACTCGGCTGGACCGGTTGAAGCTTGGGAACTTCGGAGATTGTAAAACCCTGCAAGAAGGGGTATGTGAGCTTCGGATTCACTACGGCCCGGGAATTAGAATTTATTATGGAAAGATTGGGAATAAAGTCATTTTACTCCTTTGCGGAGGCGACAAGGGTTCCCAGAATAGGGATATCGAAAAAGCAAAGGAGTATTTGAAGGATTATCAATCTAGGGAGTTAGGTTATGGCAAGAAGTAAAAAATATCAAGATTTCCTCATAGAGCAGCTTAAGGATCACGATGAGGCGGTTGCGTATTTAAATGCTGCCCTGGAAGAAAGTCTCAAAGGCGACGAAGAATCCCAACAGGTCTTCTTAATCGCTCTTCGCAATGTTGCTGAAGCGCAAGGCGGCATCGGTGCTCTAGCCAAAAAAGCTCGTGTCGGCCGCGAAAGCCTCTATAAAACGCTTTCCGGCGCAGGTAACCCTAAATGGCACACCTTGGTGTCTCTTTGTGTCGCTATGGGGTTGAATTTGAGGCTGAGTTGAAAAGTTCAGCGAGGAAGCATAAATTTTTGGTTTTCCGAAGAAGCTGTGAGCAAGTGGATGGCGACGGAAGAGACTGGTGACAGAGGGCGTCCTCAGAAGTATTCTGATGATGCGATCATCTGTGCCCTGGTTATTCGCAGCGTTTATTCTCTACCCTTAAGAGCGCTAGAAGGTTTCTTGAAACCTCTCATTTTTTATGAAAAAAGGCACTTAAAGCAATGCTTTAAGTGCCTAAACTCCGGATGCTGGATTCGAACCAGCGACAAATGGATTAACAGTCCACTGCTCTACCGCTGAGCTAATCCGGAATAACTTAAGATGATAGTCTAATGGAATCAGAAATTTCTAAGCAAGAAATTTGATAATTTGATGAAAATCTTGACTTTTGGGGCTCAAGGGGAGTTTAATACATTTTTTATGCAGGAGGTATCAATGGCAGCTGGACTTGATAAAAAAGCATGTGAAAAGATTGGGGCGTCCCTTTCTCAAGCGCTTGCAAACACTTATCTTATCTTTGTTAAAGCACAAAACTTTCATTGGAATGTGGTAGACCCTAGGTTCGCGATGCTTCACGACTTTTTTCAACAGGATTATGAAGCGCTTTTTGAAGGGATCGATATCATCGCTGAACGGATCAGAATGTTGGGATTGAAAGCGCCGGGCTCGCTCCGGGAGTTTCTCGAACTTGGCACGATTGACGAAGCCGACAGCAACCTAAGCGGTGACGAAATGATTTCTGAACTCTTGAGAGACCACGAGACGGCCATTAAAGGTTTAAGAGGCATGATCAAAGAAGCCATGGACTTTGGGGATGAAGGGACAGGCGATATGTTGATCGATCGTTTGCGCTATCACGAAAAAGTCGCGTGGATGCTCAGAAGCCATTTAAGCGAATCGTAAGGCGTCTTTTCGGATTAAGCTTTTGACAAGCGACACTCCCCAATAACACAGGGGAGTGTCGATCAGTGCAAAGGCCATTTTAAAAACGATCATCGACATCAAAAGCTCGATGCAGAGCCACACCTCAAATTGCAAACCAAAGTAAAAATAAATCGCAGTAAAAATGAATGAGTCGACGCTTTGTGAAATCATGGTCGAGGCGTTGTTCCTGAGCCAAAGGTGACGACCCGAGGTCACTCTTTTCAATGCATGAAAGATCCTGATGTCGATCGATTGAGACACTAAGTACGCGGTCGCTGATGCAAAGACCATAATGCCGCTTACGTGAAAAACCGAGGCAAAGGCATTTTGATACTCATCGGCAGACGTATAACCGAAAGGGTTGTCAGGGGCGACCCATGCCGGATGAGGCGGCAGGGATAGCGCCACTTGAGTCACTAAGAAAGTAAAAATGAGAGTCATAAAGCCAGCGGCGACGAGAAAGCGGGCCCGCTTCTTTCCCCAAATCTCAGCGACAATATCGGTTAACAAAAAGCTAATGGGGTAGAGAAGGTCGCCTCCCGATAAGACGGCATGAGTCAACGGGAGTTCGAAGAGCTTAACAGCCATAACATTCGTCATGGCAAGTGTCGAGCAAAATAAGATGGCAATAAGGGTAAAAATGGAATCGGATCTCTTTAAGTCATTCATGCCCAATATTCTAACAGATCTCGGGTAAAAATTACATAATATATTCGTCCGCAAGTCCGCGCTTGTCATGGCTATCGAGAACGTGGAAGGTTCTCATTTTATTCAGCGTTGTCGGAGAGATTTGGCCAATTGGCAGGTAAACAATTTTTTTACCATACCTCCTGGCGAAACTTTTCATCATGGATTTTGGTGGTTTTGCGGCGACATAAGTGATGAGGGGTTTCGTGGAGTAGTCAACCGCTGCGGCAAGGAGCACTTCCGATTTTGTCTTGAAATAGTGATAGTCAGGATCCCTCCAGATATCGAACATCCGCCTTGGGGGATAAGACATCATCATCCCCCCATAACGGCAGCGGCTGATGCCGGGCCCAATGACTTTTTCAGTCACCGGGGTCGCATAAAACGCCATATCCGACTCTTGTTCATGCTCGCCGAGCCAGGTCGTCTTCCAGGGAAACTTCTCTTCGTAACCATCATCAATTTCATCGGGCATATCTTCGTCAAAGATAACGACAACGGATCCTACGCCGCCCGGGGGCTTGCCATTGACTTTGACGTAAAGCTTTTTTTCGACCCAGTGGCGAATTGTCTCCCGTAAATCGAGGCCGTCTTCCATGCTTGTCGAAAAAGGAACGACCCGCGCGCCTTCTTCGGAAAGGATTTGGGTTCCTTTCTTTTTTAAAAACTCTCCAAAGTTTTCGATGACGACATCTTCCGGCGGATACGAACAAATGGAGTAGGGGCCCGGAGGGCGGAGAATTTGGTGGGCCTCCTTCTTTTTTCGGTGCATTTGAAAAAAGGACTTGCGCCCTTTGGCCTTCAAGTGAAAATGAATGGTTTTTTCTTCTCCCCAAATATCTTTTGCCGAAAGGTCGAGCTCTTCTAGTCCGTCGATGTTCTTTAGGTAAGGGTATTCGGTGGCGAGCTTCCATACCTCATACGCGTAGTTATGTTCCACACACCCTTTAGCAACGGATAAAATTTGAAAAAGGTCGGGCATTAAGCGGCCCCGGACGAGCGAATAGTTGCGGGCAAATTTCATGAGATTGCGAAAGTGGTAGCCGGGAAAGGGTTGCCCGCTTTCCTTTTCGAAATTTTGCGCTGCCTCTTTGTAGAGCCCTAACAGAAGTTTATGACGATCGGGAAAAACGTTCACTTTTCGTAGCAGCTCATAGTGATGGGTCATCCACGCGCATTCTGCCATCACCTCTCGGCACGAATCTTCAGTGAGGGTGGCAATTTGGATGCCGTCGCGATTTGTGTGGGCCAAGTCGGGAAATCGAGGGCGGTCAATTAATTCTAAGACCCGTCTTGTGTGATACATGCCTGAAACGAATAAGATCTTTTCATATTTGAGGCTCAACTCTTTCAGCATTTTAGCCATATAGAGCTCGCGCCTTTGGTCCGTCAGAGGCAAAGATGGGTCATTTTTTTGAGAAAATTGTTCGTACGCTTGGTAATAGCTTTCCAGACCGATTTTTGTCAGAGAGTAAGGATCGGGGAGCGCCTCTTTGATCATCGGGTACTTATCGACATCGAGATCAATGCATTTAGATGGGATGCCCGCTTCCAGCGCGCTTCTTAAAGCCTCATAGGCGGGGTCGCAAGGTTCACAGAGATAGTAAAGGGGGTCGAGATGGGTGGAAAAGGGAACGACGACACTAATATCGGGAAGTCTGGAGGCGGCATGAAGATGCTGCAGCTCCATGTTCCCGGGGAGTTCGACAGCAACGCAGTCGGGCTTGATCTGCTGAAACGCCAGCCTGACCGATGCGGCCATTTCCATGTTATAGTGCGTGATGGGAACGGCATAGATAGTGTCTTTCTGAAGAAAGAATGGGGTCATATCAAGTAATCGAGCGCCTCATCTCCAAGCGTCATCACAATCGCTTGCCGCATAAGGCCGTCATACTGCCCGCCGGCATCGAGCATCTCGATGCGCTTGGCCGCGTAGCGCGCGATATTAATGCCGTCGCGAATTGTGTATTGGGCATTTGCGGCGTGGGCTCTTTGCAAAAAGGTCACGACGTAGTCCATAATGTGCTCGGCGACGAAAGGGAGATTTTCCCGCAGGATCCGTTTTTCTTCTTCCGCTTCCGGGAAATCAAGATAGATCTGCGGCTGGATGCGGCTGTGGATATACTCGGGAATTTCATATGTCGAGGCGTCGTCGTTCATCGTGACACAAATGCGGAATTCGGGATGAGCGTTGACTTTGAGGCCTGCGACGATCGATTCGATGTAGCGCCTCGTATCGAGCAAAGGGGCAAGAGACGCCCAAGATTTTTCACTCATCCGGTTCGCTTCATCGAGGATGCAAACGCCCCCTTTGATCATTGCAGAGACCAAAGATGACGCGACATACCGTATACCGCCGGATTGATCAACGACAGGCGTGATTAAAAGGTCTTCCGGCCGCGTATCCATGGTGCATTGATAGATGTAGACCTCTTTTCCCAATTTTTTTGCCCCTGCATAGGCAAGCGTTGTTTTCCCCACACCGGGTTTTCCGACAAGCCTCGGGTTCAAGGGAATGTCTTTTTCATCGAGGACATACCAAGCCGCTAAGAGCTGCTCTAAGACATCGCTTTGTCCGATCCACTCATAGGGAAATTTATCGGGATGCATCAAGCTGATCTGAACACCCTGAATGGTGACTTCGGATTCGTGCTCTCCTTCTTCAAATTGTCTTTCTGTCATGATCAATCCTACTTTTGTTTGGATTAAGCTTACCAATCTTACAACGCATATGACAAGAAGAAAAGTTGACAGAATAGGGGGATAAAGCTAATCTTCCGATGAATTTGATCTCTATTCGTAGGGCGAGAGAACAAGGCAAGCGAGGAAGTAAAGAATGAAGCCAGTCAGCAGTCCCAATCCACACGCTTTGCAGGGCGGGCATTTTGATCGGGATGTCAAGAAAGTCAAAACCTGCCTTCAGAGAACCGTCTGTTATGGAACCACGACACTGGGCGCCATCGTCGCTCTCGTGGCCATCAAATGGCTGATCATCGATCCCATAGATCTAAGCTGCCGTACCGACGAAGAGGGATATCAAGTTTCTGATCCCGCGGTATTGGCGTCATGCGACTCTCTTACCGGCATGGTGACGAAAGTGTTTGCTGTTTTGATCGCCATCGGTATTCTCAAAGTCGTTTGCCGTTTTGAAATGTCAAGTCGAAAAGATCCTGCGGCTACCGGATAAGAGCTTTATCGGATCCGTAGTTTAAGACGGCGTCCGACAAATTCTGCTTGGCGTTCGGGAAAAGATCGGCCATTTCGCCCAAAAGCCGATCGACTTGCTTTCGCCTTGAATTTTGCCCAACGGGGCACTGGCACGAGATGCGGGCAAATCCTTCCTGCTTCGCGTAAGTGCGGACCATCTCTTCTGGAACATATATGAGCGGCCTGATGATTGTCACACCGTATGTGCGCATCGCAATCTTGGGGTGCATTCCAGCAAACTCACCTTTGTGCAGCAAATTCATCATGACCGTTTGCGCGTTGTCGTCGCGGTGGTGCCCAAAAGCGATCACATGAGCTCCTACGCTCTTTGCAGCGTCAAAAAGCAGACTGCGCCGCTCTCTAGAACACGAATAGCACTCAAGCGTCTCCAAAGTTTGCTCCGAGCGTCTTGTGATCAAGGGGATCTCAAGCTGCAGGCAGAGCTTTTCCAGGTAGCGAAGATTGACTCCTGCACCGCATGTATAGGCGCCGTCGATGTGAATCGCGGTGATCGCCGCGTCGGGAAATCCTCTCCCAACAATTTTTTTGAGCATGGTGAGAAGAGTCAAACTGTCTTTTCCCCCGCTTAAAGCGACCGCCAGATGACCGCTGCCATCGAGCATATGATAGTCATAAAGCGCTTTCCTGGTGAGGCTTTCCAGCCTTCTAGCGAGGCCAGTTTGTTTAGATGACAGTGTCATGAATTTTTCTTGTTTAATAAAACGTCCATCCATAGTACAATTTTGATTCATTAACGTCAAACTATGGCCTTGTTATGAATAAAAAAATTGGACGAAACGATCCGTGCCCGTGCGGGTCCGGCAAAAAATATAAACAATGCTGTCAGAAAAAAGATCTGGCGCAAAGAGTACCTAAGGATATGAAATCCCGCTCGATCAAAACCCTTGGCAGCGGCATCACAAAAATGATGTCCGTTTTAAGCGACGCGCAAAAACAAATTCAAGACGCACAAAAAGACGCTTCCGACAAAAAAGTGAAGCCTTCCAAAAACGAAGAGGGTAAAGAGTCTTAAAACTCTTGTCACAAAAAGGGCGCCTCAGGTATAAATGTCCTTCACAACGCTGACATAGCTCAATTGGTAGAGCACCCGACTTGTAATCGGACGGTTGTGGGTTCAAGTCCTACTGTCAGCATCCTTTACCGGGGGTGTCGCATAGCGGCCAATTGCAACGGACTGTAACTCCGTCGACTTACGTCTACGTTGGTTCGAATCCAACCACCCCCATTATAACCAAACTTTTGAAAGCTTATCAGTTGCGATCATCGCAAATTTAGTCATTCGAAATTTGAAGGCGTCCCCAAGTGACCTGTAAATAACGTCTTTATTCATTTTCTTTGTCATATTCGGAATAAATTTGAACGATCGTGTGTTTCAACGAAGATGTCAAACGTGACCGGTTCATAGGCGGGGCCAATTGAATTTAATAAGTGAGGGTGATATAAAATTCAGCCAGCCGAAGCTTTGGCTTTTGATCAAAAAACTCATAATAAAGGGTGTTCATGAACTCGGGACAATTGCCGCTTGAGTGTTGGAAAATGATTTGCGAGGTTTCTGAATTACCGGAACTGCGTGCACTACGTCAGACTTGTCGCTCTTTCAATGGATTAGTGGATTCAACATTACTGATGAAAAAATGGATCGCAGCCGATATGAGGCAAAATCGTTACGTGCAGATAAGACAGCGGTCGTTTGCCGGTATCGTCATACACTCGCAAACGAAAAAGGCAAGGCAGATGCAAAAGATAGTCTCTGAAACATTGGCTCATGAAAAGGCTGCAGAGTGGGCCGCGTCATTCACTTCTTCAGAAATTCTTGCTTTCCTCGCAATAAGCTCTCAACCCTCGGAGCCAAAACTCAAAGAAAGAGATGCTCTGCTAGGTTCCTCACTGTCACAGCTCCGCTCGCGGCTTAAATGTGCAGTCGCCGAGAAAATGAAAGACCCTTCCTTTCGCGATCGAATCGCAGCTCTGTCATATCATAACAGCGCAAAGGTCATGGGTTTTAAAATGGGCGCCTACGTCAACCCCAATGTCGCTTCAGAGGAGTGAAGGTCTACGTTAACCGACGAGACCTCTCAAGCCTCAATATGGATTTGTTTCGATGCCGAGGGAAGTCATCCCCCGGTTTTTATTTGCGACTTCACCTTAAGCGATTTTTTTTGCGGCCCTCGTTGTTGATGACCAAGTCGCCCGTGTAAAGATCTTTTTGGCTCGTCGGTGGAGGCGAGCATGAAATTCAGAAAACCGGGAAGGTCTTCGCGCCCGAATCGCCTGATGATAAGATTGTATGCCTATCTAACACAGAAACAGTCATTTATTGATCGGAATTGAAAATTATAAGGAAAGAGTTTATCGGTATAATGAGACAAGGAGGACCTTATGGCCGGTTCATTCAACGAGTTGATCGCCGCTTTTGACGAAGGGATCAAAAAAAGGGAAAAAGGCAAATTTTCAAGAGAAGATGTCAAAAAGATCTATAGCGCCGCGTCGGCTTTCTTTGATGTCGAAGTTTCTCTCAACCAAAATCAGCTTGAGCAGTTGCGCGATCGATGGATCGAACTCGCTGACGGAAAAATTGATAAGGGAAATGCCATGAAAAAACTTCAAGGCACAAGCCGCGCTGAAGCGATTCAGTCAGTTTTGCTTTCATCTCTCTAAAAGTTTTAAAATTTCGGTGCGCATCCAGCCGCTAAACGGGCGTACGAAAAACCAGTACAGCCGGAATTTTTTCCGGCTTTTTTTGTCTGTACATGTGATCAAGGTTTCTGTTGTGACCAGAGTTCCCTGAGGATGGGGCTCGAAAGAAAATCCCCAGACAATTTTGGCGTAGCCGGGTTTTTTAAATCCGGCAAAATCTTCGATGGCGACAGACTGAATATGTCCTGTTGGAGTCCACGGCTTTGCGATCAATCCATATATGACTAAGTGGGGAGGGCGCTCGCCCAGTGGAAGAAACATCTCTTTGAGTTTTTGTCCTCGAAGGCCCCTTAGCGCAAGAAGAGCCTTGATGACAAACGAGCGGCTCAAGTCGAGGTTTTGGAACGCTGAAAAGGTTTGCTCAGGAGTTTTATTGATTATCCGTGTGTGTTTTTCGGAAAATTCGGCTTCGCCGCAATACTTTTCAAACATTGGCGGTCACAAAAAGAAGAATACCGCTCCGAATCGACCAGGCGAGTGTGCGGAGCCAGTTGGTCTTAACGAGCCGCTTCGCATATATTTTCATTCCACTTCTTGTGAGTTTTTGATGCAAGGGAACCTGAATGAAAAAAGTCGAGATCCAGATAAAGATCAGCCAGACAAGCCCGCTCCACCATATAAATGACTGTGGAAATAGGAAGACAAATGAAAGCGCCGATGCGAGCTCAAGGGTCATCAGGGGAACGACGACCCATGAGGTCAAATGTGTATGCTGCCTTTCGTATTCGGCCATATGGCGGTCCGGCACCTCAAGAAAAAGAGGGTAATGGACGATCTGAACAAACCAGATAATCCCTGTCATCATCAGAGTCGTTGCCAGTTGGATCAGAAAAAGGGCTGTGGTCACCACCTAAAGAGTCTCCTTGATGAGTTCTGCTGCCTTTCGACCTGAAGCAATCGCGTCGTTTAAAGAGGGCGCCGCCGTGACTTCACCCGCAAAATAAAACCCCTCGTGGGTGGGCGAGCTGAGAGGCGGCTTTTCTTCCTGTGAGGGAAGGGCGTGCTCTACGAGCTGCCGATTTAGTGGAACAATTTCTTCAGCTCGAAGCTTCAGTTCTTCGGCAAGATAGGATCTGACGGTGTTTGTTGAAGGAAGGTGCTGCCCCATCGTTGTCGCTGAAAGAAGATGGGCGCCTCTTGGGGCGTAGGAGGGCTGCACAGAGCTCAAAAACGAAAAATTATTGACAGGGCTTTCGATCCGTCCGTCGAGCCAAAGATAAGGATGCCCTTTTACTTTGTGTGCATCGATTGAAAAGTAATCGCAAGCTGTCTGGCGGCTTTTCATTTTGGGGAGGGAAGGAATAAGTTTGGCCGCTTGTGGGCCCGATATTGCGATAAGAATCGCGTCTGCTGTGACCGAGGAGCCATCCTTTAAGACCGCTTTGCCGGGCATAAGTTCTGTCACAGCGGAATTCAAACGAATTTCAGTCGATTTGAGCTGTTTGGCGAACCACTCGGGAAGCGCCTTCATTCCCTCTTTGGGCAGCGCCGCCAAACCCCAGACAAAGGTTGGGAAAAGTTTCAGAAAGCGCTCGGCTCTCACATCGAGATGTTTGTCTAGGAAAACACCCCTTAAAAAAGGGGCCAAAAAATGATCGACCCAGGACTCCGGGGCCCCCATTTCATGAATGAACTTTTCTGTTGTCCCCTCCGGCTTTTTCAAAGCAAGGCTCACTAACGCTTTTCCAAGTGCGAAGATCCCTTTCGTGGTCTCTTTATCCCAACGCCAAAACGCATAAGGGCTGAAAAAATCCCACTTTTCATCTTTACGATAAAAGGCGCCGGGACGAAACCCTTTCAGTTTTAGATCTCTCTTACACTTTGTGGGAATTTCGCGATAGCTTGTATTGAGGACTTGAAAACCTGCATCAAGTAAGAACCCGTCCTTGCTTTCGGTTTTCACTCTGCCGCCGATTGCGCCTGAGGCTTCCAAGATTAAGGGGACGTAACCTGAAGCTTCAAGATGAAGAGCTGCGGCGAGACCGGCAAGGCCCGCTCCTATGATCACAACACCAGGTTTCGTTTCCATAACACATTCATACTATCCCAAGTGTGGAATGTCCACATTTTTCAAAAGAACATACCGCAAAAGAGTCATCTGTGGTAAACATAGAGCGAAGTCGTTTCTCGGAGGGGAGTCATGAGGATTTTATTCACCCTTGTTATGTCAGGATGTTTAGTCTGGAGTTGTCTTCAAGGGGCTGTCTTCGATTATCTTAAGCCCGCTGCAGGTAAAACAGAAGGCTGCCAAATTGACGGTATCGACTTTATTTACATGATCAATTTGGATGAGCGTCCGGAAAAGTGGGCGGGCTCTTTAGCAGAGCTTGAACCCTTTGGGATCACACCTTACCGCTTTTCGGCCGTGAATGGATGGGAACTTCCCCTTGATGTTCTCAACAAAGTCGGGGTCGTTTTTCGGCCCGAGATGCCGACGAACCTCATGGGGACCTGTTATTTGGAAGAAGAGGGGGGGCTTCCCCGCCACGAGCTTCTTCATGTCCCAGGGCGCACTTACTTTTCCCACTGTATGAGCCGGGGTGCAATCGGCATTGTTCTGAGCCATCTGTCCATCTTAAAAGATGCCTATGATTCGGGATACCAAACCATTTGGGTGATGGAAGATGATATAGAGGTCATCCGCGATCCTCACTTCATCTCAAGGGCGATTGACGCCCTTGACGAGGCAGTCGGGAGAAACAATTGGGATATTTTGTTTACCGACCGCGACACAAAAGATAATCAAGGTCGCACCGTTCCCTGCACAAGCTATGCAAAGCGTCCTAATTTTTCCCCCCGCAGCCGCTTGCGATTTGCCCGCCGGTATCCGATTAACAATGAGATGCGGTCGATAGGAGCGCGATACGGCGCTTACTCGATGGTGATCAGAAGATCGGGCATGAAAAAAATTCTCGATTTTTTTGACCGTTATCAGATTTTTCTTCCCTATGATATGGAGTTTTACCTCCCCGAAACGATAAAGCTTGTTACAGTCAGAGACGATATAGTCTCGACAAAACCTGGATCTTTGTCGGATAACGGCGGTCCCAACACCAAACGAAAAACAAAGGAGTGACGATGAACACTGACGCAATGCCCCAAGAAAACTTTACGCCTCCGGTAGAGATTGTTGCCGATGCTTCGGTCTGGCAGATCGGCTGCCAAGCTAAAAATAAGGCACGCCTTGCGATGGATCAGCTGGAAGGGTGGTGCTCGTATGAGAAAGCCTCGATCATGATGGACATAGTGGCGATGACGGACGCTCAGACCATCGTTGAAATCGGGGTCTTTGGAGGAAAATCGCTCATACCGATGGCGATTGCCGTTCAAGAAAAGGGCTCCGGAATTTGCTACGGGGTCGACCCTTGGTCCACTGAAGAATCTGTGGCGGGGATGGAAGGAGAGAATGCCGATTGGTGGGGCCATGTGGATCACGACCGCATTTTCTGCCACCTCCAATCAAAGATCGATCAGTTCAACCTTCAGGAACACATCGTGTTGATTCGCGAGACATCGGAAAACGCTCCCGACATCGCAGATATCGATCTTCTTCATATCGACGGCAACCACTCTGAAAAAACATCAATGATCGATGTGACAAAGTGGGTGCCGCTTGTCAAAGAAGGAGGGGTGATCGTTTTTGACGACATGACCTGGCCGACGCAGGCAAAAGCCGTTCAATGGCTTGATGATCATTGCATTAAAATTGCCGAGTACAGCGGAGATAATGTCTGGGGTATCTGGCTTAAGCCTTAGTTGTCGACAGAGATCAAGCTTTGCATCAGCTTTTCTTTGTCGATAATCGCGATCCACATTTCGCGGTCATCTTTCCCGTAGGCGACGTAAAGGTCATCTCCCATGTCGACGAAACCCCCTGGATAGATCACCCGCTTTTTTGCGTCGCTTTCTTTATAAAATTCGGAGTGGCTGATGGGATGGGGAGAAACTTTCGTGATCTGAAAAGGGGGTTCAGCCGAAAATGTGTAGGCCCCCATGACATAATGCCACTTTCCCTCTTGAGGTGCAGCTTTTGACGAAGTATGGAGAGCCGTGTGAAAAAATGACAGGTAGTGACCATCCACGAGCAGGGCAGGTGTGCCGCCTCGAAGCGATCCCCATTCCCAATCGATCTCAGATGACGTTTGATAGGTTGTTTGCGCCCGGCCATAGGGCAAATTAGGATAAATAATTTCATGAGGTTCGATGCTATAGACCATAAGGAGAAGACCCTTCCACACAAACGGCGTCCAGTTTTTCTCCCAGAGTCTTGTCTCCATGTAGCGATCATGCAGGAGTTTGGTTGTCGAGATAAGAGTCAATGTGTCGATTGAGATTTCGGAAAGATAGATATCCCGCCTTTGGTCCGGTGCGGCTGCGACAAAATCAGAGTTATCATTATAGACGAGAAAGAAGCGCCCATTCCACTCGAGCAGCCTGGCATCTTCGCTTTGAGGCACTGTTTTTAGTTGATGTTGCCGAGTATTGAGAATGGTTGGGGCGGAGACGATCTTTAAGTTGCGGTCTAGGCGGACAATCCCAATGACTGAATGCCATAGGCGCCTCTTATCGGGCAAGTGGCGGAAGGTGAGGGTAAAGTGCTTGCCGTCAAAGTGAAGAGAGGGATTGAAGGCTTCCGGGTAGTCGTCCAGATGGATTCTGACGACCTCTTTCACAATACCAGTTTCAAAAGCGGCGAGATCGATCCAATCAGCGCATAAAGTTGTCGAAAAAAATGAAACGAATAATAAAAAGATAAATTTCATAGTGTGGCATCTCTGGTGACAAACAATCGGGTTTCAAATCCAACTAATAAACCCCAAAACGTGAAAATGTGCAAGGAGAAAGGCCTTCTCGGTTTTTTTACTTGGTGGGCTCAAAGCCTTGGATTAAAGAGAAGCATTTAGTTATAGACAAATTATGGAGTCGTGGCGCACACAATTTTCCCGCTATCTTTTCAACTGGTTTCCCGCATATCGGGGGACCGGAGCAAAAGTGACCTATATCTCCCATGATTGGAGAGAGGTTCGCATCAAGCTTCCTTTAAGTTGGCGGACACGTAATTATGTGGGCACTATTTTTGGAGGAAGTCTCTACGCGTCCATCGACCCTTTCTACATGCTGATGCTCATCAAAATTTTAGGTCCCGACTACGTGATTTGGGACAAAGCGGCCGAGATTCGCTTTAAAAAGCCGGGGCGCTCCACCTTATACGCCTCCTTTCATATCTCAGTTGAAGAGAGTGAGTCGATCGTTGAAGAGCTTGAGTCAAAATCCTCGCTTGACCGGACCTACGAGGGAGCTTTGGTCGATGTAAAAGGAAAAAAACACGTCGAATTTAAAAAAGTGATATATATAAAAAAGAAAAAAAATTATTGATTTAAAATTTACATTTTAATATAATATTGAATACTTAAAATAAAGTAGAAAAACAATGGATAGTGTTTTTACTTCCAATAAAAGGTAATCGGTCACGGGGGTGCTAAAAACCTGGACAGATTTCAGGATAAGGTGTTC
>CAZVSU010000061.1:0-16241 GCA_964629645.1 uncultured bacterium | reverse complement strand
ATGGTCTGATAATATATGTTATGTTAGGTAATGCCCGCTCTAGGGAACATGTCTCGACCACAAAGACATCCTCTGTTACGTTTAAGGGATTGGATGGAAGTGTGTGGCTGTAAAAAAATCGGATCTCCCAAAAAAAATATGTCCTGTATGTCAACGACCTTTTGTCTGGCGGAAAAAATGGCAAAAAGTTTGGGATCAGGTCAAGTACTGTTCTAAAAGATGCCGAAATCAGAAAGAAACAAAGCACTGACAACCAGTTTAATATGTCATCAACTCCCTTTTTAAAAAACGCGCTCCACGATCTACCGGGCCTCTTGAAAAGCATATGGGGAAAACTCGCAGGCCTGGGTCATTTTTTTCCGGGTGCGCAAACTTTCTCCGTTCCCGACACAGAGACTTTGGTTGTTTATGTCCATGGGTTTTTACACGATAAATCAGCGTTTCGAAAATACGCAGAAAAGACTCCCGGATCGTGGATGCTGGTGAATCTGCCGTCGACTTTTTGCGGATTAGAAGAGTCAGCCGATTTTGTCGCGCTGGAAATTCAAAAATGTCTCGATAAAACCCGCTCCGCTCCCCAAATTTATCTCGTGGGCCACTCTTGGGGCGGGATTATCTGCTCTTTCCTTTCGACAAATCCTGACGCTCAGAAACGGTTTTCTATTGCTAAGGTTGTGTGTATCGCCTCCCCCTTTCACGGCACCAAAAGAGTGTTTTGGAAACCGTCGCCATCTCTAAAGCTCATGGATTATGGCGCCGATGAATTGAATGAACTCCGTGCCAAAGTTGCCAGTACGACTAACGTTCAATATTTTAACTTGTGCACCCCAAGAGATCACGTGGTCATTCCATGGACATCTTGCATGATTTCCGAAAAGCCTCATGCTCACATCCACCAAGATGTGTTTCCTGATCTTGGCCACCACAGCTTTCTCTATAACGACGAAGTCGTGAAAAAGGTGATGAACCACCTTTTTACCAGATAGTCCGAAGATGGGGAAAAATAGCCATTCACTTAATATTTGCAAATTGAAGGCGGGTCTTAAAACTCGATTTCTTGCTTGAGGTCCCCTTTCACCCATTCCGCTTCCTCGACCACATCGTCAAACGAGCTGTCCAGTTGGCCTGCAATTGACGCGATGATGTCTAAAGCTTCTTTTTCCTCTTGCGCCGAAGGCTGTGGGAGCTCTTCTTCGCAAGAGTCTTCAGCGGGCGTATCAAAACCGATAAATTCCCTTTTTTGCGGAGTGAGAAAGGGTGAAAAGCGCAGCCCATCTTCTCCGCCGTGAAGTTTTATCAAAGCGTTTTGAAAATTTCTCAGCCGCTGAGGAACGATCACATCCGGCAACGTAACACCTGCGGGCCAATTTTTACCCGTATGGTAATTGTAAAAAAAAGACTTTTTATTGAGGAATGTCACAACTGAATCAACGAGTTGCCGAAATTGTGGTGTGCGGGCAAGGGGTTCATAAGTGACATACTCAAAAGACAAGATCGATTGACTCTTAGAGCTTGTCACTGTACACGCGATTCCCCCGTTTTCCTTTGGGAAATGAACCCCCTTCAGATACCGGGAAAAAGCATTGAACAGTGGATAATGTTCATTTGCGGCCATTCGTTTCAGCTTCCGCTCTGTCAGCTTAATGAGCTGAATATTCAGCTCGGCTGCCTCCTTAACGCTTTCGACTTCAATCAGCCAATTGACATCTCTTATGGGTAAATCAGTGTATGTCCTAAAAATATGGGTGATCTTGTGCGACCAGTCGATCTCATGAGTGTGGGGAGTCAATCCGTAGGTTTTAACGGCTGCAAATTTTAACAGGAAGGGAATAAACGGGCGAAGACGCTTAGACCGTGTCACGCAATCGATAAGGGGCTCCCCTGCTTCAGTGAGCTGCAGATTTAAGTAATCCATGGTGTCGTCGCAATTTCGACATCTGTCTTTACGAGACCCTTTTTCGTCTGTCCTTTCAAACGTTGTGACGCGGATGCGGTTGAAGTGGTTTTGGTCGGTCTCCAAAATATCGACGGGAATGTACATCGCCATAAAGTATTGTTTGTTCAGCCATCTCTGTATTCGCATCCCTGCAGCAAATGCAGCACTGTCGGCATAAAGGACATTCACTCTTCGCATACGAAATTTTTTTTCGATGTTCCCAAGCCTCATCTTTTTAACAAAAAAACCGGCGCCAAGATGGGCGTCTCGCAAAGCATAAAAAAGGGAGCGGTTTTGCGTTTTTGAAAGTGTCTTTTCCTCTCCATCAGGGCCTACGATGACTAGTTGTTTGATGTTGACACTCATCGGCCCTTCGTCACGCCCTGGGGCATATCCCCCGTTTGCAGCACCCCCTACGATCGAGGCCGTATGCAAGGTCATCGAGTTTGGGAAAAGAGCATACCCCTTTTTAAAGAGATAGGACTCTGCGTCCGTGATTCTTACGCCGGGTGTAACGTCAAACAGAACCTCGCGGCCGCTTTTGATGATTTTCATTTTCTGAGCGGCTTTTGATACGCGCATTACCACTGTGACAGCGCCGCGGTTTCCGACAGTGGACCAAGGCGAAAGAGAAAAGGACTGCGCGTATTCTTCGGTTAAACGATCTTTTACCCCTGAACCGAAAATGAGCTTCAAAATGTGGGTGAACCAGCTCTGTTTCCTCAGTGGGGATTCAAATCCCGCAACCGAGGCGACAAAGACTTTCTCTTCGGTATGATCGCGGTTGAACTCATAGGCCCGCCTTATGATCTCATGAGGCATCCAATCCAAATCGTTTAGATCAACAATGACCGCTTCGCGAGTTTCCAAGGTGCTGTTGTTATTCCTCCAAACAACGACACGCCCGGAGAAATCTTGCACAATCGATTGTTTAAAGGTCTCTAACGTTTCAAAGTCCGAGGCTGAGGATGTTGACTCTAAGATCATAAGCAGGCCCCCTATTGGAAACTATACCTGGATCCTAACGTCGACGCTTACCATCCGTCAATGGCAATTCGACCGCACATCCGTCCTTTTCCTTAACACACTGATACTCTTTGATAACACCGCGGCTTGCGAGACTACGAGTTCAGGGAAATTGGGAACATAAAAAAAAGAAAGAGCTCGTCGACAATACACTGACATACAAAAGGTTTATAAAATATTTTCATTTATCTTAGTCTTTGTTATTTCAAAAGGTAAACCTATCAGTCGGGAGTGTGTATGAAAAAAACTTTTTTAGCAGTCATATTCTGTCTTTCTGTCGCTTGTGAAGGAGCGAATGATCCCTACCTTCAGCGCTTGATCGACGGTAACGAACGCTTTGTTGAAGCGAAAATGAAGAATCCCAACCAAACACCTGAGCGGAGGGTAGAAACCATTCAGGGTCAAGAGCCCTTTGCCGCTATCGTCGGGTGCGCCGATTCACGCGTTCCGCCGGAGATCATCTTCGATCAGGGCATCGGAGATCTTTTTGTTGTGAGGGTTGCAGGGAACGTGATTGGTCCGATCGAACTCGACAGCATCCATTTTGCCGCTTTGGGTCTTGGATCTTCTGTTATTTTGGTTCTGGGCCACCAAGATTGTGGAGCCGTGAATGCGGTCGTTGAGGGTAATGCAGAGGGAATTGAAGCGGTTGCGAACCTCATTGAACCATCGGTTGAGATGGAGAGGCGATTAAATGCGAAAAACTTGCTTGAGGCATCGATCAAACAGAATGCGCGACAAATGCGCGATCTTCTCCTCAAATCACCGGCTCTTCAAGCCCCCATTAAAGAGAAAAAACTGACAGTTTACGCCGGCTACTACAACAAAGAAACGGGAAGAGTGGAAATTTTAGACTAAAGGGCTTAGAGCCGAAAGCAGCGACAAGATCGGGCAGAAACTCCGAGTTCTGCCCTTAATGGATTAAAGCTGAGTGATAGAATGGGAATCTAAAAGATTGGAGGGATCATAAGAGCGTGGTCTTTTATCGACACTCTTTTAAAATTTTTCGGCATATTTCCTGTGTGTTAAATGTGGGCATCTCTCGCCTGATTTCGCGAATGTTGATCGCATTGTAAAATGCCTTGTGATGCAGCCATCCGTCTCTTTTGACTCCTTCTTCGTCCAATACCTTCCAGGCAACAAGCTGGTCCCTGGTGGGATACTTCCAGCAGATCTTAATTTTAGTGCTCTGCTCCTCTATTAGCGGTCGTTCTTTGTCGACTTGCCGGGAAAAAGACGACTGAGATCCCAGCACTTCGATACGATAAAGCAGGTTAGAATCGGAATAAGGGATGATCTCGGCAATGGGAAAGTCTTTTGTGATCATGGTGCGAAATAACAGAGGCACGTTCCTTTGAAAAGGCTGATCTTCGCCAACGACAAGCGGCCAGCTTATGAGTTTTTGTTCCATATATTGATGCGAGCGAGGGAAACAGCCCGAGATAACGGAATCGAATAAATCACTGTGGATTTGAGAGGAACGATAGAAAACGGTAAATCTGATCTGGTAAGAAGAAAGAGAGGCAGCATGCCGCGGTGAGAATAAGACAGGACTTCGACAAAACATATCAAGCTCATCCTATTCAGCGATCTTTTTTCCGGCAATTATTTTCTAGGGGACGTCTTCAAATTTGGAATCAACTTAATTTGAGTTCTTTTCCCTCAGGAGCTGACCCCTGTCAAAGTTTTTGAAGAATTTTTTCGAGGGGGGAGCCTGTTTACTCATGAACTGTGCCGCTTTATCTCGAGCAATCGCAAGATACGCTTTTCTGAAGTTGTGATGATCCCAAGGAATCAAAGACTCATTGTCAACATATCTTAGCGTATAGTGCGATTTTTCCTTGGAATAAAGCAATATGGAGGACCAAGTTTGAAATCTTCCTCGAGACCAGACTCGGTGATACTCTCCCCCGATATGGGCAAAGCCATCAAGTAATTTGTATCTTCCCCGGCTCATCCAATTTTCCACGGTATGGCCATATGTTGTGGGGATCAGCACAATCCCCCCGAACATATAAAGATGAACAAATTTTTCGATGCCTGCTTGATAGTCATTGAAAAGAGATTCGATGGCCATTAGTGTGATATGACACCCTTTGCTATGAGCGCAAATGCAAATCGGCTTGTTTCTTTTGATCCGACTGATAATCTCATACTTAAGCTCTGCAATCGCTGCCCCTGCAAGTGTTTCTTCGTCTTGCCGGTAGACTCCGTCAAAATCAGTGCGATTCCAAATCAATTTTGTTTGGGGCGCGATTAATTGAGCGTCATAGAGCGCATCGGAATAGGTGGTCCTGATTCCGTTAATATAAACAATGCTTGATTTTTTCTTTTCAAAAAATTTCATTTCGTTACTTGATAATAACACACAAATAGTAATGATTCAATTCGTGCGTTTAAAACGCTTGATTTTTCCCTTAATCGTTTTTGATAGTTAAGGAGCGGCCGTCACACATGTGCACCGGAAACAGATGTGAAGAATTAAAATAAGGAGAGTAGAGCATTTTCCAGAATCGGAACTGTAAAAACGTAACAGATCACGACAATGGCGGGAGTAAAAAGGAGAACAAGCCCTTTTTGGACGTCGTTTTGACAAAAGGCGACCCACGCCCAACAGGTGACCGGGAGGATGTGCATCGGCAGGAAATAGACGGTGACAACAATCATCCAGGTGGAGATGTCCTCAGGCTCCCATAAAGTTGTCCAGACAACGTTGGTAAAAAGAATCAAGAAAGGAAGAGTGATCCCATAAAGGATCGTGACTGTTGCAAACAATGGAGTGAACCAGCGAGCGCTCATAATTTATTTATACAAAAACTCATCAGTTAAGGACAACTTTGAAGTTAAGGAAGCAACGCATCAGTTTGACGCCTGCTGTTTCAAGGGCGTTGCGGAACTTTTTGAAATCTGAAACATGAAAATTCTTCCCATGCAAATCGGCAATGACTTCAGACTTCATTGGGAGGCCCTCACCCTGCCATTTTTGCATCTCTCTCATCAGCTTCAGTTCATTCACCCCCTTGGGTGAATACACCCCGCGCATAGCATAAGGATATCTCACAAATTCGATAACTGAATGGGGCTTTTTAGATTTTTTGTTGTAGAAATAGCAACGAATTAATAGGTTTTGCGTCTCCCTGTTGTCTACAATTGTATGGAGAACATACATTTGAGCTTCTTCCAACCCTTTTGAATCGAAAGAGAAATTTTCAATGAATTTGTGTTGTTTTTTTGTCGTAAGTGCGCGGCTCTTCATGAGCCGCATTTTAACATAATATTTACGTGCTTTTCAAGAATTATTTAACTTAACTTGCTTAAAAAGAACGCACTGGTCTATCCTTATTTTCTACAAGGAGAAACTATGGATATCCTAGCTTTATTTTCAAAAGTTTTTTTTAATCTCTTTGGCGCTACTTTCTAGGGGACGTCTTCAAATTTGGAATCAACTTGATTTGAAGAAGTCTCCTAGCCATCATTCCGGGTCCACTTTTATTGGATCGACAGTGATGGGCGTATTAGTGATCGGATCAACGGTAATGGGCGTGTTTGTGATTGGGTCAACGGTAATGGGCGTGTTTGTGATTGGGTCAATATGAACATCCCCATCGCCTGCAAGCAGCTCACCGCCAGTAAAAATGACGGTCGCCGCCAACGTGATCAACAGTATTTTTGATGGTCTCATAAAAGCTCCTCTTAACGTTTTTTGAGGCTCTCGTCTATTCACCAGGCCTACCTCTTGTCCACCTTTTAATAATTATATCAATATTCGATTTTAAAATTATCATTATTCGAATAATTGTTGTTTTTAATAAAAACACATTAAAAAGCATAGAAAGAGTCCAAATACATGAATTCCTGACGATAAATTTCGAATGACTTAATTTGAAGACGTCCCCTGGGCTAAACGGCATTTAAAACTTGCAATCGGTTTTTGGTATCCCCTATAAACTGGATTCAGAGGAATCTCCGGGGATTCTGGAGGGTGACCCTCGCGTACAGGGAACAATGGTGGCAATTCTTAGTACCGAACTCAATCTGATCGGGACTGTGGCCCAAAAGGCCCAAGCAGAGCCGATCACTCTTTTCCAAAACCACATTTTTGGTCTTCACGTCCTCGGTATTGGGAGTGCGTCATGATAAATGGAGGCAAAGCCTATGTTATCGAATTTAACAGAACCTTATTGGTTTCACTTGCACACAAACACCTCAAAGGGAGACCTTTCGGTAGAAGATTTCTTCAGTGCGGCCCGCCAGTACGGAATCAATACCTTAATTTTTTGCGAACACGTCAGCAGAAATCCAACGTATGACTTCAGAGCCCTAAAATATGAAGTGAAACAGTGTGCCGATTTTTATCAAATGAAGGCGGAGGTCGGTATAGAAGCAAAAATTTTAGAAGATGGAGAGCTCGATTGTCTTCAGGAGCACCTAGCGCTTGCTGATGTGATTGGCATCGCTGAACATGGGTTTCCTCCAAATTTCACACTTTACATGACCGCTTGGGAAGAGGCGATGCTTTCGATGAAAGAGGTAGCCAAAGAAAAAGATGTGGTTTGGCTGCATCCAGGCCTTTTCTTTCGCAAAAATCGCCTTATGCTCACGCATGCAGATGAGTACCATCGGATGTTGAAAAGAGCCTTAGATTTCGGCATCCACCTTGAATTAAATTTGCGCTATAACCTGATGGAAAAACCGCTGCATCTTGAGTACCCGCACATTCTAGGGATCGATGCCTATAATTTAGACGATATCGCCCGTTGGGAACATTTCAACGCCCAAGAGGTGATCAGTTCCGCATGAGCCTCGCGAGAATAGTGCTTGATGAACTCACGGTCGCTCCGGGGGGAAATCGAACCCTCTACTAGGGCGACCAATTTTTTTTGGATTTCGGACGCTCTATTTTCGCATATGAGTCCAAGGCCCGATTGAATGAGCAGCCGGCCGAGTTCCGAGCTTCGTCCAACTCCTAAGGCTAAAATCGGCTTATCGACAAAGAGATACTCAAAGACCTTGCCACTGAGAATTCCGTCTGTGGAATGGAGAAAATCGAAGAGCAAAAAAGCATCCGCGCCCAGCTGCACCTGGCGGCACTCTTTTACCGGGATCAGACCTCGGTACTTAACAAGCGACTGGAGGTGAAAGCGGCGAATCTGTTGAGCGAGATACCCCGTTGCACTCCCATAAAAGACAACTTCGAAACGCTCGGCAATGTTTGGCTGTTCAGATAGCAGATTTGAAAGGGCTTCAAAGAGAGGTTCGATCGAATATCTCTTTTCGAAAAGCGTCCCCGTGTAGACAAGTGAAAATTTGCTTCCCGATTTTCTCCTTTTAAGCGTCTGATAATCTTCTCGATCGAAACCGTTCGGAACCACTCTGACATCAATTTCGGGGTATTTTTCGCTTAAGGTCGCCTTGAGCCCATTTGATACGGTCAAAACGAGATCAGCTTCATGAACCACCTGTCGTTCAAGCCAACGTTCCAGCAACGTGAAAGGCCAAATCCCTTTGTAGTTGTGATTGTCCACCCAAAGATCGCGGAAATCGGCAAACCAAGGGCAACTATATTGTTTTTTGGCATACCTTCCGATCCTATGCGCTGCCGGGGGGCCATAAGAGCTGACTATGAGATCGAAACGCTGATTTTTTTGCAGTTTTTTCTTAGCTTGCCTTACCCAAAAATCGGTGCGACCCGGTATTCTTTCGTTTAGCCGGCAACGGTAGGTCGTCATCAAAAAACGGCTGAGACTTTTTTTCTCTTTAAGCGCTCCTTCTTTTATGCGGTCGCCCGAAAAAAAAGAAATCGGATCGAAATAAGGAACCTCTTCAACGGTGACATCAGATGTCTGGTCTCCAACTTTTGGCTTTTCAGTGGTGAGAACGGTCACATGGTGACCCTTTTTGGCCCAATATTTCGCCCATGAGGTCATCCTATTGGTTGCAATTCCCTCTAATGGAGGGAAATAGCGAGTGATCAACAAAATATTCATCGTATTATTCTAACCAACTTTGTGATTGTCGTAAAAGAGCTTAAATATTTACTTTGTTGTTATGAACGAAATGGATGTCCGCTTTCTCAAATACTTATTCCTCCCTTACGCAACGGATGCCGCACCTGAGAGCGGGTCTGAGCCGTCATCGTTCACGTGCACAACACTTGCAACCATTCATCACAAAGGGAAGGCCTTCCCCCACAGAAAAATAGAAAGAGAGGGCTATATTTTCGGGAAGCTGCTGCCGGCCTATGATGAGAGGGAAGCCAAAGAGACCGAATTTGGATTCGGGCCCTTGAAAGTCGATCCTGCCCTGCTTCTCGACATACCCAGGATGACCCACACCATTCAACATAAGAAAATTGCGCGGTGCCAAACGACTGGGCCTGATGGGATGACAGAAGTCTTGCGCTCGCTTTATCGCCTTTCTGATTACGATCCCGACACGTTATATAAGATATCATGCCTCTATCATCAAATTATCGGCAATGACCTGTTTCGCCTAAGTTTATCCTCTTTAGAATCAGAACATATGACTCCCCTTCTCAGCGGTCATTGGAATTCAGACATATTTAGAGATGATGAAGATATCTTAGTGACCGGACAAATCAAAGGAAAGGTTTACGACACAGAAAGCGGCTCTTTTCTGCCGATCGCTTTTGTCTGCAGCGGCCGTTATAATTTGACACGCGATCGCACGTTTCAGGAGGTAAAATTTCGGCTTTGCGAAGGTCAATCATGATTCAATTTTTAATTGACATACTGAATCTGCTATGCAAAGATTCAGAAGATTTCTCGTATGAGGGATCTCCAACGAAGAAGACTTGTAGAGGAGGCTTTTATGCAAATCAATTCTAGTGACTTAATGCAAATCAATTCTAGTGACTTAAACAGTGCTCAATTAGCTTGGTATAAGTGGGAAAAGAAAAAAAAGCTGCAGGAATTGCACAAAGATCGACTCGAAGAGTTCGGCCCGCACTATCGCCTCAACTCTAAAGAAATACAAGATATTGAAAAAGTAGCTCTTGAAGAAACTGTCAGATACTTTCAAAAGGAAAAGCCGGAGTCTGTAAAACCGGGACGCGCCCGTAGAAAGCCTAAAAACGGGAAATCAATGTTGGATAAGGTCATTGAAAAGTCCGCTAAGGACGTTGCCTTTCGCGAAAATAAAGGAAAAGAAAAGGAAGAGATGGGCGATGATCTCGAAAGCCTGGATCTTCCTCCTGTTTCGGACATCGAACTTAGCGAACCGGAAGGCCCCAGCGTTTCATCTAAAGAAGCGGTTTCAATCGAAACAACAAAAGAGACAGCAGCAAGATCAGCTGAAGATTTTATCGCTAATATCCGCGAGCTCACTGCCAGCATTCGTGTTGAAGAGAATTTGACGAAAGGGAGAGAAAACGAGTTTTTCCCTATACTAGAGAAGTGGAGAACGATCATGAATGGCAACCAGAAATCAAACGGCGTCATGCACAATATGATTGAGACGCAGTTTGTGAAAGACGATGCTGAGGTCCTCTACAACTCAGTAGTCGCCGTTGCAAAATATTCGCCCGATTTTATTGGCATGGTTCAAGCAGCGGACCATAAAGCGAAAGAGATTGCTAAATTTGTGACGTCAAGTAAAAAGGGGTGGAAGGCGATCCATGAGAAACTCGATCAAACGCGAGTGGCCTTTAAGCCTCGAAACGTTTCGGGTGATTTTGAAAAAATCGGTGAAAGTATCAGTAAAAAAACGTCGTCTCAAAAGCCCGAAGAAATCAAAGAGAAAGAAGCTGCGGTCCGCCGTCTCAAGGAATGCAAAAGAAACTGGGAAGAAAATTACCGAATTTCCCACTTTTGCAATCTCTTTCTGCGTGCAGCAGAGGATCGTCTTGAAAATCAGAAGTCGATAGCCGATAGCAAGTTAAGCTATGATTGTATGCAGCGTTTTGTCGCCATCGACCATAACGAAAAAAGCGGTGATGAGCACATCTTAAGCATTAATAACAAGCAAAGCGTTATTGAAGCTCAAAAGAAGTTTATTCGACACGTTCTTGCCGTTCGAGAGTCGCTTGAAGTTCTCCTCACCACCGTTCAGCAGCTAGACTCTCAGTACCACGATATTTTTAAGACGTACTACGACTTGATTCAATCGGAATACGACACTCTCAAACAAAAGTACGAATCAAACAAAGCCTTGGTACAGGCTGCGATCAAAGAACTTGACGAGGTGATCCAAGAAGAAACGACTCCTCCCTGCCAAGAATACGATATTCATAACGCAAGTTACATGGCTGGAGACGAAGACGTTCGTATTATCCAAACCGGCAACGAAGAAAGAGAGCTGCGCAGAGAAGCAGCTACCACTCAAAAAATCATTCTCGAAGCCTTCCAAGAGCAGATGAAAAAGCGCTGGGACCGCGATGAGTGGACGAGCTGGTCGAAGGGACTCAAGCAGCTCTTTGAAAAACTGACCGGCGAAATGAATCGCCTCAAAAGCAAGTAAATCTTCACTTAGTGCCGAGCGACTCTGTGCTCGGCATTTTTGTGTCTGCAAGTTTTTGTTCTATAATCTCCCAAAGACGATGCCTGTAGGTATCATAATCGGTACGCAGATCATTCACATTTGGGGTAAGCTCAATATCCGGGGTGACACCGAGATCTTCAATGGGGTTGCCTCCCGGTCTCTTCCCCAAAGAGCCTGTGATCGTAAAATAGGCGACGCCCAGTCTGTTGGCAATCCGGTGCGGGACGACGAACCCACCTGCCCCAGCCGTCCGCGATCCCACAAGAAGGGCCCGGTCGTTGTCTTGCATGATAGCCGGAAAAAAGTCGCCGCATGAAAATGCGAGCTCGTTCACCAGAACAATAATGGGCTTTGTGAATCGTGTTGTGGGGTGAGGGTTGACGTAATCGATGCCGTAGATGTGTGTCAAATCTGTCATCACCTTCCCCTCTCTCCATTGATCGATCAAAAAGCGGCAATACTCTTTCGCAAATAAGCAAAGCTGTAGGCTGGAAAACTGATGGGAGCCTCCTGCAATAAAAGGCAGCACGATTTGGGCATCCTCTTCTGTTTCCGTAAGTTCCAAAAGCTCAAGCTCCTGGTAAGCGGTCATGACGTCTTCTTGGGAGAGCAGGATATGTTCTTTGGGCGTCACAAGAGGGCGCTTTGTCAGCATCGAAGCAAACGCGTAGAGGGTGAAGAGGTTTCCTCCCGAGTTGTTGAGCTGGTCGATGACGAGCAAGTCCGCTTTTTTTTCCATTTTTTCAATGATCACGCGAAACTTCTCGATATCCTCGCTATCGAACTGGTAGTGTGGAATGCGGACAACTCCGATGATTTGCTGATCCGGTCCTTCTGTTAGATAGGCATCAAATGGGTGATCTTCATCTGTCGACCAAAGCTCTTGTCCAAGCCTCGGCAAAAAAGAGACCCTTCCCCCAATCGTGCACTCGTCATTGGCAAGAAGGTGCGTGTAGGCCCTCTCAGATTTTAATCGTTCAGGATCAAAGAGTTTTGGTTGAAAGAAGGACTGCCTGACTAAAAGATCGTAATTCGAGATCATTTCCGTAGTGTAGTCCCAAAGGAACTGATGGCCAAAAACCTCCCCTGAGGAATGGGACCTGTATTCCACGACGAGACTCCCTTTCGGAACTGTGTGCCCTAATCTTGCGCTTCTATTGGTCAGAATCATTTCGGCTAAGGCGTTATCGGTTGGGCCGTTGGCGCTTGGAGTGAGCGAAACCAACTCTGCGATCAGCTCACCGGGAGATCTGCCATCAAATGAGAGAACTTCGTCCCCAACTTCAAGGCATGATGCGAATTCTGAAAGTTTATCTCGATCGATGGAAGAGACGAAATATCGACCGCCGAATCCTTTTATTTGGAAGGGAAGGGATGCCTTTTCCGTGGAGTGAAAGCAAACGCCGACATGGTAGTCTTTAAAAAAGAGAAAAAATTGTTTAACAGCTCTTTGGAAGTCACGGACAGACATGTCATCTTGATTGGCGATCTGTTGTTTGATCTCGTTTATTTTTGATGAGATGTCCCATTGCTGCTGCCTCGATTTTTTCCAATCTGCCGGAGCATAACGGCAAAGATAAAGAGATTCAAGAGAGCTTAAAAAATCATATGCTTCTTGTTTGTCTATAAAATGTGCAGAGAGCGGCCATGCAGAACAGCCAAGTATCAGAACGAAATAGAGTAACAGCTTGCGAGGCATAAAAAAATCCTTAAGGTGAAGTGAAGTATACCTTATCCTTTGTCATAATTTCCAATCAAAATTCAATTTCAAGAAAATCTTTACAATCACAAGATGATTTGGTTATGATGGGAAAGATGCTAAATTGGAGGAAGAATTGAAGACAACCGAACTCACCTACGACGTTGAAGGAAAAACCATGAGAAGCAGGCTCGCTCTCGAGGACTCTTCTGAGCCTAAGCCCGCTGTCGTGATTGCCCATGCATGGAGGGGCCTGGACGACTTTTCCATAAAAAAAGCAGAAGAAATTGCCAAAATGGGATACGTCGCCCTTGCTGCCGATGTATACGGGGACGGAGTCAATGCGAAAAACGATGAAGAGTCAATGGAGTTGATGCTTCCGCTTTTTAAAGACAGAGCTCTCCTGCAAAGCCGCATCGGTGCCGCCGTTTCTCAGGTGAAAGCACATCCTGAAGTTGATCCTGCCAGGATTGCGGCTATTGGTTTTTGTTTCGGGGGCTTGACCGTATTGGAACTTCTCAGAAGTGGATCAGACGTTCGGTGCATCGTCAGTTTCCACGCTTTATTGGCTGATGTCCTTGGTGAAGAGAAAGCCAAACGTCCTCCAAAAAATTATCCAAAAAAGTGCGCCGCTTTGTTTTTACACGGCCATGACGATCCTATGGTTTCTGAAACTGATATCAATAATTTGTGGTATGAGCTCGACGAAAACGGAGTGGATTGGCAATTCACCACATTTGGTCATACGATGCATGCATTCACAAACCCGGGCGCCAACGATCCTGATAAAGGGATCGTCTATGAACCAAAAGCGGCGGCCCGCTCTTGGAATGCGATGAAAGATTTTTTATCTGAGCAGCTTCAAGCTTAAGGGAGGCACTACCGTGAAAGCAATTGCATATCTTACAGGGATTTATGGACTTATCGTCATAGGCGGCGGCCTGTTGGGGTATTTTATGTCAGGAAGCCAAGCTTCTGTGATTATGGGAAGCCTTTTTGGTTTTCTTATGATTCTTTGCGGTTTAGGCATCCTCAAATCATGGGATTTCACTCTACACGCGGCATCAGTACTCGCTTGCTTCCTGACGATTTTTTTCATTTATCGCTATGCGGTCTCGGGTAGTTGGATTCCCGGAGGCATTATGATGATTTTGAGCCTCGTCGTTTTTGTTGCGACTCTATTTGCCTATAAAATTAAGAAAGAGAAGCGATAGCCCCCTTCTTCACTCCACTCATCATGACGATGAAGGCGGCGTCAACTTGCAAACAGCGATTTGCCTCCTAAAACGAAAGATGTGCCGCTGGAAGGGTGGGAAGTTTCCGATTGAGCATATAATGTCAACACGGTAAAATAAACTCCATATGTCACCCATTCATGAAGCCATACAGGCACTGAAAAACGGATCATTCATTATCGTTTCCGACGACGAAAGTCGGGAAAACGAAGGGGATCTCGTCCTGGCTGCTGAAGCGGCAACACCGGAAAAAATTGCCTTTATGCTCGAACACACCGGCGGTGTCATTTGTGTGCCCATGATCGAAGAGGATTTGAAAAAGTTGTCCCTTCCTTTAATGGTAGACCGCAACACCGATCCCAACGGGACCGCCTTTACCGTCTCTGTCGACAAAAAAGAAGGTGTGACAACAGGTATCTCTGCATCCGACCGCGCCGCAACCATTAAGCATCTCGCACACCCGAAAGCACAGGCGGCTGATTTCACTCGTCCCGGCCACATTTTTCCCCTCATGTACAGAGAGGGAGGCGTTCTTAAACGTGCTGGCCATACCGAAGCCTCTATTGACTTGCTGAAACTGTCAAATCTGACACCGGTCGCGGTCATTTCTGAAATGATGCGCAGCGACGGTTCGATGATGCGAGGAGAGGATCTCGACCGTTTTTCAAAAGAGCATGCGATACCACTAGTCACAGTCAGCGATTTGATTCGATACAGAAGAACACGTGACTCTATCGTGGTCAAGGTTTCTTCTGCTCCCCTGCCGACTCAATTCGGATTATTTCAGGCTCACGTCTATAAAAGTCATTTGAATGACTACGAACATTTGGCGCTTGTCAAAGGTGAGATCAAAAAAGAAGAGGAAATTCTCGTGCGAGTCCATTCAGAATGTTTAACGGGCGATATTTTTGGATCAAAGCGGTGCGATTGCGGCTTGCAACTTCACGATGCGCTCAAGTTAATCGAGACAAAGGGAAGCGGCATTTGCGTCTATTTAAGAGGGCATGAGGGGCGAGGAATCGGTCTTGGACATAAACTAAGGGCCTACACTTTACAAGATCAAGGTTTTGATACCGTTGATGCCAATCTGCAACTGGGATTGCCCGTTGATTCCAGAGAATATGGCATAGGAGCTGAAATTCTTTCCGACCTTGGAGTCTCAAAAATTGCGCTGATGACGAACAATCCCGCGAAATATACGGGAATAGAAGGATTTGGACTGACGATAACGAGACGAGTGCCGCTTCAGCCTCTCTTTCCTGCTGAATGCAAAACCTATATGAAAACCAAAAAAGAAAAACTTGGCCATTTATTGGAGGTTAATTGACATGAAATACGATCTCAATATCGCGATCGTGGTCAGCCGCTTCAACAGTCCTATTGTTGAACCGCTGACAAACGCGGCAATGGCAAGACTCAAAGAAAAGGGGCTGGATGATGAAGACATCACCACCTTTGAGGTCCCCGGTGCGCTTGAAATCCCTGTTGTGGTTGCCAAGATAGCCCCCCTTTTCGATGTGGTGATCTGCTTAGGCGCTGTTGTCAGAGGGGAAACGTCACACTACGACCTCGTCTCGGAAAGCGTCACGAAAGCATTAAGTGAAATTCCCATCACGTATGATATTCCTGTGATCAATGGTATTCTGACCGTCGAAAACCGCGTTCAGGCAATGGAACGGGTCGATCGAGGCGCTTATTTTGCGGATTCTGCAATTGAAATGGGGCTTCTTTGTCAAAATATCGACGAGGAGTTGATGGCCTCTTTGGAAGACTTTCCCCTTTTTGAAGAGAACTAGTACACCTTATAAAAAGTTATTGATAATATTTTATTCGACCAAAGAGGGGT
>CAZVSU010000060.1:0-16257 GCA_964629645.1 uncultured bacterium | reverse complement strand
TCCAAAATGCAATAGGCTGTCTCGGGAGAAGCGATTTGGTCTTTGTCAATCAATCCTCTCAAACAGTTCAACTACAGTTGAAAGTGCAAAGAATTGTCAGCCAATTTGATGGCGGTTTCGGCTATGAAAGGGGTGGTTTGGCTCTCAAAGTTAAGCCTAAAACTGCGTCGCTTTTGACCAATTTTGAGCTGCAGAGCTTAGTCGAGGATCAAATGAAGCCTCACACTGTCGATATTTTGCCCCAGAGAGTCGCCGGAACCGAATTTGCTGCAGAAGTGGCAAGCGCGGTTCCTTGCGAAATTGACTTTTCGGGTCGTCCTTGCGTTACAATTGTGATTTTGAAAAAGAAAAGAAAAGAGCGCGCTCTCATTTTTTTGCGCGATCACCCATTTACCTCTTACGAGGAAGTCGAAACGCTGGTTCAACGCGATATGGGGGCCATCCCGATAAAATCTATTTCGTGCCAAAACGTTTTCCGTATTGATCGATGCGAGTTGATGAAAGAATTTGACCGTTTGCTTAAGCGGGAATTAAGCGGAGAGCTTATGATACAAGAGGAGTTCATTCATTCTTTCACCGGCGGGTCGCCCGTCAAACATGCTTTAAAGCTGACAAAAGCAGGTGAACCCTTCACAATTTTTGGTGAAAGCGAGGAAGACTCGCTGATTCCGAAGAAACTCCACCAGATCTATTTCGGCTGCGATTCACAAGGATTGACGACAAGCCGCTTGCCGGCGAACTTTCAAAAGTGCGTGATCTCTTTTCAAGAGAAACACCGCTCGTCGCCTTCACCCTGGAGCCACACAATCTGGACGCTGCAGGACTTCTGGCACAACCGATGTCACTATGACGCTTTTTTGAAGTGGTGCCAAAAAAACAACATCGCCGTCAAGGAGCTCTCCTTCATCTTCCGAGACTGCCCGGACTGGAAAGAGCTCAAACCTGTTATCGACACCGCCCTCACAATAAAAAATTGGGGCCTCGCCTCCGATATCGCCCGTTATTTGATTGTGAGAGACTACGGCGGCGTTTTTTTCGATATGGACGTGATGTGCATGCGTTGTCTCGATCAGACTGAAGTTATGAATTCCGACTTTTTCATCGGTTTTGACGAAAACGACAAAGAGGCGATTTGGGTCGAGGGGGCTGTCTTTGGCGCTCAAAAAGGCTCTCCAGTTTTTGTGCAAGCGGTCGACGAGCTGATCGGACTAAAAAAAGCGAAGCTACTCACTCGACAGGGAATGGGCGGTTTTGCGACCCTTTTTCTCACCGGCCCCATTTTTTTGACACACATCGTCGACAGGACTTTAGAAAGCCTCTTATTTCCAAGGGTTTATCCTCCATCTTATTTCTGCAGAAAATACGACCGGACGGTCAATTTAAAATCTCCCCTGCCACAAACCAATAGCATCGCCCTCCATACGTCAACAAAAACATGGGTTCAAAACGCCCAGTCTTCCCGCTTCGACCACGAAAAGCGGTGGAGGGCATACAAAAAAGCCAATCTTAACATATAATTAACAATCTTTTTTTATCATTTAATTGAATTTAATCAAGGTTGTTTTTTATGCAAAATATCTACATAAATAAAATTTGTTCTTTTATTGGCCGAAATACAACATATGCGCTCAGTACCGCGCAAAAGATCGACAAACGTCTGGCTCTTCGGATCGCCGCGATCGCGTGTCCCGTCATCGGAGCGGCCTTTCTCGCCTTCTTCGCGGCCAAAGCGCTGAATAGTTGGTGCTTTAAGCCTAGGACTGCCAAAGGGGACGCCGAGACCCGCAATCCGCCCGAAATGGCGCGCGAAGAGGCAAATTCGGAAGGTCCACGCAAAACTGATGATCATGGAAGATCCTTCGTCGATGTGACCAATTTACAAGGTTTAACTGAAGCAAACGAAGAGGCAAATTCGGAAGGTCCTAGCGAAACGGACTCTGACAATGGGTATCATGAAGTTGATTATTATGATGCGCTCACACCCGAAAGCGTCTTTGAAGCAAACAAAGAAGACCCCTCCATTTATTTGGACAAAGAGGCGATCAGTTGGCTTTTTGACACGACATCCCAATTAAAGCCGACGTTTATCGAGCAGGCTGCCCATAAGAAAATCAAAACTCTTTCAAGTGAGGACCGCGACACCCTTAATCGCTGGACTCCGATAAGACATAAAAAATCTCGGCATGAATTTGATCACAAAAATGCCGAAATTTTAAACCAGCTCCTCCGTTTTTTGGTGCTTTGTTACTTTGATCCTGAGAAAGGGGGCGCTTTAAACCCTTACGAGACGCTCAAAAGCCACCTCACTTTTTGCGAACTCGAGTTGATCGACTTGATTCTTAATATAGCGTCCGATGACCCGATGGACACCAGCGCAACCAATCAAGGGCTTCGCTGCCAATTCAACAAGCTTTTAAGCCGACTCGCTGATGATGCCGACTACAAAAGTCAGCTGGAAACGTGTCAAAATCTGAGACCTGAGGAAGTGAAAACAGAGGCCCCTCTTGTTTTCTTTGCCCACGCTCTCGCTTGGGGCACTTACTTAGAAATCGACCTTAATCCCTTTCAGGATAAATGGATCAAAAAGCTTTGCCCCAAAAGAAGCGAAAAGGCTCTTTTTGCCGAGCGATTCGATGAAGACCGCACAACTGTCGACACCAACGCAAAAAGCAAAACGCTTCCCGTCGAAAAAGCGTATATCGATTATGAAAAAGCTAAAGGGGAGGGTTTTTATTCTACCCTTGTCCCTCTTGCAAAAGGAAGAGTCGCCGGAAGCCTCATATACAACTGGATGTCCGCCCCTCCTTTAACAGACTGGTTTGGTCCTAACGACGAAAATAATGTCATACAGCGTCTGTGGACCGAAATTTACACTCTCGAGGGGACCACAAAAAAAGTGGCCTGCATCGCTCAGGCGGTTCCGACTGAGGACACGAGCGGCTCTACCGCCAAAATCAACGGCCACTTGAGGTTGCTGCTCGATCATTTTAAGATGAACCAGAAAGTCTTTATGTCGTTTATGCACCTGAAGATCGCAGATGCCACCACCGGAAGCGTCAATTGGGCAGGCGCCGAGGGGATGAGGGCCAAAGCTCAACAGAAGCTCTCTGAAAAAGACTACCCCGGAACATACTTTTACATGTCCATCCCGCTCGACGGCGCTCTTTTCACCGAACCTCATCGTGTCAAATCAACTGAAAAAGCGCCCATTTACATTGAAAATGAAGGGACGCGAGATGAACCGTCGTACGCCATCGACCGCGAAGGCGATCCGACCTGCCACGACGGGCTGAAGCAGGCGTGGAAAAAAGCTGTCATGAATAATCAGCACGGCTGGTACTTTCCGCATGAACAGATCACCCGGCAATTTGGCGAAGAGATCATTGAATGGCACGATCTCAAAGCAAGCACCGCCCCAGTCAGGCCGTGCGCTAAAGAAGAAGCCCTTGACCGTCTTTTTGACAAAATTTTTGAGGATGTCAAAAACACCTTTTTCCCAAGGCAAAACATGTTGACGAAAGAGGAGTGGCGCGTTTTCCATGTGCTTTTGGGCGTTGGCATCATTGAATCGCTCAGCCCCTTTTCCGACGCTTTTCACAACACATGCAAAGATGCCATTGACCGAGCAGCGGTTTTCCTCGCCGTCAGACGCTATCTCCATCTGGTCCGCACTCAAAAGCAAGAAGATGATCAAGCGTTGTGGGATCTTATTGTGGACTACGTGAAAAGAGCCGTTGCTGCCAAAGAGCAAGCCCCGCTTGTTCACACAGATAAGCAGGATCGGCATATCGTCGCAAAAAATACGATTGAGCGGATAGAAAAATGGACCGAAACATCCGTCGACGCCATTTGCCAAATGTCGCGGCACATTCCGACACTTGTGCGCAAGCAGTTGATGACGCCGAGTTTCGACTCGGAGTTCACCCTCATCTAAGAAAAGCGGCGGGGCAAACCCGCCGCCACTTGCATTGAATCAGACAATTTAGGATCAGCAGTCGGCGGAGATCTGAATCCTTTCGCGGCCAGTGATCCTCTTAAGAAAAAAGGATCCATTCAAAAGAGTCACTGATTGGACCAGAATGCGTCAAGATCACTTTTTAGATTTTGTGATGCCTCTTCGTCTAGAGGAATGTCGCGAATGACCTCGTGAATCATCTGGTCAATTTGGACTGCAACAGCCTCGGGAACAAAGGAGTGCTTGACAATTTTGAGTCCGCTCCAAGGATTGAGAGTTGTGGCATTGTCGCAAATGATCCTAAGCTGGACATCCTCTTGACCATATTCAAAAGGAACAGCGCCTCTCATCAGTGCAGCGCTCGGCGTTTGAAGAGCGTCTGGTATCGGATGACCGCATGCAATCGCAAGGTAAGACGCGCGGTTGATCAGAGAGAATTCGGGAGACGAGTCATCAAAAATTTGATATAAAACGCCACCTTGTACCCCGTTTTCTTTTTGGATGTCCAGTGCTCTCATCAGACAGCGGCGAATCGGTTCTTTTGGCATCTTTAACTGTTCGGCAAGACGATACAGGTCGTTTTCAGCGTATCTTTCGCCCCCCTCGTAATTGACATCTTTGAGAAAAGGACCCACGCAGTCTTCTCCGGATCGTCCGCCCAAAAGCGGAACCGAGCAGCTCACAACTTTTTCGACACCAGACTGCGTCGAGTCGTAGAACGCAAACATGTAACCTGACAAAATGTTCTCATAGTCGGGATAGGGACTTTCCTCATGGATCAACTGCTGAATCTCATCAAATGTCTTTCCCGCTGCAAACCCCTCTGTCCACATCTTGATTCTGTACTCATCGAGCTTTTTAGGGTCATACCCGAATCCGTTCCCGTAGTTTTGAAAAAAAAGTTCGTATGCGTTCTTTATGTCTTTCGCCCCCTTCGCAGACGAGGCAATCACTTCAAATGACAGTAAGGATCGAAGGTCATCAGCGATCTCGTCACAAGGCGCTCCCTCGAGACGGGAGGAAATGACTTTGGCTAAAGACTCAAAAAGGGACGCTTCCTTAACGAGGTCGATATGGCCCGGAAAAAGAACGCATCCAGCAAAGTGTTCGAAAAGAGCATCGAAGCGCATCAGCTCTTCATCGGTAAACGCGGCACTGGACAAGCGAGAGCCCCTCACCTCATTCAAAAGCCTGAAAACGTACCAGTCGGTAAGAAGGCGGCGATTTTTTGGAGTCAGAGAGCGACTTGAAGAAAAAAATGAGCCTTTGACATCTGGCAAATGGGTAAAGCGTCGATCTCCCGGAATCCTCAGAAATGTGAAGGAGTCAGGTAAGGGTTCACCGACAACTTTTTCAATGATCGCCTTTGCTATGTCGTGTATGAGACTGACTTTACGAGTGGTCCCGTGGTAAGCGACAAATGAATCATTTTCTTGCGACGCAATGTCAAAAAGTTTGGGATTGATCTCAACTTCTTCAGAGGAAAATAAACGCTGACATATTTCTCGAGGGGTGTGCTGAGCGAGATACCGCTCGGTTGGCGTGACCGATACACTTAAACAAGGGTTCAAAATACTTAATCCTATAATAATCAAAACTAGCTTATTCATAATAAGAAAGTAGACTAACTCATATTAGCATTAATTAGAAGGGTATAAATATTTATAACTTATATTCGTGAGGGGCGGGGTAGACTCCCCAGGTGGGCTCTTTTCGAGAGCCGTCGAGCCAGCGGCTCCAAATCGACATCGGAGCGCCCACCGTTCCGGTGTCGTCGACGCGCCAGAGCTCAAACTCTTCGGTTCCCGGGTTGACGAGAAATGCGAACATATCCGACACCCAGTTTGTGTCGCCGAAGATCACTGGCCGGGGCATGCCGGCTCCACTCTCTTGCATCGCGACGTTGACGATGGCATGCCAATTCTTGTCGTCGGATGTTTGTCCAATATGCAAAAGGAGAAGCGCCTTACACAGCCCTCTCACTGCTTTCGCGGAGACAATCTCGCCATGATACACACAAGCTTGGCACTCTTCGAAAAGAACCATCAGAGCTTTCCTCTGCTGGTCGCTAAGCTCCGGAATCGCGTTAAAAATATCGGCGACGCGCTCTTTCAAGGAGTAGGAGTGGATCAAAGGACACATTTCATAGAGAAAGGCATCAATCCTGCCGGGAGATAGATAATATTTCTCGACGGCCGACAAATTGTTGTCATATTTGATCGTTTTGATCACATACTCTCGAAAGTCTTTGCACCCCATGCGCCTCGGGGGATAAGAAAAAGCCTTTCGAAAAAAATGATGAAAGTTTTCAGGAATCTCTTTTATCAGCTGCTCAATTAAAAAATTCACCATGTCGGAGTCGAAAGAAAGGCGCTCCACAAACGCGCGCATCGGGGCGATCAATTTATCGCGGCACCAAATATAGGTGTAGCCTTGATGCTCCCAGCCGTCCCGAAAACGCTTCATTCCGGGCAGCAGGTTGAAGGCGTGCGTCGGAGAGACCATCAGCATATTCCGTTTGGGATTGTCGATAAATTTTTGGGCAATGCTGTAATCGATCTCTTTAATGGTGTCGATCAAAAAAACGAGAAGTTCGGTGGGGCTTTCCACCCAGCGATCTTTATGGGTGGGGCGCTCATCCCGCTTGAAATAGCAGGATAAAAGGGTATCGAGACTTCCACCCGAGGTGTAGGCCCATGGCTTCTTTTCGACTTTGTCCAGATTTTGAAGGGGTTTTTTCGGACAGGGGGCATTTTTTGCGGCCGCCATCCGATAAAAAGCGCCCTCCAAAAACTCTTCGCTTTTCACATAGCCTAAAATCTCGGTGATGATTTGGCTGATATCGTTTTGAAACCCCTCGAATGTCGGGTCGGTCACAAACTCATGTTCCGTCGTCGAGAAAAAGGAGGTCAACACCTGAACAAAATCCCCCAGGTTTTTGACCGGCGTCCATGTCGATGTGGCGGCGCGCCCATATTTGTAAATCAGTTGAAACCCGGCGGGGCTGTCGTCATAAGGTCCCGAGGTGATGTGATGCATATCAGCGTCGTAGACCTCCTGGAAATAAGAGGGGAACAACTTTAAGTACTTATCGATCAGCACATCGAAAAGATTGGCAAAGGACTCGGCCCTGTAGTGCGCCTTGTTGCGGATTTCTTCTAGCGTGCGAAATTCCCGAACGCGGCTTTGGTACTCGGCCTTCAGCCACCGCCCCTCGTCTTCCGATGCGCGCCTGATACGCCCTTCCAGATACTTGACCTGGGTGTAGACTTGATCGTACTCGTCTTGAAATTTTTGAATTTTTCGATTCTCTTCTTCGAGTTTTTGGTTGAGAATGTCAAGCATGCGGGGGCCGATGCCGCCCGCATCATCCGGCCTTAGCCCCAAGCTGATATAGAGATTCCATTTGGAAAAGTGGGCCCTTGTCTCGGTGAAAGTGGCCATTGTAAATTCCCAAGATTTGAGGAGGGCATTGTCGGCAAGAGCTTTAAAAGCGTTTTCGGCTGTCTCTTTGTCTTCCAAATAACGCGCGCATTTTTCACCGACGCCGCCTCCGCTTCCTTTTGTTGCGACGTGAACCATCAAACCGCTCATCGCCATCTCTTTCGGGCGGTTCAGGTACTCGTTAAGATCGTCATAAGTGAGAGCGTGGTGCCCAAGCAAAATCAACTCGAGGAGCGTTTCGACAGAAAGAAAAAAGCGGTCGCCGACAAGGTCGCTGCTTGCGATCGCCGTTTGGATCAGCTTTTTGACCTTTTCCCTTCGCTTGGGAATGGGGAGGTCCCCCGAGACAATGTCGACTGCTTGCAAGGCGTTGATCAGCCCGGGAGAGTGCCAAACGCGCGTCCCTTCGCTCAAATCGCGGGAGAGGGGGAACTGCCGTCTGAGATCGCCGGCCCCCCAGCTGAAGCTTAAAGGGGCAGAATACTCTTCTCCGCTAAAAATTCTTTTGAGCCTTCCGGTGTTAAGCAGCTCAAGGAGATCGTCTAAAAATTTGTCCGGCTGCTCGTCGTGGACAATGATGGCAGGCGCCGTCGCAAAGCAGGAGCCGACGCTTTGCCGAAGAAAGCAAAGCAGCGCAGAGAGGGCAGCCCTCCTGGCGTGCGCCTTTGTCACAGAAGTTTTAGAGGGAAGCAAAAGGGTTTCTCTAATGATTTGATCTGCAATTTTATTGGAGTAAGGCTTGTCGAATTTTAAGATTTTTTTGCGCAAAGAGGCGTCGTCGCGGATTCTTTCGAGAGTTCTCACAATCGTTTCATATCTTTTCGCATCGTATTCGCGATTGGGCCCAAGAGAGTAGCAGTTTTTTTTCAGACAGTCGGTCAAATAGCCCAGCGTATCTGAGGCAATTTCCCCTTCTTCATCGATTAAAAGCGACGCAAGACGTCTGGTGAGGAGCACGTTGCGGACGCTGCTGGCCTGCTGAACTTGAGACAGGTCCAGCTGTTTGGACAGCTCGTTATACTCTTCACAGCAAACGCGCGCCGCCGTGGACCCCTTTCCCGACAACTTTTCTTTCGACCGTTTGACGTAGTAGGAAAAGAGGCGGCCTAAAAGCTGGTCCGACTCGAGATCGACCTTTTCGGAAAAAATGTGTTTTAAGGGGTTTTCAGTCGTCATTCTAACCTTGCATCTTACCCATTTTCGCCTTTCTTTTCTTAAGAAAATTATGTAAACTCACTATGCAATGATTGAAAGACGAGGAAATCTCTTATGCTCATCACCTTAAAGGACGGAAACCAGCTTGAACTGCCCGAGGGAAGCTGCTCCTTGGATTTGGCCGAAAAATTGGGTTTGAATGGACCCGATCAGGCGCTGGCGGCAAAAGTCAACGGAAAAAATGTCGATCTCTCGGCCCCTCTTGCCGATGGAGACGAGGTGGTCTTAATCGGTTTTGACGACCCTGATGGAAAAGAAATTTTTTGGCACACCTCCGCTCATGTGTTGGCACAGGCAGTCCTTCGCCTCTACCCGGACGCCAAACCCACAATCGGCCCCCCGATCGACGGCGGTTTTTATTACGATTTTGCCAATCTTACGATTTCAGATGACGATCTTGAAAAAATCGAAGCAGAAATGAAAACCATTATTTCTGAAAATTTCGTCTCACAAAGGGAAGACTTTGCATCTAAGGGCGAAGCGCTTAAAGCTTTTGAAGGAAACCCCTATAAACTGGAATTGATCGAAAGCTTCGAGCCGGGCGACCCCCTTTCAGGATACCGGCAGGGGGAGTTTTTCGACCTTTGCCGCGGACCCCACTTGCATAAATTGGGGAAAATCAAAGCGGTCAAAGTTCTCAAAACATCGGGCGCTTATTGGCGGGGTGACGCGCAAAACGAAATGCTCACGAGAATTTACGCCGTTTCCTTTCCCGACCGCAAGCGGCTCAAAGAGCATCTCCATATGTTGGAAGAGGCAAAAAAACGGGATCATAAAATTTTAGGACCGAAGCTCGGTCTCTTTTCCCTTCGCGAAGAAGCGCCCGGAATGCCATTTATCCACCCGCACGGCATGACTGTTTGGAATCGACTCCTCGACTTCCTACGGGAACGGTTGGCTTTAGGGGGGTACCAAGAGATCAAGACCCCGGTTCTTATGGCGCGGGAACTTTGGGAAAAATCGGGACATTGGGAAAACTACCGCGAAAACATGTACACCACTGAAACTGAAGGGCGCGACTTTGCGATCAAGCCGATGAACTGCCCCGGTTGTATGCTCTATTACACCATGCACGTCCACAGCTATCGCGAATTGCCGCTTCGCATCGGCGAAATCGGTAATGTCCACCGCTATGAACCTTCCGGAGCCATCTCCGGACTCTTTCGGGTCCGCAGCTTCCATCAAGACGACGCGCATGTTTTCATGAAGCCCAGCGATATCAAAGATGAAATCATCGAAATTCTTGAGTTTGCCGACCACCTTTACAAAACGTTCGGTCTTTCCTACCACCTCGAACTCTCCACCCGCCCCGAAAAGAACACGATCGGCAGCGACGAAGAGTGGGAAACCGCCACCAGCGGGCTGAAAGAAGCGCTTGAGAGTTGGGGCCATGACTTCACCGTCAACGAAGGGGACGGCGCTTTTTACGGGCCTAAAATCGACTTCCACATCCGCGATGCCCTCGGCCGCACGTGGCAATGCGGCACTGTGCAGCTAGACATGGCGCTTCCAAGACGGTTTGATCTCGAGTACACCTCACAAGACGGATCGAGACAGCGCCCCGTCATGCTCCACCGCGCCATCTTCGGATCGATTGAACGTTTCTTCGGCATTTTGATCGAACACTTCGCCGGGCGCTTTCCCCTCTGGCTGAGTCCAAGGCAGATACGCATCCTATGCGTGGCCGACCGCCACGTCCCTTATGCTGAAGAATTGGCCGCTGAACTCAAAGCCCATGGTTTCCTTTGCGACGTTGACGACACGCACGAGTCTGTGAGCAAAAAAGTGAGGCAGGCCCAAATCGATCAGGTGAACTACATGCTCACCATTGGAGACAAAGAGCTTGAACACGGCACCCTCAACTTAAGAACCCGCAATAACGCCTTGCACGGAGAACTAGAGCTAAAAGCTTTTCTTGAAAAAATCACCGAAGAGAGGGAAAATCGGGCTCTTGAGTCACCTTTTACCGAGACGCCATAACGGAGCCTAAGCATGTCATCAAAACAGACAATCATTGCCATCAGCAGTTTCAAAGGAGGAACTGCAAAAACCTCGACTGCACTTCACTTTGGCAGCGCTCTGTCTCTTTTTCATAACAAAAAGGTGCTTCTTGTCGACTTTGACTCGCAGGCCAATCTCACAACAGGCCTCGGCTTCGATCCCGACGAATTCGACAGCGCAGCTCCTGTGCTGCAAGGGAATAAGCCCGTTGAAGAGGTAATCCGCTCCACCGGAATTGAAAGGCTCGACCTGATTCCTGCCGATACCTGGCTGGAAAGGGTGGAGGTGACAGGCAACTTGGCAGCTGATCGCTACTCCCACGAACGACTGCATGAAATCATAAAGCCTCTTAGTTACGACATCGTGATTATCGACACCCCCCCCTCCCTTTGCTGGCTCACAGAATCGGCATTGATCGCAGCGGACCACACACTCGTCTGTTCGACTCCGGAATTCTACAGCATTAAAGGTCTTGAAAGACTATCGCAATTTATCGACCACATCGGACAGAGGCACCCGCTGAGCACTCTGGGTGTTGTGATGTCATTTTGGAATACGAGAGGAAAAAGCAACACCGCTTTTCTCGATGTGATCGACAGCACGTTTCCACAAAAAGCCCTTAAAACAAAGATTCGCCGCGATATTTCCGTTTCCGAGGCGGCCATTTATGGAAAGCCTGTGTTTGACGCGCATCCAAATTGCCGCGCCGCTGATGATTACAAAGCGCTGACCGTTGAATTATTAGACAAAATGTAAAGCAGCTTTACACGGAGGTTCCATGAGTCAAGTGAACACTTTGCTTTCCGAGCGATTGAGCAAGAACAAAAAAAAATCGTCAAAAACTGCTGCGCTGGCAGAGCGTTCCGCAAGCGGCAATCTATCGGGTTTTGCCGGGGTTTTTGGCATGAGCGAACTCAGTCCTCACGAAAAAGATCTGCTCGAAACCATCTTGAACGAATACGCCCACGGCGATGAAAACATACCCAAAGATTTTAAAAGTTTACTCTCGATCACCTCTGAGGTGAAGGCGATCAACAATCAAGCGGCCCTTCTCCATGGAGAGAGAATCAAAAGAGCGCAAAACATCTTAAAACAGTACCGTGACGGCGCTTTTACCTCTTGGCTGATGGCCACCTACGGCAACCGCCAAACCCCATACAATTTTCTTCAATATTTCGAGTTTTACGAATCGCTTTCCTCTCCGCTTCGGCAGCAAATTGAAACAATGCCGCGGCAAGCCGTCTACACCTTGGCAAGCCGAGACGGGGACCTAAAAGAAAAACACGAAATTGTCCAGCAGTACCAAGGGCAGTCGAAAGACGAATTGTTAAAAATGATCCGAGAACGCTTTCCCCTTTCCGATCAGGACCAAAGAAGGCGTAAGCAAGGAGAGCTCGCACTGCACCTTCTTAAACGGGTCCTCAACCTTCTTTCAGAAAAAAAAGCTCGTGTGACGAAGAGGCAAAAAACACAAATCCAAGACTACATCGAGGCCATTAACGAATATGTCGAATAAGGAGCACTACGTCAGCCCGCTTTCCGGTCGATATGCCAGCAATGAAATGCGGACTCTTTTTTCTCCCCAATTTAAATATTCCACCTGGCGAAAACTATGGGTCGCTTTGGCTGAAGCCGAGCAAGAGCTAGGGCTGCCTATCACTGACGGCCAAATTGAAGAGCTCCGTGCCAAAGTAGACAAGGTCAATTTCGAAACGGCTGATGCCTATGAGGCAGATTGCCTGCACGATGTGATGGCCCACATCAAAGCCTTTGCCGAGCAGTGTCCAAAAGCAGCCCCTATCATCCACCTTGGCTCAACATCGTGCTACGTCACCGACAACGGCGACCTCATTCAAATCCAGCAGGCCTTAAAGCTCCTTTTGAAAAAACTGGCTACCGTCATTTATGAGCTGGCTTTGTTTGCCGATCGGTACCGTTCATTACCTTGCCTTGGCTTCACTCATTTTCAGCCCGCGCAGCTCACCACAGTGGGAAAACGAGCTTGTCTCTGGCTGCAGGATTTTGTGACCGATTTTCATGAGCTGACCCGCTGCCTCGAGAGTCTTTGCTTTTTAGGCGCCAAAGGGGCGACAGGGACACAAGCCTCCTTCGACGCTCTTTTCAATGGCGACACCGAAAAACTCGATGAGCTCGACGATAAAATCGCCCTCAAAATGGGATTTAAGCGGGTGTATACGATCTCCGGCCAGACATACACAAGAAAGCAAGACATTGCCATTTTCTCTACTCTCAGCAGTTTTGCCGCGTCGACCCATAAGTTCGCAACTGATATTCGCCTCTTATCCAACCTGAAAGAAGTGGTCGAAGGGTTTGAAAACAATCAAGTGGGGTCTTCGGCTATGCCCTACAAGCGCAATCCTATGCTTTCCGAGCGCCTTTGTTCCCTCTCCCGCTTTGTGATGATCAATGGTCAAAATGCCACCCACACTGCCGCAACGCAATGGCTGGAACGCACTTTAGACGATTCTGCGAATCGTCGGATTGTGATCCCCGAGCTCTTTCTGACTTCAGACTCTCTTTTGAACATATTACAAAAAGTCGTGGTCAACCTCTCTGTCAATCCGGAAGTGATTCGGCGGCGGTTGAGCGACGAGCTTCCGTTCATAGCAACAGAAAATATTTTGATGGACGCTGTGAAAAAAGGGGGGGACCGTCAGAAGCTTCACGAAAAACTGCGCCGTCACAGCCACGCCGCAGCCCATGTTGTCCATTCGGAGGGGAAAGAAAATGATCTCTTCGCACGAATTGCGGACGATCCCGCTTTCGACTTAAAACGAGATGACCTTCACCTCTATCACAACCCTGAATCCTTTACGGGAGCTGCCGAGCACCAGGTGCAGAGGTTTCTTAAAGAAGAGGTCGACCCCCTTTTTCAGAATTCCGGTATCAAAATGCCGAACGTATAGAAGATCGCCCCTACAATCAGCGTTGGAACGATGGCTGAAAGAAAAAGGCTCAATGGTGCAACGCCGTCAGGAAAATATTTAGATAGGAGCGCTTGACCAGCCGGATTCGGAGCGTTTGCAATGACGGTTAGCCCCCCTCCGGTCACAGCTCCGGCCACAACAGCATATTTCATCACATCAGTAAAACCGGGCACCAGGCTCGCAAGATAGGTGATTTCCGCATTGTCATTAAAAGCGGTCAGGATCGAAGAAATGATCATCAGAGTTGAGCTTGAAACACTGCTGAGGAGAGGGGCAATCCACCACGCCTGCAACCCCCCATGCACGATGAGCGCTGCCAAGAAAAAGCCGACCAGTATGGGCATTTTTAAGTTAATGTGCGTTTGGTAGGGAAGCGTGGCTTTATAAAATCCTAAAAAGAGGAGAAATGTCCCGACAAAAACAACGGGGTAATGGGAGTGGACGACGGTCCAGGCCAAAAAGGTGAGGTGCACAATACTAATCCACAAGGGCACAGGCTCTCGCTTCGATGTTGAAAGGGGCTTTTCTTTTTCTTCGAACGTCTTTTGTTTCTGCAGATCTTCAAACTCTGAACGAAAACTTAGATAGTAGAGAATATTCGACAAAACGATGCCCAAAATTGCCTTCCAGCCAAAGTGAGAGGCCATATAAGCTGTGCTCCAATGCCATGTCTTGCTCACCATAAGAACAGGCGGCGCGGCAAAATTTGTGAAAACGCCTCCGACAGAAATATTGACAAAAAGCAGCCCCAAAGTGGCGTAGGCGAGCTTATAACTTGGGTTCAAGCGGTAAAATTGCCGACCAAGAAGAATTGCCGAGATCGTCATGGCCCCCGGTTCGGTGATGAATGAGCCCAAAAAAGGTCCTACGGTGAGGATGGAAAACCACCAAGCGCGCACTGTTCCCCCGCCGATCCGCGAAATCATTTTAACGCAATCCTCGGCGAGCTGATAGATCGGCTTTGTCTGGACAAGCGTCATGATCACAACGACAAAAAGCGGCTCTGTATATTCTTGATGATTCAAATAATAAAGCGCTGTGCTCCAGTCAAAATAAAATGACATCGCGATCATGAGAGGGATCACCCACAGCCCGAACACAACCTCGACTTCGCTCATGAACAAAAGCATTTCAGAGGCGAAAGAGGGTTGTCTGCGCCCTGTTTTTTTCTCCTCGCGATCCATCATCCAATGCGATGCCACAGCAAATTTGTGAGAGAGAAGCGTGTGGGTGACTGCAAGAACGAATATGGTGAGCGAAACGAGATTGAAAGGCTGCACCTGTACCCGGTGAACAAGCTGGCTGAAGACACCCGCACTCTCGGGTTCGCTGTAGCCGTCGGCGGAGAGGATAAGATGATGCCGAGGCGTTTCAAGTCCAGTGTCTTGCGCCGCGTAGTAGAGAACCTCGGTCACGGCAAAAATAAGGAAGAGATAAATAAAAAATAGAAATAATGGTTTCGGCTTAGAAAAAGGCACGGTCTTGTCCGATAGGATTGAGCATAAAGTCTAAAGACTCTATCTTAAGGGGTATGGCTTAATTTTAGCCATAAAAAATGAGGTGCCCTATGATCGGAACCGGCGAAATCATTGTGATACTCTGCGTTGTGCTTCTTCTCTTCGGTGGAAAAAAATTGCCCGAATTTGCCAAAAGTCTTGGCAAGGGCATTCGAGAATTCAAAAAAGCGTGCTCCGGCATGGACGATGAAACAAAAGAATGAATGGCCAGTTGATCCCGCCTTCATTTTGGGACCACGTCGAAGAGCTGAGAAAAACTCTTCTTTACTGCCTAGCTACGATTTTGATCGCAACATGCGTCATTTTCTCTTGTTTCGACTGGTTTTACCCTCTACTGGCCGGGTCAGTCACTCCACGAAATCCGATTGAAACCACACGAGTTTCAAAGCAGATCATCAGAAATCGAGGCGCAGTTTCCGCTCTGATTCCAATCAATAACGCCGCGATTGTCGCCAAATCGAAGGGAGTCGAATTGAAAGAGGACACCCTCTACCTTCCCTCGGGCGCGTTCGCCGAGGTCGAAACGAGGGCCGCACCGCTTGTTGTGCTCAGTCCTTTGGAGGGCATGATCAGCGCTTTCAAAGTGTCTCTTTGGCTATCTGCTGCTTTCTCCTCTCCGATCTGGGGATATTTCATCCTCCGATTTTTATTGCCTGGCCTTAAACCAAAGGAGAAGCAGTGGATCGCCCCCTTTATATTTTGGTCGCTGGCCGCATTGGCCGCCGGCGTTTTCGCCGCTTTTTGGGGAGTCATCCCTTTAACCAACGGGATTTTGTCTCGCTTTAACGACGGACTAGGGACAAACATGTGGAGTGTCAAACACTACCTGGACTATGCCGTCATGATCACACTATCAACTGTCACCGCGGCCGAGTCCGCCGTCGTTCTCTATATGCTTGTTCACTTCGGTAAAATCAAGGCAGCAACTTTAATTAAATGGCGCTCGCCGGTTTTCGTCATTCTTTTTGTCCTATCTGCGGTCATCACGCCTCCCGATATCATCACGCAGATCGCAACCGCCCTCCCAATGGCAGCCTTTTATCAAGGCGCTGTCTGGTATGCATGGATAAAAGACTTAAGGGAAAATAATCTCGAGTTAAGTCATGCGAAACTTGAGGACGTCCCCTAGTACTTAGTTAATAAAGTTTTTCTACAAATTCGAATTCTAAGCCGCCGG
>CAZVSU010000059.1:0-16656 GCA_964629645.1 uncultured bacterium | reverse complement strand
CCAGCGTATAGGTGCCGCTGCTCAACGTTATTCGCATGTATACGGGATCAACCGACAAGGCCGTATTATTGATGGTGCGGTTGCCGCTGCCGGCCACAACTGGATTATCGAGATATTTGTAAAAGCTGCCGGTTGAATACCAATACATACTGTGGGCGAGGAGGTTCAAGTCGTCCTCGGATACAACCAGCCCACCGATAGCAATCGACGCAGGCGGCGGGTCAAAGTAAACCACGGCCTCGGCGACGAAATCTCCTGAAACGGCGTCCGGGTGTTTCAGATAGCAGGCGTCACCAAGGTCCGGCGTTGCGTCCTCCGAAACAGCATTCACCGTGCCCGGCGTCATACGCAGGGTGCCGGACGTGGGAATACTGATTGCGCCCGTTGCCGCATGTTGCGTCAGGTCGGCAAGCCCGGTACCCCGGTCGTCGGTGCGGAAGTTGAAGCGCCCAACGCCGACCTTATCGCTGTCAACTGAACAGTTGGCGATAGCGGTGAAATCAGCATTGAGCGTGGCGGTCAAGGTTGCCATATTATCGATCTTCCATCCGATAGCTCATAGCACTTTCGATCAAGCCCGTTGCAACCGCGCGGAGCCTCTTCACGTTGTTTGGTCCGATCTGATCCACGTCCACGTTCGCACCGGAAAAAATGTTCAAGAACTGAGCGGCCACCAAATCAAAGCCGTCCGGAACAATGGAAAGAAGTTGGAGGCGGAAAGCGCCCACGGACAAATCAGTCACGTCTCCCGTATCGAGAAGCGTGCGAACGTCCACGGCGATTTCATGCGCTCGCCACCGATGCTCTTCCAGGCGCTCCAGATCTTCCATGTGGTCAAGATAAATCGTAAGCGCATTATCGGCTCCCGCCCGATAAAGGCTCTTCTCCTGGTTGAGCGTGACGGGAACTTCGCGGTCCCCCACTTGGCAACCGCTCAGAATCAGAAACGCGCCCAGCATTGCCATAGCCAAAAAAAGTCTCATTTTCTTTTCCTTTCCCAAAATGGTTTTTCGCTTCCGTACAGTGAAAACAAAAACAACCTTTCCCGCTCTGCCTTTCTTCGTCCGTCAGCATTCGACCGCAATGAAAGCAACCCATTGTACTTCCTTACTCGGGATTGGGCAACCTAGATAAGATAGCATCGAGTTTCTGGTTTATTGTTTGAATGTCTTCTCTTGTTTCTGATCTTTCTATCAAACGCTGTTGTTCTGTTATGCTTAGTATCTTTTCCAAGTTTACTACACTCTCTTTGGAAGCTGTGTTAGAAGACAAGAAAGCAGTTGTCCCAGTGAATAAAAGAACAAGTAGAGATACTACAGTCCAAAACGTCTGAACTTTCATCATTTTACTGTGCTCTTCACAATAGGCCATTTTCTGCTCCACTACTTGTCTTCTGTATCTATTCTTCCAATGTACCAGCCTGGCTGGGCAACTACAAAACCTAGCTTTCTACTGTTTGACTCCTTCTCTGTGTACCAACACTTTACTTTTGTCTCTTCTGCTACTTCGACTGCCTGTCCTGTTGCAATGTATATTGGCTGCTCATAGTCAAAAAACGGAACACTACACCCTATCGATGTTGCTCCAAGCAGACTCAATATCAGGATCAGTAGTAACTTCAATAGCTTCATGAGACTTTTCCTTGTCTCTCTTGTACTCATCGATCAGAAGCCCAAGAATCACTCTAAGTACCGCTGCAAGTGCCTCCATTCTTGTTCTCCTTGGACTTGTTGGAGATCTTATCTTCAATTTCATTATGCATCAGTCTGATGCCTTCGGATATTTCGGCAACCTCAGAGCGATCTACTTCTCGATTTTCTCGAATTTCAATGAGGTCTATAACAAACCGGAGAGCCATATCAAACCTACGCATTCCAGCACTTGGGGTATCGTCTGGAATTGACTTCTCCGCCTTTCTTATTGCAGTTATTATGATACCTTGGTACTTCTTCCATTTGGGAAACTTCTTGTAAATCCGGTTAAGCACTGCAACTGCAATGGATCCTATGAGTATCATTCCGGGTCCACTGTTCATGAAAGTCCACGCCATCGAAAGGATCTCTTGCCAGTTCATTTTAGTTCTCCTCAGCTTATGCCGTAACTTCGGTAAGGCCCAAGCAGTCTGGCAACTGCCTTAGGCATCTGCACTTGTTCCATGTTGCGAGATTCCCACTCGGTGCTGCCAACTTCTTCACGAGATAGAGCCGGGTTATGTCTAGCTCCGGCAGACGAGTTGGCATAGAGATAATACACCATTATTGAACATGCTTCTTTTACCGGCTCTGGTACTGAAGAAGTACCATACGTGTAGGTAAACTGGATGTTCATTCTGCCTGATGGAAAGATACTTATTCCAAACTCCGGGTTATCTATTGACACTAAGCCTATTCTACCGTCTATAGTCAGGTAGTCCGGGTTGTAGTCAACAAAGGAGTTATTTTCTCTTATCTTTACATCAGATACTTCAGAAATGGGGTAGTTTCTTAGTAGCAAAACCTCGGTTCCGCTGCCGTCGTAATACTCAGTTGCCTCCGTCTCCGAGAAGCTTCGGTTGCAGTACTTTTCTATGAATGCCGACGCTGCTGAAACCAAGTTCCCTAGGAGTGTGCCGTCTACACCCGCTAGGCCACGATGAAGTTTTGCTTCAGTTGTGGATATAAGGTCGGCCATCCTGTCTACTCCTGGGTGTAGAGGATGTTGAAGTCGATCCCAGTTGCAGTGTCAGCATCGCTACCGGTAATGGTAACTTCGATGCCCTCACCTTCTGTGAGATCGCCCATGAAACCGGCTCCAGGCGTAACGTTGGCGGAGTTAGGCAGCAGCACTGCACCATCTGAAAGAGCAGCAACTGCATAAGAGCAGATAACCACAGGGGTGTCGTTTGTGTCTTCAACCTCAACCGAGGTAACAGTACCAAAGGTACCATCGACCTTGGCAGACAAACCAACAACGTGGATAGTTTTTCCGGCGGTACCAGCAAGCAGAACCTTGCCTTCGTTTATCTCCGCAAGGGTAGCATTGACAGTAACGCTCTTAACCACGTTGGGAGTATCGATACTGGGGACCTTGAAGCCGTTCGAGTTGGAGAGCCTCATAATTTCAGTACCCGACGAGTCATAGAACACTTGGTCTCCGTCGACCCATTTGCAAGAGATATTGGTTATTCCGGTAGTCATTTTGAGTCTCCTACGGCAAGATAACTAGCTGAGCAACCCGAGCACACAATTGCCCGGGCTGCCCAACTAGCCGGCGCGGGGAATTAAGCAATGGCAGTCGGAGTGTCCGACATCGGTCCCTTGAATCGGCAGCCATCAAGAATAGCGATAACTGCAGCATCACAGGGACTGTCGACCAATTCGACCATTTTGAGCCGAACCCCAACAGCCTCAAAGGAGGTGGAGGCATTTGTTCCTGCGGAACGCACCTGCTCAGCGTTGACGTGAATTGCGTAGAGCTGGTTGGCACCTGCAGTGGTAGCAAACCCAGCAGTAGTAGCTTGAGCAATATCACTGAAGGTATCCAGCGTGGTGCACTTGCTGTAATCGAACACCATTGCCTGGGTGTTGGTAGGCGTGGTGTCGTCACATGCCTCTACCGTAATGGTGGTAGTACCGGTAGCCCCCTCGCCCTTAGTAAGCAAGAAGGTAATGTCGGAATAGTTCTCCAACATAAAGACATCGGAGTACACAGTGCCTGCCAGGGCATCTGCATCAGGCTGAACAGCCGCTCCGAATTTGACATTTTCCATGAGATTCTGCATTGTACTTCTCCTCTTCTGGTTAACTTAGGCTACTAGACTGCCTACTCTCGAGCAGCCAGCGTAACAAACGGCGACATCGTGGAACCGTTCTTCGGCGTCAGAGGCTGCTCCCACCAGGGTTGACCGTCGTCTCGCACGGTAAACCGGTATGCAGTCTGGTTGTAGTCGAACTTCAGGTGTATGCTAACTGCAGCCTGAAGGCCTTCACCACTGCGTTTGCCGATGAGATACTGGCTGGGCTTGACCAGAGATATGTCCCCAACATCGCCGATGCTGGCAACATGCTCGGTAAGCCGCAGAGGGATACCGAGAATAGTGCCATGAGGAGCACTTGCCAGATCATTCCCGGGCAACCAGACAGGCACACCAGCAGTACCAGCAGGAATAACCAGACTGGCAAGCTGCGGAAAGGTATCGTGGTTGGCCCACCAGTACGCCTTGCCGGGGCTGGCCCAGTGCATGCGAGCGTACATGTTGATGATGTTCTTGTAGACAATGGTGTCGGCGGTTTGTCCGGATTCCTTTGCCACAGTAACCAGCGAACCCGAGTTGAGAATGCCGAGAGGTTCACCTGCACCAGAGCCGTTGATGTAGTCCTGATCTCCTCGGTAGGCAATTGCAACCGGGAACACTGTGTTAATCAGAGCCGACATCGACTGCGGGCTGTCAGACAGCATCTCGTCAGTGCAGTATGCCATACCGGTTAGCTTGTTCAGCTTCAGTCCGACCTTGCGGAATTCCGGCTTGCTGGCAGTGTACTGGCCGGCTTCCTTTTCACGGTAGACTGCAATTCCACCAAACATGGTGGATCCCGATCGGTCATTGTCGACCATGGCAGGCATTTCAACCGAAGAAGTGCCCATCGGAATCTGAGTAGCATCACCAGCAACAATGGACGTCTCGGTTGCGCGAGCCATGAGCTGATCGCGATACTCAGTAGGAACGAGAAAGCCTCCTTCGCTGTCAACCGACGTGATTATACCGTCGCCGGCAGCCTTAGAGTAGACGTCCACCGCGTTCTTGTACGAGGAAAGAGTTTCGCTGGGGGGATTCTGCGCAGCATTCTTGAGTTCGACGCAGAAGTGGGTAAAGTGCTTGAAGCCCTTACCCGAAATGAGCTTGTCCTCTTCCGAGTCTCCAAACTCGACGGTCGGAGCCTTTGCACTACGAATACCCTTGCTGAGCTGCTTGAGAACCTTCTTCGCAGCAAGGTCAGCTGCCTTTTCGGCGGACTCGCCAAAAGTCTTCGTAATTTGTACGACCATGTCATTGGTATTGCTTTCGTCGTCGTTATCTTCCGAAGAGCTCTTGTTGCTCTTTTGCTCTGCTTCCACCAGGAACCCGGCTTCGATGAGTCCCTTAGCAGAGGCTTCCTCCATTTCGATGATGGAGTCGACCTCAAAATCTCTGAAGGCCTTGGTAACCTTGTATCGCTTGTTCATCGTATTCTCCCTGGTTAAAGTAAACTCTCGCTTTCTTGCGCCTTCTCTCGGAGTTCAACAGCCTTTTTCTTGCAATGTAGCATAATCCTATCTGATTTGCTCATTGCTCCAGAATTTTGGTCAATTGCCTCCCAGAATTTCCACTCAATTGATTGTGCTTCTTTTTCGATGAACTTGTACCCCCAATACAAAGACAAAAGTTCTTTCTCAGGCACCCAAATTGTTTTACCTTCTTTTACTGTCCAGGTTATTCCTGAAACAGTAACCATTCCAGTCTTCAGAATCTTTACCGGAATCAGCTTGCTGGCTTCCACGTTCAGATTGACTTCAGACTTGGACTCTGTCTTCTTTTGTGCTGCAACGGGTGCTGCTATACCACAGTCATTCAGCACAGAAGTAGGTATGGTTATTCCTTTGCCGATCGATTGGAGTATAGCATCCGGGTTGGACTGGACTGGACATATGGCATATTCAATTGCAACTACCTTTTCATACACCAGATTTAGTGCCGTAGAGTTCTCCGATGCCTTTACTCTTTCTGCTTTGGTTGGTTCTCTTACCTTAAGCGGGATAAAGCCAATAGACTTGCCTGGCATATACCCTTCTTTTACATAATGCCATACTGCATCTGCAAACCACTCTCCCTGCCAATTTTCGGGGCGCAATATATACTGAGACTTAGCAATAAAACCAGAGTATCCGTCCTTTGACCACTGCTTCACCCATTGGCCCCTTGCCGGGGGAAGCACTCCATAATTGTGGTTCCAAGTTACCACTGGATTTTTTCTCCACTGAGACCAATTTATGCCCGATGGACACATTATCTCATGATCCCTGTCTATTGCATCAGTGGTAACAATAGAAACTTCAGTTCGGTCTTCGTAGTTGGTTTCACTTATCTCAGCTGGTATGTTTTTCCTGAGAGGACCAGACTCGACCATCTTCTTGCAATCTTCAGGCAGAGACTTTAAGATGTTCTCTACCTCTTTGGCAATTTCAGAGTTCATGGGTATTCCAAAGGGACCCTCGCAATTGCCGTATGCCTTCTTTGTGCTGTCGTACTTCATGCTAATTCCTTTCTCTAGTGGTATAGTGGGTTTCTTCTTCCAACTTGGGTTGCCTGTTAGGGTCGTCCTGATTGTAACCAGGCTGATCTTCATTTATTTCTATGTCTTGCGCGGGTTGCTCCAATTCTTTTTCAACTCGCTCAATTATGAGAGAAGCAGGAATAGAAGCCGAGTTAAACCAGGGCTCATCTCCCCAGGGAACATGGGGAAGTCCCATTTCCTTACGCTCCTCGTTTATTGAAGTAACCCCATTTCTTGTCCGGCTTTCTCTTATTTCTGCGTCCTTTAACTCGTCCTTTGGTACAGGGTTGTCGCTCAAGAAAAATAGGTCCTTACCGTAGAAGTCTTGACAAAGAAAGCGAGTTAGCTGTGAATCTCTTCTAATGCATCGAGGTAGCACTGCCAATTTGCAGTGTTGATAGTAAGCTGCTTCTGCATTTGCTCGGTTTACGTTATCAGTCTCCAGCAGTGCTACAGGCACTTGAAACGCATTGGCTATCTCGTTTTTTGTTACTGAGTGCTGAGAACGTATTCCGACTTCCTGAGCTGACGTGTCCAAATTGTTCAATTCGACAGCTTCTTCTAAAACCCCAATGCCCCCATGGTCCCTACGGCGAAAGAATTCACGAATTTTTCGAGCTAGTCTATCTGCTTCGTCTTGTCCTATTGGCTCTTTTGGAGAAGCAAAAATAGTAGGTTGATCCATGAGACGACTGATGAAGTTCTTATACCGATCTTCCATATCTACTGCGTCTATGACAGATCGGAGGGGGCTGTACCCACCTGAGTATGGATTCTTTGGATCTGGGAATGAAAATCTAATTACTTGATCCTTAGAAAGTATTTGCTTGTTTGCAAAAGACCCGTACTCGTAGTACTCTACTACTCCGCGTTTGTCTTTCTTGGGGGTAACCAAGTGCGGCTGCAACACCCAGATAGTTTCTGGCATGTCCTCGTCATCTTTCTGAACAAACCAGTAAGAATATCCTACCAATTCCAAGTGGAGTTGGGTAACTTCAAATATGGTAAATTCTCCCAAGTCTCGGTTGCTGGTTTCTATCAGATCGACGAGGGGGTGTTCTGTTACTTCTTCCACGTGTACGCCTGGCTTCCAGTCAGACCCCGTGACTGCTTTTATGTTAGCTCTTACCCAGGCTTTTCTCGAAGCATTGAGCTGCTTACCAGGTTTCTGTATCCCTGCAGTAGAAAGTCGGTATAGACGCAGAGGTGTTTGAGAAACTACCTGGGCATTTATGTTAGCGCACGCGTACACGGTGCCTCTGTATTCATTAAGCAATTGCGAGGCAGTAACAACTCTACCCCGCCCAGTATAAGACTTTGCTATTGTAAAAGAAGAATCTTCGGGTGTAAAAGACCGGTTTACTTTTCTCTTGCGTTGAAACAGACTAAAGATACTCATTAAAGAGTCTCCCAAATTTCATCATTGTCTTCTCTGCACCAAGGCTTTCCACGGGGTCTGCTTGTCTTAGAGATAACCTTTCTGGACTTTATAGCTCTGTTGTCTACCTTCATTTTGCTGCGTCTATTTCTCAGATCTTCAATGGGTATCTTAACTTGTACTTCATCATCACTGGAATCATGTTCCAAACTGGACACATCTGCCATTTTATTTCCTCTCTACTTGGCAATATAACGCCAGTCTATTCCCATAACCAGGTACCGGAGTGCATCACAAGCATGGTTAAACTCATCTTCAGGCTTTTCGGTTTCTTTACCTTCTGGATAGCTATAAGACCCAAACTCGGAAATTAAAGCAATGCAGGTATCGGCTACCCATAGGCGACCGGTGGTCATTCTGGAGTAAACAGCATCTATACCTGTCATTATGTCATTCTTACCTTTTTTCACGCTTAAGCCAGCACGCCTCAGATCGCGTATGCTTTCTGGGCGGGATGGGTCAGCAAACCAAGTTCCCATACCTTTGGGAAAAACTCTTGCCAATTTCCCAGCATGGTCTCTTATGTGGGTTTCTCTCATGTATCTTTCGTAGTAGATGTATAATATGTCTTCTTCTGTTTCCTTATCTAGCAACAAGAAAGCACCCAATGCAGCAAAAGGATCATTCCAGCCGAAGTCTACTCCGCCGTACAGTCCAAGCAACTCATACCCGGAATCTGAAAAGTTTTCCATATCCAGCGGTGGTACTATACAATTTGCGTGTTCCTTGTAGACTAGCCCTTCAGCTGCAATCCATTTACCTTCAAGTAGACGTGCGCGTCTGTGCCCAGTCAGTTTTTCTAGTCGCTTTAGGTATTCCTTCGTTACTGCTGGATTATCAACATGAGTAGAAGGAAACCGAGTCATAGAACCTTTATCTGCTCGTTTTTTCAGCCAGTGTGTTGGTCCTGCAGGATTGCAATCTGCAATTGCCTGTTGATATGGCACCCGATAGTTACGCAAACGAGTGCAAAGCTTTTCCCAAGATTCTTCATCGGTTTCAGTTGCTTCAAACACACAGATTAGATCGTATTCCGTTGACATAATACGATCAGCGTTGTCCAATCCGCCTACAACTACTTCACTCCCATTTGGATATACGTAGGAAGATCGGTGTTGACGTTTTGGTCCCTGTTTGACTGGGGACTTTGGTGCTAATACTTTTTCTTCGAAGGTAACCAGCACGGACTGAGTCATGGATGCTCTTGTTTGTCTGGTCAGCAGAATTCTAGCACCGGGATACTTCATAGCAACAATGTTTGCTTTTTCTAAAACAGCTCTACTTTTCCCAGTTCCAGCTGGTCCGTCTATTAGAATTTCTTGGTCCTTGCACAACCACATCTGTCTGGCAGCCCCATATGGTACATACCCAGCTTTCTGCACTTCTATTACATGCTCTGCAGTTCGCTGTTCAATTGGAACTACTTCATCTGTAGGTTGCATAATAATCCCCGAGTTTAGGTGTCCGCCCTACCCACAGGCGACGGCAACCTGCGCTGGCTAAAGAGCAGCGGACGTTTGCCAGTAGGACTAGTCATACTTCTTCCACTGGTGCTTCTTTTCCGAACATCTTTATTTGCTGTTCGTTTAGGTCTAGCTTATCTGCAACCTTGCCATCTACCCGGTTGAGTATTTCTTGGAAAAACCTGAACTCGCCAGTTTTGGCTGCCAATACTGCTACTTCCATAACTGTATCGGCATTTGTTTTATCGGGATGCTTTGGGTCTTGCTGACTTAAGATTTTCTTAAGCTTGGAAGTTAAAGATAGTCGTCCAGCCGGTCTGCCCCCTGGATTGGCGGAATGTCCTTTTACATATCTGCCTGACTCGTCTCTCACCACTTTGGAGGGGTCAAATTGGTCTTCTTCGGAAAGAGCAAATCGGCTTTGCAAATCAACTCGGTCAACTGCTTCGGCTATTTCTTTATTCTTTTTGACAATAGCCTCTATGCGCTTTTTACGCTTTCTTTTGGCAGCTGCTTTGGCGGTCATTTTGGGCCTTGGCATTTTAATCTCCTATCTACTGCAACTGAGTCGGCCTTTTGTTCAAGTCTATTTAGCATAATACGCGCCCGCGTATATACCCCAATATCATATTGCTGTAATATATACTCATGAGAGAAACTTTTACCTTTTGCACTTTGCTGACTAGGGCAGTAATATGTGTAATTTTTTCTAATTTTTAGCTTTTACCCCCTTTTTACTTAACTATTCTTGTTTTTCTCATTTTTAATCTTTTTAATTAGATTTATCTTTTATTTGTTTAACTTGCAATCTGCTAAATAGCTAAAAAGACTAAAAAGCTTAAAAAGCCTGTAAATTAGACAATTCATAAATATCTCTAATTAGGAGCTGGCTGTATCAAACTGGCAAGGTAAACTCAGCTTGTAAGTATAAAGGCAAAAGCATAAGTCATTGGTCTTATTGGTCTTATGGTTAATATGTCTCATGTCTTGTACAGCTTATGTATCTTATTTATATGTTAGTCAGATTGAATATGCGTGGATTTAGTGCCAACCTCAAGCTGTCACAGCAAGCACAACAACGGCAAAAAGGATAAAATAATAAGATTCTAGCAAAGCGTAAGCTAACTGCGTTAAGAAGCTATAAATATCAATAAGTATAAACTCCACATATCCATTTTTAACCTTTTATAAGTTATTAGACTTTACTGGTCTACCTGATAAAAGATAAAAAAGCTATAATTTTATATTATATAGCTTTTATTGGTTTTTTAAGTAGGTGTCAAAATGACAATTGCATAAAGTCTTGTGCTGCAGCAACTTGCAAGAATATACATTTTTGTGCCTTTTATAAGTGTATGCAATTTAATGAGTTATGACTAGATTGTCAAGATGACATGTGAGTGTCAAAATAACCCTACTTTTTGACTGGTGCGTAAAGTAAAATCTTGCTACACTGCTGGGTAGGTCTAATTTATTTTATCCCATAAACCCATAATCTACAACAACTTAAGAAAAAGGCTTAAAATAATTACTGGCAAAAGTCGTAACGTGGAATAAGAATTTCATATGTTTTGCTGTCATTCAACTTGAACACTTGCGAAAAAGGAACTCACAGGCAAGAAAACGCGAAAGGGAAAAAAGTTAAAGGCTACACTGGTAAAGCTAACAATTGTAAAAAGGAGAATAAATGAAAAAGGCACTTGCAACTGTAACACCTGTGTGACACGTGGAATTTCTGAAATGTCCGAGGAAAAACAACCAAAAAGGAGTACCAAGATGAATGCCAACGAAGCGATCGAAGTGCTGAAGAGCAGTGTCAAGGGTAACAAGACCAACAAGGAAGCTCTCAACGTGCTGGAAGACCTGGTCAAGTCCACGAGGATGGGCACCAAGGCTGGTTCCATTACCCACGAGATCTACAAGCTGTTCGAGGAGAAAGGCCCGAATAACGTCACCCTCGAAGAGGCTACCGAGCTGGCCAAGAGCCTCAAGCCCGACACGAAGTTTGACAAGACCCATCTCTCGTATCACCGGTGCAACTACCGCAAGATCACCGGGGATGACAGCTCCAACAAGACCGAAAAGTCGGAGAGCACCCAGGAAGCTCCGGCTGCGAAGTAGTCACTGCCAGAGACCGAATGGAGAGCCCCTGCCAATAAGGAGGGGCTTTCCTACTGGTGGGCAGGCTGACTGGCCACAAACTGACTGTAATTGGAGGAGACTCCCATGTTTACCGACCAGCAACTGGTAGAATCCGCTCTTTGGCGGTATGACGCTAGCAGGTGCAGCATACTGGATCTGATTCCCCAGCACCAGGAAATTGTCCGATTTGTGCTGAAAGTTGTGAAGGGGGACCGGGTTAAACTCCAATGGAACAAGAGTAATCCCGTCTGGCAGGTCGTGCACAGTGACGGGGTTGAAGCCATTATTGCGAAGGATCGCGGCTGCACAGAGTTTAAGGTACCAATCGGTGTCCTGGAGCTGGTGGAGAAGGCAGAATCAGGTGCTTCCCTGAGTTAGCCGAAGAGCATTTCCACTTTGTAGCGGAAAACCCGGAAGAGAAGGAGAGCACTATGATTAGCATTGCCGACTTTTGTAAAAGACACGGAGCCTGCATGGATGGGCAGAGATGGGCAATGAAGAATTGCTCCAGCATGGATGAAGCCTGGCGAGCTGCACCCAACCCTAACTGGGTTGTCTGGATCGCTACGCGTGAAGGCGTGCTTTCCGAACGCGATCAAAGGTTATTCGGGTGCTGGGCTGTACGCCAGGTCTGGCATCTTCTGACCGATGAGCGCAGCCGACGAGCGGTCGAGGTTGCCGAGAAGTACGCCGTGGGAAAAGCAACAACAGACGATCTGGCAGATGCGTGGCTTACTGCCAGGTATGCAACCAGGACAGCTGCTTATGGCTCTACCAGGGAAGCAGCCGAGGGCGCTGCTTGGGTTACCACTTTGGACGCTTCAGGAGCCTCATTTATGGCTGCCATTTCTGCTGCCGAGGCCGTCGATTGGGATGATGCCAGGGCCGCGCAAGCAGAATATCTCCGTAAGCACTTTTCGCCGTTTGCTGGGCAAGTGTAGACAGATCAGCTCTGCCCCCGCCTGCATGGGCAGGCGGGGAACACGAACTAACACACAGGAGGAAATGAGATGCAGAACGGTATCGAAATCCCGACCGGAATCAAGCAGGAGTTGCAGCGACTCACTAATGTGTATCGACACGACGCACCTGTGAGGCAGTCTCTGGAAAGTGCGGCACTCTACATTTGCGGCGACAATCGCACACCAGGCCATTGCACCAATGCCGCCTATCATCTCGGATTCGCGGCATCTGCGGCGCTCGATAGTAATGGCGTACTCGCTATTAACATGCTCGCTGGAGATTTGGCCAATATCGCCAACCGGGGAACGCGCTAAACCGTCGAGGTCACCAGTATCCGAAGATTAAACCTACTTCCTGGGTTGGCCAGAAGTAATCAAATGGAAAAGCTAGAAGAAGGGAACCAACTAAAGTTCCCAACCAAAACAAAAAAGAGCGTTTACAATATACCCTTACAGGGTATAATGAAGATGACAGCAAACAAAGCAAGGAGGACGCCAATGAAGAAAACCATCTAGCAGCTGCAACTGCAACAAGCGCCTATGCATGTGCATGGGGGTAAATTCCTAGTCCACCAGACGGAGAAATGACATGAGTACCAAGACGCGAAAGAGCAGCAAGCTCACTCTCGACCAGTCGATCGAGTTGCTGGAGGAGATGGCAAAGAAGAGCTCCCGCAAGAATGCTGATGCTGCCATCGAGGTTATCAAGGAAGAACTGCTGGCCAAGAGGCTTAAGGCCCGTCGCGGAAGCATCACTTTCACGATGTACCAGCTCTTCGACCAGAACGGGGTCGACAACGTCACCCTGGACCAGGCGCAGAAGGCTGCTCGCGAGGTCAAGCCGGACACGTCTTTCGACAAGACTCACCTGGCGTACCACAAGAGTAACTACCGTAAGATTCGCGGCATCACGGAAATCGCACCTGCTGCGACCGGGAAGTAGTACATGCTTTCCTACTTGGAGAGTAGCCCAAGTGCTGGTATAGGCTTGGGCTACCTCTCTGTTTGACTGCGCAGGAGAAAGACATGGCTAAAGTCAGCTGGTCACCCAGCGAAATGTATACACTTGCCAAGCTGTACAACCAGCTTGAAGTCGAAGAGCTGTTATCCAACCAGGTTGGAGAATTATGGGACTTGCTGCAGATAAGAGCAGAGTTCCCAGCTGCTAGGCGCAGGAAAATAACCAGTAAACAATCAGTATCAAAGATCTTGGACCTGGCAGAGAGAATAAAGCAAGACAGAAACAACACACCACCCCCAGAGTCCGATACCTTGCTTGAGCTTATTACAGAAAAGATAGCCAACAAGGTATTCTCCAAGATAGAAGAAGTTAACAGGCCTTCCGGAGTTGAAGAAAGACTCGATTTGGCGATACACCTGCTACAGGTAGTACTGGCCAAAAGCAAAACAAGCACTGAAAAAGTTAGCACCCCTCCCAGATCGAAAAAGCATCTAAAAAGAGTCTGTGTAGTAGGTAACTTCATCAAGAACCAGCAAGAAAACTTGAAAGAAAAACTGGTACCCTGTAAAGTTACCTTCTGCAAGGACAAACCAACAAACAAAGCTGACCTCGTGGTAATATGGTCAAAGTTCATAAGCCACGGGGAAATAGACAAAGCAATATCCAGTGCAGGAACCAAAAGCGTTATTGTGGTATCTCCTGAAAAGGGGATATCCGGAATGGCGTACGAGATAAACGTAGCCCTACTGGAGAATTAGCCCCACGCCTTGACCAGAGGAGACAAAGCAAATGAGTACATTTGCAAGCAAAAGAAAAGACACCGGAACTGATGAGGTGTTAAACTGTGAAAACTACTCAGATAGAGCAAGGGCAGAAATCATAAAGCACTTGCTAACTGATGGATCTCCGGTGTACAAGGTAAGACTGGTGTCAGACCTCGGCATCGAAGTAAACATAGAAGCTGAATCTTTGCGCAGAGCAGAGGAAATCTTCGATGCAATTACACTTAACGCATTGGATCTGTCTTAGGCAACTGCAAGAAGGTCTATTACCCACAACCCAGCAGGAGGAAAAGATGAACGTAACCCCATTGGAAATTATCAAATGGCACTGCAAAGCAATGGGCCCAGTCAGACTAAACAGCATCAAAAGAGAGCTGCGCTTACAGTATGCTGGTAAGTTGACCGAAGAGCAGGTGCTAGAGTTTATCTCCCAGCTGTGTGAGCAAGAAGCAATTGAGGAGTATGACCAGGGGCCGGGGGAAGTTCCAAAGTCCGAAGTAGCTTGGTGGTAGATAACCCGATGGGGGCAACCAAACAGTTTTTCAACAGCCGCAAAAATTGAGTTTTCTTTGAGTCTCAAATGCGGTACAATGAAGAAAGTGGAATTAACGTAGTTTACGTCCAACGGAGGAACCAGAAATGTTGAAGAAAGCAGAAATGGCAAAAGTACTAGAAATGTATGATGCAGAGTTTCTTACTGCAGAAGACAAGCCATTTACAGCAAAGATGGTAAACACCGCATGGGAAAGATTCAAAGCTACCCACGTTGGAAAGGGCAAGTTTGTAGGGTCTTCCGAAGAACTGGCAGAGGACATCAAGCACTATACCGATGCCTTAACCAAAAAAGAAGATTTCATCTTTGAGATTCTCGATGAACTCGAGATCAAGCACCCTGCCAAAGCCAAAAAGAAAGCAAAACCCAAGGCTACCATCAACAAAACCCCAGAAGAACCCAAGTTCAGTTCGATAACAAAGGCCATGTACTGGCTGTTCGATACAAAGGGACCGGAAAACGTATCTGTTGAAGAAGCTACAAAGCTAGCAAGAAAAGTGAAGTCTAACACCAAGTTCAACAAATGGCACCTATACTTCCACAGAAAGAATTACCGGCAGGCACAGTATGCAATCCGCGCAAAGGAAATCGGGGAAGAAAGAATCAGAGGAGGCAAGTAATGAGCACTGTTGAAGAAAAGTTGAACAAACTGGAGGGTTTCATTACTGCCCTTGGGGAAGCTGATCTACTGATTGCTTACCAAGAGTATGGGAAAGCCATTGCAGAGCTCAACATCGCAATGGACTTGGCTGTCAGTTCAAATGACGTGCTCAAGATCAAAAAGCGTCTTAAGCACTGTCAAGATCGCAACCTGGGTATCGTTGATCTGTCAACCCAGGGCATGAGAGTATACATGAACGGAAGTTCTCTTTCCATTGAAGAAGCAAACACCATAAGAAACTCTGGGTCAATTGCACCTGTGCATGCATCAAGAAAAAAGCGCAGACACCGAAGCACAATACGAGACGCAATACTGTCTGCCCTAAAAGACAACCCAGAGTTAAAGCTCTCTCAGGCAATTGAAATTGCAAAAGGGGTAAAACCAAACACTAAGTTTGGAGAATCCCACCTGGCTTACTACAAAAGCATCCTGAAAAAGCTCCTCAAAACTGAAGGGAAAAAGTGATGGGCTGGAACGGCGGAGACCAAGGATCAACTTCACTTTCAAAGATGGCTTCTTCTGCCTTTGCAATTGTAGCTGGGGTATACATAATCGGCTTCCTGATAAAGGTTGTCGTTTACACAGCTGCAATTCTGGTTATTGTGCTTAGTGTGCTTTTCCGAGTTGCTTTTGGTTTAATTGCAGCTGTGGTAGGGCACAGAAGGCAATAGCAGCATTGGAATTCCATGGGTTTTCCAATAAGTGCAAACTCCCCAAAAACTAGCCAAAGCTCGCATAGGCAGTCAAAACCTATGCGAGTTTCCTATAGGAAAATTGGAGAATTTGGGGAAGAACTTATGACGTGCGTTGTGCTAAATGACCCCGGGGGGCCTCCCCACCCCAGAGGTAAGGTAGTGCACATAAGATCTCCCCAAGACACCGTAACACGTGACGTCACGCACGCGCGTATAAAACACCTTTCCAAAGAAACATCCTACAGCACTCATACCCCTGCCTGGTTGCAGCAGCAGCAGCCCAATCAAGTATATTATCTGCCCGCCAAACCCATAGGCGTAGGGGGGCCCCCCTGGGCATTATTAACGCAACGCACGTCACTAGAACACCCCCAATTTCCCCAATGCAAGCACTTGTAGGCATATTTCAATTGCCTATCCTATTTCTTACTGGCTATTTCTTACCTACGCAGTTGCACTGCGCGCGTAATAACTGTAACTGTGTATTTCTAGCGTTCTTTGGGCAATTTTTAACGTTCTTAGGCGCGTCTTGGTTTATTACAGCAACACAATAACACTGCTACTTAAAACCAAGCACACGGTTAAAAAGCAACCAGAGACCAATTGCGCCTCTGGTTACTAGTGCCTTACTTATTTATAGTAGGTTTACCTGGGGCGCTTTCCAAAATTGGGATGGATTGAACAAACTCCCGGAAGCAATTCAGACAAA
>CAZVSU010000058.1:0-16773 GCA_964629645.1 uncultured bacterium | reverse complement strand
AACCGGACATTTTAATATTGCTCGCAGGGCGGACATTTTAATATTGCGTTGACACAACCCCTTAGGGAAAATCGTTTGGCATGGCGTCTGCTTATATTAAAATGATTGATTAACACCCTAAAAACCTAGAGCTTAATTAACCCTTTCGTGAACAAAACTCAAAATATTTGTATAATAAGATTAGGAGAGTGCCGTGAGCCGAATAGAAACCACATTTCTTGAACTCATCAATGCAATTGAGTCCTCTCAACTTGTGACGCTCAGTGATGAGGGGCAGTGGTGTTGCCGAAAAAGCCTTTTTCGGTCGTTTTTCGCGCGCTTTTTTCCGGATCGCAAAATAACAGAAATTGCACACTCTTGCTTGGCTAATTTTGATCGGATTGAACGCATACCGCTTGAAGCTCCCCATGACAGCGATGTCGACCATTTGTCCTATTTGTCATTGGCTCGCTATTTGGAAAAAAAATTGCGGGCCTTGCCTCAATCTGAAAAGCTTTTATTTGACCTCATGAGAAAGCGCATTGCGCTGCAGTACAGGTGCAGTGGGCGTCTCGGCGGCGAAGGCAGACTCTTAATGGGATATGTCGAATACCGCTTACTTTATCAACTGGCGAGCCGCTGGAAAAAAGAACAAGCCCACTTCCATCTTCATTTTCTCACACAGCACGACCAGCAGATTCTAAAAAAGGCGGCGCAATATCCCCAATTTGTCGATCTTCTTTTGGAATATCCATCCTTGCAAGACTCATTTTTTAGATGGACGCTGCAAAACAATAACCCCGTTGAGGTGTTCATCGAGTTTCCCGCAATCAGCGACTGGATCGTAGATGCAGATTTGAGCAATCGTCTCGGACGCGTTGGCGACCTTCTTCGTGTTGAGACGATAGACGGAGCGCGCCACGTGACCTTAATGTTTGAAGGTCAGCGGATCAGCATTATGGACCCGAAAACAGTGATCGAGTTCCGAGGGAAGTACCGACTGTCTGTTGAAGAGATATTCTCTATGTTTTCCAGAAAGTACCACGATGTCGGCAACCTTGAAGTCTTTGAAGAGGGGATCACAAACTGGAACGGATTTCAACTTGGCCATTGGGATGCGGCCCTGCAACACTATGTGATGGTCGATCTTCTGCAGCCGCGATGGTGGGAAAACCTTCCTGTTCTTGAAACGATCACAAGAAAAGACGCTCAAGAGAGGTATAAAATTCCTATTCCATCAGGTCGGTGGGTCGTCGCTGCGCACGCGACAAGAGGAAATATTAACCTCAGTTACGAAGAGACGCATGCGTTTATTCAGATCGCGATTCCTATCTGCGGCGATCTGTACCGCATCTATGATTTCGGTAAATATGGCCTTTATTTTCCGAAAAATTATCTGGAAGTTCTGAACCTCTTTGCAAAAACGATGCCGGCCGGGGTGATGTACCCGGACGATAACACCTATTCTCTGCAAAGGCAGCACGGCTATTATCCTCTCGTGATCGATCCTGACAGCGGCCGTAAGACGATGGATGTGATGCGGCAAGAATTTTTCAGCTGTCTCGCAGGAAAGCAAGTCTACCAGATTGAAACAGACAACTGCGCCCGCTGGACTCATGAGGTTCTTTCTGGAATTGTTGGACAAGAGGCGCTCCCCAACCTTTACCAAATGCCCTTGATCGAGTGCGAACCGGGCGGCTTTATCCAATCGCTTTTCGGTCTGATCAAAAAACTTCCTAAAAAGTTTCATACTTACGTGCTCACCAGAATGCACTACGGGCTTGGCGCCTGGAGGGGGATGTGGATCAAAGGGTCTTCCGGTTATATTTGGCGGTCGGTCTCAAACCACGAGTTTTTTGACACAGGGGTTGTTTATCTCCCGGCGCTTGTGATTGAAAAAAGAGAGCAAGGGCTGTTTGACATAGAAGCTGCGTGTCTGGAAAATCGCACAAAATGGAGACTCGTTTGCGAAAAAGTGGTCTTTCGAAATGTTCGGATTTTGGCTGCAACAGGGGTTGAATTAAGCTCTTTGGTACATGATTTGCTTACATATTTAAGCAGTCACCTATCCAAAATACAATTACTAGACGAGTCCCAAGAGTGTTCAGCTCCCTCCGGTTAATTTCTGTTTAGGTGAAATAGACATGTGCGCTAATATCTATGCCTTTCGAGGTATGCATGTTTATTTCATCTTATTTGCCCGCCGGCACATTCTCACCCCTTTCAAAAAATCCAGTGACAGATAGGCTGAGCCGCATCGTATTAGGTGTTGACTCGACCTCGACTCTCGATGAGGTGGTCGATCTCGCCTCGCGTTCTGTGACCCCTTTTTTGTATCGATCTTGGATCAAAGAGCGGATTGACGCTACTGAAAATGAAGAACTTTTGGAATTTTTACTCACGCCGTTATCAGAAGAGGGCAGCGAGGCTCAATATGATTGGATCTCTTCTTTTCTTTCACTAGAGCGCATCAAAGCGCTCGCGTCGGACGAGTTCTTGGAGCAAAAGGACCTTATCGATCTTGAGATATTCAAAAAACGATGCGGTTTAACGGAAGAGGAGCAGGCCGCATTGGAAAAAAGACCCGAATGCTTCAATGTCGTGGCTAACTTTTTCCCCTCCTTCTTGGCGACTTTGCAAACGGCATTTAGTTTTTTTCAACCGGGCAATACACCGAGGATTCTTTGGGAATGTTCTCTTCTTCTCGGGCTTTATGCCGCTGTGTTCCGTTTTCCGATCGATCTTGTGCGCAAATTGACTCCAATGTTTGGGCAAAAAAAGGCGATTGCCCTCGTCAGTCTTGCAGCGCTTATCGGAACGGCATGTCTTTATTGTTACCAAAAATGGCTGAGTCGTCCCCCTTCCATTCTTTCATTTGGAGTCAAAGATATCTCCCGCGAGGTCCGAAAAGGAAACAGAGCCGGGTGTGTCGCGAGACAATCTGAAATTGACCGGATGCAAAAGGCTGCTTTCGGCGGCAGGCGCCACACTCTTATCATAGGGTCCCCTGGCACCGGCAAAACAAAGCTTATCGCAGGCGCCGTTGAGAAAATGAGCCTTGAACACCCAGACTACAGAATATACCCGATTCATCCCGTGATATCCGAGGAGTATAAAAAAGACTTCAGTTCGACACCTCAAGCGAAAATCAATCAGCTGGTCAAAGATTGCGGCCGCCACGCCTCTCAATCGATTTTCATCCTCGATGAAAAATTTGGTGAAGTCATGTCGGGCTCGTCGTCAGAAGATTGGAACCGCTATTTTTGTCAGTTTTTGGAAGAAGAGCCTGTGACATGCTGGTTCACCATCGATCGCGTGGCCTACGAACAGATGCTCAGCGATGATCTCGAAAGAAAAAATAAGGCTCAATTGAGTGAGTCGTCAAATCACGGGGGAATTGGCGAATCGCTCCTCGATCGTTTCGAGGAGGTGATTGAATTAGATGAGGAGGGGTGTCGAAACAAAACGCTTCAAATGGTCACCTCGGAAATGAAACGGCTGCGCAAAGAGGTAGTTGTGGATGAGGATGTCGCTGAAAAAGCCGTTGACTCTATTGGTAAAGCGGGCAAGGTGCGCGAGCCGGTGAATTTGATCGGCAGAGCCATCAGGCTCGTTCGCAATACTCTTGTTGACCCGGGAAAAAGCAAAACATTGATCAAGCTCGAAGAAGAAATGGAACACTTACGGACAGGGTGCTGTGAAGATCTCGAAGTTTTGCGCGAAAAAGAAAAGGAGATCCTCGCAGAAAAAAGCCGTCTTGAAGCGGAGAAAAAAAAGCTTCATGCCATCCATCGCCAAGGCATGAAGATTCTCCAGAGAAAAAGAGAGATGTATCAATTAGCGCTTGATCTAAAGCGCAATCCAAATCAAGAGAAGAAACTGAAGCAGCTTTATGCAATCAAATATATCGAATTGCCTTTGCGTCAAGAAGCGCTCGACAGGAAAAGAAAAGACATCGACGAAAAAGAATTTCCGACAAAGGTCACAGCTGCGCTATTGGAACAGATGCTGCACTCCACGGGTCTGAAAGGAAAAGAAAGAGCGGAATAAAGCTATTGCAATAATGGCGCTTTCTTGGTACTTTTTTTTCCAAAGTAACCCTTCCAAGGAGCTCCCATCAAGTGACTGTGCAGCCTTCATACTTGATCTTAGAAGATGGGAGCATTTATGAAGGAGTTTCACCCGATTGGCAAACTTTGGCCCGCGATGGCGAGGTTGTCTTCACAACAGGGATGACCGGTTACTACGAATCACTCACCGATCCCTCTTACGCCGGCCAGCATCTTGTGTTCACGTTCCCTCTCCAGGGCAACTATGGCGTTCCGGACTCAAGTTTTTGGGAATCGGAAAGCATACACGCCTCGGGAGTGATTGTGTCAGAAATATGCGACAGCTGGTCTCACGCGCAAGGGCTTCACTCTCTTATGGAGTGGCTCAAATCGCAAAATGTTCCCATGATCTCCGGTATCGATACCAGAGATCTCACAAAGCGGATCAGGAAAAAAGGGGCCATGCTCGGCGTCATCAGCCCCGAAAAACGCGTCCCTTCTCAATTTCGTGATCCCAATGCCACACACCTAGTGAAGAGAGTCTCTCCCAAAGAAAAGCAGACTGTCGCTTCGGGAAAGAAGACAGTGGTCGCTTTGGACTGCGGCATGAAAGAAAACATTATGCGCTGCCTTAAGCGATATCCTGTCACCATCGAACGCGCCCCTTACGACTATGACTTTTTGAACGACTCGTTCGATGGCATTTTTATTTCCAATGGCCCGGGCAACCCTGAAATGTGCGGTGAGACAGTTGACTTGCTCCGCCTGGCAATGGCGCTGAAAAAGCCGATATTCGGAATTTGTTTGGGGGCCCAGATCCTCTCTTTAGCTGCAGGTGCAAAGACGTATAAGCTTCCCTACGGCCACAGAGGCCACAACCAACCTTGTTTCGATCTCAAGTCGAAGCGGTGCTACATCACAAGCCAAAATCACGGCTACGCCATTGACGGTGATTCCCTGCCCAATGACTGGGAAGTCAGCTACATCAATTTAAACGACAAAACGGTCGAAGGGATCCGCCACAAAACGCTTCCCTTTTACGCTGTACAGTTTCATCCCGAAGCTGCGCCGGGACCGACTGATACTGTATGGATTTTTGAAGAGTTTATCAACGCTTTATGAGTGATAAAGAGTTTAAAGCATTGCCAAAGGGGAGTAAAATTCTGATCTTAGGATCAGGAGGGTTAAAGATCGGCCAAGCCGGCGAATTCGACTATTCGGGATCTCAAGCGATCAAAGCGGCAAAGCAAGAGGGGTATCGAACAGTTCTTGTCAATCCCAATATTGCAACCGTGCAGACAGATGACGGCCTCGCCGACGAGGTTTATCTCCAGCCGCTTCATCACGATATTGTCGCCAAAATCATTGAGAAAGAGCGTCCCGCGGGCATTCTTCTCGGCTTCGGCGGGCAGACTGCGCTCAACTTGGGCATCGAACTTTTCGAATCGGGCGTTTTAAAAAAATATGGGGTGGAAGTTCTGGGAACGTCAGTCAAGACGATCCAAACATCTGAAGACCGCAAGCTCTTCAAAGAGTGTTTGCATCAAATTGATGTGAAAACGCCGTTTAGCTACACCGTGACATCGGTCAGCGAAGCGCTTGATGCCGCAAAGGAAATTGGCTACCCCCTTATGATCCGCTCGGGCTTTTCCCTTGGAGGACTCGGTTCGGGCAAAATTGAAAACGAACAAATTTTGATCGACCGCTGCCAAGAAGCGCTGAGTCATGCGCCGCAGGTTTTGATTGAAGAGTTCCTGAAAGGGTGGAAAGAAGTCGAATACGAAGTGATGCGCGACCGAAGCGATAATGCCATTACCATTTGCAATATGGAAAATTTCGATCCGATGGGCATTCATACAGGAGAGAGCATCGTCGTTGCCCCCTCCCAAACGTTGACGAATAGAGAGTATCATTTCTTACGGGAAGTTGCGCTTAAGGTCGTCCGAGAGCTTGGTGTTGTCGGAGAGTGCAATATTCAATACGCGCTCAATCCCCAAGATGGAGATTACCGGGTGATTGAAGTGAACGCCCGCCTCTCTCGTTCGAGCGCGCTCGCCTCGAAAGCGACGGGATATCCCATTGCCTATATCGCTGCAAAGGTCGCGCTTGGGAAACAGCTCTACGAACTTAAGAATGAAGTAACAAAAGAAACGTCGGCATTTTTTGAACCGGCTCTCGACTATGTCGTTGTGAAAATGCCCCGATGGGACATTCAGAAATTCAAATCGGCCGATCGGCGCATCGGTTCTGAAATGAAAAGCGTAGGGGAGGTTATGGGGATCGGCCGCTCCTTTCCCGAGGCTTTGCAAAAAGCCGTGCGCATGCTCAATATTGGCTCTTGCGGGGTGCACGATTCTCCACACGTGATTCCCAACTTGAAATCTGAGATCACGCATGCGACCGACAGGCGCCTTTTTGCTATTTATCAATACTTAATCGGGGGAAAGTCGGTCTCGGAAATTCAAAAACTCTCCGACATTGACCCTTGGTTTCTTAGTCATTTGCAAAGGATCGCAGACGTTGAAAAAAAATTGCGCAAAGAACCGTTATCGCGTGAGCTCATGCTGGAGGCAAAAAAACTCGGCTTCTCCGATGCCGGCATTGCCAAGATCGCCTGTCAAACAGAAGACGAGGTGAGAGGCAGAAGACTCGGGTGGAATCTACGCCCTTTCGTCAAGCAAATCGATACGATGGCTGGGGAGTTTGCTGCCGAGACCAATTATCTCTATACGACTTACCACGGAAGCTCCCACGATGTCGAACCGAGTGGAAAACGCCCGATCATCATTTTAGGATCCGGTCCTTATTGTATTGGGTCTTCCGTTGAGTTTGATTGGTGTGCCGTGAATGCTCTTAAGGGTCTCAAGGCAATTGGCCAATCGCCCATTATGATCAATTCGAATCCCGAAACCGTCTCGACAGACTATGACGAGTCGGAACGTCTCTATTTTGACGAACTCACGCTCGAACGGGTCAGCGATATCGCCGATTTTGAACGTCCGGAGGGGATTATGGTCAGCGTCGGCGGACAAATCGCCAATAATTTAGCCGCACCTCTTGCCGCCCGCGGCTTCCCCATTTTAGGGACTCCTGTCTCATGCATTGACAAAGCGGAAAATCGGAAGGAGTTTTCGTCGATGCTGACCGATTTAGGCATCGATCAACCGACTTGGGCTGAGGTGAAGTCTTTGAGCCAAGCCAAAGCGTTTGCCAAAAAGGTGGGCTATCCGATTCTGGTGCGTCCCTCCTACGTCCTCTCCGGCGCTGCGATGAATGTTGTCGCAGGAGACGATGAGCTGGAGTCGTACCTCAGCGAAGCCGCCCGCGTCTCGAGGGGGCATCCCGTGGTGATCTCTCAATTTATTGAAAATGGGAAAGAGCTTGAAATCGACGGTGTGGCGAAACAGGGAAAAATCGTCATCCATGCCATAACAGAACACGTTGAGAACGCAGGCGTTCACTCCGGCGATGCCACTGTCGTCATCCCGCCTCAGCGGCTCTACCTCGAAACAATTCGAAGAGCCAAGCAAATCACAAAAAAAATAGTCGCATCACTAGAAATTACCGGACCGTTCAACATTCAATTCATCGCAAAAGACAACGCCCTTAAAGTCATCGAATGCAATGTCAGGGCCTCTCGCTCCTTCCCTTTCGTTTCAAAAGTGACGCATCAAAACTTCATTGATCTTGCTGTCAAAGCCATTATGGACCGGCCCACACCCGGTTGGTATGAGACACTGGAACTCGACTGCGTCGGGGTCAAAACACCCCAATTTTCCTATAACCGCTTAAAAGGGGCCAACCCTGTCGCACAAGTTGAAATGGCCTCCACAGGAGAAGTCGCCTGCATTGGCCGTAATCTTTACGAAGCTTTCTTTCACTCATGGCTTGCGGCCGGGCAGAAGATCGAAGGCAAACGGCTGCTGGTCAGTATCGGCGGAGATAAAAAAAGACGATTTCTAGACGTTCTCAAGAAGTTGGAAAGGGGGGGCTGGGAGCTGTTTGCAACGGAAAACACACATGACTTTCTCGTCAGGCACGGCGTGGCGAACCGCTGCCTTTATAAGGCCAGTGATTCTTTAGAGCCCAACATTAAAACGACACTTGCCAATCGCGATGTTGATTTGATCATCAATATCCCGACGAACGCCAGCCCGAAAATTATTACTGACGGATTTACGATCAGAAGGCTTGCCATCGATCACAATATCCCGCTCATCACTAATATGCAGACGGCTCTTTTATTTCTACTTTGCCTTGGCGAACTTGATTTGAACGAAATCCCGATTGCATCTTGGAAGTCTTTCAAACCAGAAGGAGCACATGCCGGCCACATTCACTAGTCGACACCTGGTCTCGATCAACGACTTGAATCGGGAAGCGATTATCGAACTACTCGACCTTGCGCAAACATTTAAGGAAAGCCCAAAGTCCAAGGCGCTAAGCGGCCTTCTCCTTGGAACATGTTTTTACGAGCCTTCAACTCGGACACGCCTTTCATTTGAATCAGCCATGAAGCGTCTTGGAGGAGACGTGATTGGTTTTTCAGATGGCAAGGCGTCGTCATTTCAAAAAGGGGAGTCGCTTGCAGATACGATGCGCGTGATCAGCGGATATGTCGATCTTATCGTGCTCCGCCATCCGCTTGAGGGAGCGGCTCGCTTGGCACGTGATTTCAGTCAAGTTCCTGTGATCAATGCCGGCGACGGTGCGCATGAACATCCGACGCAGACCCTTTTGGATTTATTTTCTATGCGAGAGTCCCAAGGGAAGCTTGACACTCTCGATATTGCCATTATGGGGGACCTCCGCTACGGAAGAACGGTTCACTCCCTTGTCAAAGCGTGCGCACATTTTCACCCCAGGCTTTATTTCGTGTCACCGCCAGGTCTCGAATTGCCTGATGATATTTGCAGCGAGCTCAGGCGAAAAAGCGTCCTCTTTTCTTTTCATAAAAGGCTTGACGACGTGATTGAAAACCTCGATATTTTGTACCTCACAAGGGTCCAAAGGGAGCGGACTGAGACAAAAGCTCATCAGGAGCGGCTTCAAAGCGGATACGTGCTGACCCCCAAACACCTCGCAAACGTCAAAGACACGTTCAAAATCCTGCACCCCATGCCGAGGCTTGATGAGCTCGACACAGCCTGCGACGCCTCCCCATATGCCTACTATTTCGAGCAGGCGCAAAATGGGATTCCCGTTCGGCAAGCCGTTTTAACCTCGTGTCTTGGAGCGTCTCTATGAGCATAACACTCGATGATTCCGCCACCATCAGCTTGATCGAAAACGGGTCGGTCCTCGATCACATACCTGCAGGGAAGGGGTGGCGCCTCTTTTTACTTTTGCAATTGGAAAAGCACAAAAACCGGAGTTTAGTCGGGTGCAACCTTCCCAGCAAAACATTGGGGAAGAAAGATTTGATTAAAATTGAGGGGAGGGAGATCGAAAGGGGCGAAGCTTCGCGGCTTGCAATTTTTGCCCCGTCAACAACCGTTGTGATCATTCGAAATTCCGCGGTCGTCCACAAATATCAAGTTCCTCTCCCCGAATCAATCGATCATGTTGTGGTCTGTCCCAATCCGCACTGCATCACCAATCACGAAAAAACAAATCGAAGAGTCTTGATTGAAAAGGGAGGCAGGCAGGCGATGCTTTCTTGCGCCTATTGCGGCAGATCCTTTTCACAAAACGATAGTCACGAATAGAGGTGTAAATGGGCAAAGTAGTGATCAAAAGAGCGCAAAATATCGATGGAAAGGTGACCGACATCGAGATTGAAGGGCCGCATAGTCTGGTCATTGACGGGAAAGGGCTGACGTGCTTGCCCGCTTTAATCGATTCTCACGTTCATTTCCGCCAGCCCGGGCACGAAGCGAAAGAAGACTGGGGAACAGCTGCGCAGGCGGCTATCGCCGGCGGTTATACCACAGTGATCGATATGCCCAATAACGAGCCGCCGTGTGTGACGGCAGAGGCGCTCACCCAAAAACAGGAGTTGGTCACGAAAAAGTTGAGAAGTGTCGATATCCCCCTTCGCCACTATTTTTACTTTGGCGCTGATCGCAACTATTTGAACGAAATCCCTAAAGTCAAAGAGCTGGTGGCTGGCATTAAAGTATTTATGGGCTCGAGTACAGGAACGCTTTTGCTCGATCAGCAAAGCGATTTGGAGCGCGTCTTTGCCTTGGCAGCTGAACATGACCTTATGATTTCTGTTCACGCCGAAGATGAAGAGGTGATACGAAACAACCGCGAAAAGTTGGGGTATAAGGCAGATCCTGCATCGCATTCAAAAATCAGAACGCCCGAAGCAGCCCTTCTGGCCACGCAAAGAGCGATCGCCTTGTCGGAAAAATATGGAACGCGCCTTTGCATCCTGCATATGTCAACCGGCGAAGAAGTGGCTTGCGTTCGCAAGGCAAAAGAAAAAGGGTTGCCGGTTTATGCTGAAGTCACTCCGCATCACCTTTTTTTGGACGATTCTTACTACTCTAAGCTCGGAACGAAAGCTCAGATGAATCCACCCTTAAGGAGTTCCGAGCATGTCCGAGCCCTCTGGGAAGGCATTCAGGATGAAACCATTGATTTTATCGGAACCGACCATGCTCCCCATACATTGGCCGAAAAAGAGCAAGAATATGGAAAAGCTCCCTCGGGGGTCCCAAGTATTGAGCAGTGCCTTCCTTTACTGCTGAATGCCCATGCAGAAGGAAAGCTGACGCTGCAACAAATCGTTCGCCTGACACGATCGAATATTGAAAAAATCTTCCGTCTGCCGAGTCATCGCGATGTCGTTTTGGTTGATCTGAACTTAGAAAAAGCTGTCGACGACGGAAAGCTCAAAACAAAATGTCAGTGGTCTCCTTATCATGGAATGAGGCTGAAAGGGTGGCCTGTCTGCACAATATTGAAGGGGCAGGTGTACGAAATTGAGGCGGTGACATGTCAAAAACCTTAAGTGGGTTTCAACCCATTTACGACATCAACAAGACCTATCTCGAAAATGCCGACGAGGGCCCCTTTTTCGATCAGCCTGTCCCGAAAAGGGGCTTTCCGCCCGAAGATAAATGGATGGATTGTTGTGGCCACAAAGTAGCATCGCCCCTCGGCGTGCCGGCGGGCCCTCTCCTCAACTCGAAATGGACGACGCTGGCGGCGCGCCTCGGATTCGACATCGTGACCTATAAAACAATCCGCTGCACTGAGCACCCTGCCCACCCTTTGCCCAATGTCATTTTTGTCGATACGAAAGGGGATTTGTCTCGGCAGAGAATGGGAGGCGTCGTGACCCCCCTTCCCGAAGAGCCGATGACGACAGAAAAACTTGCGATCACGAACTCTTTCGGCAATCCATCTCGGAGCGAAGATTACCTTCAAATGGACATTCATCTTGCCGCCCATGCTCTCGAAGAGGGGCAGGTTTTGATTGTTTCGGTCTTCGGTACCGGTGCAAGCTGTCAAGAGATGACAGATGATTTTGTGAGGGCCGCTCTCCTTGCAAAAGAGGCGGGAGCGCCTATTATCGAAGCGAATTTTTCATGCCCCAACGTCTCTTCCGGGGGAACGCTTTATCAAGATGCCGACCTCTCTTATCAAGTGGCAAAAGCGATCGTGCAGGCAGTCTCGCCTCTTCCTGTCGTGATTAAGATGGGCCTTTTTATGTCACCGCTCGAATTGGACGAGGTCCTAAACAGTTTGGCAAAAGCAGGTGTGCGGGGGATTTGCGGGATCAACACAGTGCCGATGAAGGTGATGACGGATACAAATGCCCCTGCCCTTGGAGAAAATCGGCTCCATAGCGGCGTCTGCGGAAGTCCTATACGTCCGCTGGCGCTTGACTTTGTTCGGCAAGCCCATCAAGTTATTGTGAAAGAGAGGCTTGGACTGGAAGTGATCGGCTGCGGGGGGATCACCGAACCGCATCATTTCGACGAATTTTTAAACGCTGGAGCCTGTGCAGCCCTAACGGCAACAGGAATGATGTGGGACCCGTTCTTAGCTCATAAATGGCATCAAACGAGGGAGAAAGGCCATGTCGCATGATTACCTGATCGACCGCTATCATAATGTGGCGTTCAATATGTCCGAAGAAACGCATCCCGACGATTTTATTGTCACTTTGTCCGATATTGGAGCGATACAGTTTGGATCGTTTGAGTTAAAGAGCGGGCTGGTCTCACCGATTTATCTCGATTTGCGCAAATCCTTCACATTTCCCAAGGTCTTGGCCCAGCTGACCGATCTTTTGGCCAAGAAAATTGATCCGATCAATTTTGATCTTATCTGCGGTGTCCCTTTGACTGCCCTTGTCTTTGCCTCATGTCTTGCCATCAGACACCAATATCCGATGATCGCCGTCCGTAAGCAAAGGAAAGAGTATGGCAATAAAAACAGGTTGGAAGGGGAGTATTTTGCCGGGCAACACTGTCTTGTCGTGGAAGATCTGATCACTTCCGGAGCCAGTCTTTTAGAGACCATCACTCCCTTAAAGGAAGGCTCTCTTGTCGTCACCGATATTGTGTGCCTTCTCGACAGAGAGCAAGGGGGAAAAGAGAGACTTGAAAAGCAAGGGTACCAGGTGCACTCGGCCTTTCGGTTGTCCCAAGTTTTGAGCGTTCTTCAAGATGCAGGGAGAGTTTCCGCGGATCAAGTCCAAGATGTTTTAGACTTCATGAAAACAAATCGGGTGGGGGTCAATGAGTGAGCTTTGCCATCCGGTGGCGAAACAGTTAAAAGATCTGATCGTTGAAAAAAAGAGCCGCTTATCCATTGCTGCCGATTTAACAAAAAGCAAAAAGATTCTTGAACTTGCCGACCTTATCGGTCCTTACATCACAGTGTTTAAAACCCATGTCGATATCATCGAAGACTTTACGCTCTCTTTTGTCAGTGAGCTGCAGTCCCTTGCCCGAAAACATCAATTTTTGATCTTTGAAGATCGAAAATTTGCCGATATCGGCAATACCGTCAAAAGACAGTATCAAGGGGGCCTTTACAAAATTGCCGACTGGGCGACGATCACCAATGCCCACTGCGTTCCCGGACCCGGTATTATTGAGGGGCTCGCGTCGGTCGGCGTCCCAAAGGGAAATGGGCTTCTCCTCCTCGCGCAAATGAGCTCATCGGAGACACTCGCCGCTGGGGACACCACAAAAAAAGCAGTTGAGTGGGCGAGGCGCTACCCCGATTTTGTGATGGGATTTATTTGTACGGAAAGGCTCACTGAAGATCCCAATATGATCCACATGATGCCTGGCGTTAAAATGGCGCTAAAAGGGGATGGCTTAGGACAACGCTACGTGACCCCTGAAGAAGCGCTGGGAAAGCGAGGGGTCGATATCATCATTGTCGGTCGCGGCATCACGGAAAGCCACGACCCAAGAGCTGAAGCTATTCGTTACCGCGACGCGACTCAACTTTGACCCTCTTTCCACCCTTGAAGGAACTCAATATCTTTGAGGTCTTTTTCCCGTCCCATCATTTTTTTGAATTTTATCGTGTTGTCAAAGGATTCGAAAGGAAGTCCCGAATGCTCCTCAGCTTCACGAAGTCTTTTTTCGACGGCTGTTTGAGAGTCGTCAGGAAACGACGGTTCGCTCAAAATCTCAATCCCTTCATCTTCAAGGACAATTTTAACGATCCCGTCTTTATGGGTGACCCCATGACGGTCTGCGAGCTCTGTCCAAAGATCGGGACTGACGAGCAGGTCGATATCTCCAATCTCCCGCAAACCCAGAATTCCGAGCAGTCCGCTTCCGGTGATCAAATATTCGCCGGGTGGATAATTGAGCTTCCTGACGCGATCGAATTTTTCCTTATTCAACATGCCTGTCCTTTTTCCCATCTTGAAGGAGGCAGACAGCCTCAGCAATCATTTGATACTGGCCTCCAGATTGGACCATATGGGGCCTTTGCGACCTCAGCCTTGCGATCATCAGGTCAATGCTAATCGGTTCGCCTCGTTCCAGTTTTCGGATCAGAAGGTGCGCGGCAAGAGTCGTCCCGGTGCGTCCGCACCCTGCCGAACAATGAAAAAGAGGCGGGTGTTCTGATGTGTTCATGGTTTTTTCTTTCGCCGCAATCAGGTCTTGGAATTTTAAGAAAAGGCCCGGACTTGCAATGCCATGGTCGGGCCAGTTGAGGTACTGAAGGTGAACAATTTTTCTTTTGACACCCTTCGGTCCTGTCAAACGGATGATGCGGGAAAAAATTGCTTCTTTCCCTTCTTGACCATTCTGCTGAGTGCGGACCGACTCACACTCCCAGCCCGAGACTAGCGAGAAGCATTGGTTCACTTTACTTGCAGAGGTAAAATAGTTGGTGCACTTTTCTCGGCTGGACTCGTTCATATTGGTCGTCATGACGATGAGTTTGACCTTATGTTCGAGTATCGCCTGCCACCATCTCGGGGCCGTAAAGCGAGTCGGCGCCGACCCTACGAGATACCGCTTCCCATCAATTTTCATATCGCTCATTTCGATATACTCATTTGAGCTCAGCTTGACTTGATTGAACTTGTAGGGACGGATGTCTTCATACCTGTTGTAAGGGGCTGTCATCTGCGCATCGACCATTTCGGACGGCTTTCGATTCGGAAAAGCAGGGATTTTTTTGTTTAAATCTTCTGGAATCGCCCAATAAATCTCGCTGAGCGCTTGATCTGTCAAAGGCAAATAGTCTCTTAGGTAGTTCGTGTTGTAAGCGATGAACTCTTTGACATCCTCAATTGTAAATTCCTCATCGCCAGAGGGGGGAAAGCTTTGAGCCAGTCTTTGGTCGCCTATTGTCACGACTCTTTGGATCGTTTCGAAGAACGTGGGTTCATCGACATCGGTCGTCTGACAAAGATACGCATCAATTTGATCGCGTATCTCATTCATTTTATAGGAAAAATCATTGAGTTCATCAAAATCGTTGATTTCGTGAGTCAAGCACTCCCAGGGTAGTGTGAGAGGGTGAGAAGAGGGTGAGCAGTCCAAAATAGGTCTCCTTTTTGTGATGAATCTTAAACAGTATATTACGAAAAGAATTAAAAAAAAGTCGAGCTTGTATCGATGTCTAAATTAACTCTCGTTCGATTGCAAGTTTTTTGTGAATAATCGTGAAAAAAAGAAGTCAGCTGTTTTAAATTCTTCCCCTTCACGATAAATTGAAAGCGATAGCGGTCTTTAATTTTTTTATATCCCGACGGCACAACAGGAAGAATCTCGATATCTTGAGAGAGGTGAGCGATGACGTCGGAGCGAATGTGGCAGGCTGTCTCAAAAACGTTTTGCTCATTCGGGCCCGATACTTGAATTTTTGCGATATGAGTGAAAGGAGGATAGTCAAAAAGCTCCCTCACCTGAATCTCCTCGTCATAAAATTGATCGTAATCTTGCTGAGCAGCCTGCCGAATCGTGGGATTGTCCGGCATTGTTGTCTGTATGATGACCTCTCCTTTGGAAACGCCCCGCCCCGATCGTCCGGCCACTTGCGTGATCAGCTGGAACACATTTTCCGAGGCCCGAAAATCGGGAATATTGAGGGCGCCGTCTGAATTCAGAACCCCCACCAGTGTGAGCCCCGGAAAATGGAGGCCTTTGGCCACCATCTGCGTGCCGATGAGGACATCGGCTTTTCCCGATCCAAATTCTCTGAGCAATTTTTGGTGGCTCCCTTTGTGGCGTGTGGTATCGGCATCTAAACGGATGGTTCTTATTTCAGGGAAAATGGCATGGAGCGCTCTTTCGACCTGTTCTGTGCCCACCCCCCTAAATTTCAAGAGCTCTTTTTCCCCGCATTTTGCGCAATATTTAGGGACATCGGCATCTTTTGAGCAGAGGTGGCACTTTAACATTTGCTTTCCCCTGTGGTAGGTCATCGCTACATCGCAATGGGGACATTTGAGAGACTCTTGGCACCCAGGGCAGATCATCGAGGTGTGGTAGCCGCGCCGGTTGAGGAAAAGAAGCGACTGCTCCCCTTTTTCGTATCGCTTTTGTATGCCGCTGAGGAGGGCATCGGAAAAAATCGTGGGCCCTTTTGCTTTTTCATATTCCCGCAGCATGTCCACAATCTGCACTTTGGGCAAAGAGGCGGAATCGGCGCGGCTTTTAAGAACGCTTAAAATGTATTTCCCTCTTTTTGCATTTCTCATGCTCTCAAGACTCGGTGTCGCCGATCCCAAAATGACAGGGCAGCCCACGATTTTGCCGCGCATGACAGCGACATCGCGCGCTTGGTAGTAAGGAGGCTCTTCCGATTGCTTATAGGTCCCTTCGTGCTCTTCGTCGACAATGATCAGCCCGAGGTCTTGCACAGGACTGAAGACTGCCGAGCGGGGACCGACGACAATCTTCGCCTCGCCGCGCTGCACGCGCTTCCACTCGTCGAGCCTTTCCCCCTGGCTTAAGCGGTAGTGCAAAATAGCGACTCCCTTGTCGAAGCGGCTGCGGAATCGTTCAATCATCTGAGCTGTCAAAGAAATTTCCGGCACCATCATGACCGCTCCCTTGCCCATGGAAAGGACCCGGTCGATTGCTTGAATATAAATTTCTGTCTTTCCGCTTCCCGTGATGCCGTGGATCACATGAACGTCAAATTGCCCTAAAGAGGCAGTTACCTTCTCAAAAGCCGCCTTCTGTTCGTCACTGAGCCTTTTGGGCTTCGTCAGAAAATACTCTTCCCCGATGAGAGGAGAGCGGTCGATCCGCACAACATCGAGCGTGAACGCACCTTTGTCGACTAAGGATTTGACCTG
>CAZVSU010000057.1:0-17091 GCA_964629645.1 uncultured bacterium | reverse complement strand
CGTGACATAGTCGACGAACATAAGAGCGCTCATCAGCTGCAGCCGGTACTCAAGAGGAATGAAAGGCCTGCTCTTAGACTTGTACTCCTTGATCGAGCGATCGCTATTTAATGCGACGATGAGACAATCACCTTGCTTTGATGCTTCAAACAGTATGTGGAGATGGCCGGCGTGCAAGAGGTCGAAAGAGCCATTGAGCGTTGCAATGGTTTGTCCGAGGTGTCGGATCTTAGCCACTCTTTCGGGCAAAGCGCTCGGGTCGATCAATTTTCGCTCACACTCTTTTTCCCAGCTGGTCACATGTACTCCTCATGGGCGAATTCGGGAAAGGCAATTTTGAAAACGTCGTCATAGTGGTCGACGAAATGGAAGGTGATCCCTTTCTTTAAATAGTCGGGCAGTTCGTCGAAATCGCGCTCGTTTTCTTTCGGGAAAATGAGCACTTTTAAGCGGGATCTTCTTGCGGCGACCACTTTTTCCTTCACGCCGCCGATGGGCAAAACACGCCCGGTCAGTGTCAGCTCTCCTGTCATCCCGAGATCTTTTGCGACAGGCTCGTCTAAAAGGAGCGACAAAAGAGAGGTGACCATCGTGATTCCCGCCGAGGGGCCGTCTTTTGGCGTCGCCCCTTCGGGAATATGGATATGGACTTGAGAGTTATCGAAGAATGTGTAGGTCGGGGCATATTTGTGAAGGGCGCCGTGGACGTAGGTCCAAGCAATCTGAGCCGATTCTTTCATGACGTCGCCGGCTTGCCCCGTCAGTTTCATTTGGGTCTTTTCGTGGGGGACTTTCATCGATTCGATGTAAAGAGTCGCGCCGCCGAGTGCGGTCCAAGCGAGGCCCGTGCAGACGCCGACCGGGTTTTCCTCGTAATAGCGCTCAGAGCTGAAAACAGGCTTGCCCAAAAACTCTTCAAGATTATTGAGGCTGATGCTGATCTTTCCGGTCTCTTCGCCGATCTCTTTGGCGCGGACAATTTTCATGGCCGCCTTGCGCATGATTTTTTTGAGGGTATTTTCTAAATTTCTGACGCCCGCTTCTCGTGCGTAGCCGTCGATGATATGGCGGAGAGCGTCTGCAGTGAAGGAAATGTCGCTGGCTTTCAGCCCCATCAGCTTTCGATTTCTCGGGATGAGGTATTTCTTGGCGATCTGCAGTTTCTCTTCCATGATGTAGCCCGAAAGGCGGAGCACTTCCATCCGGTCGAGGAGCGGCTCGGGAATCGTGTCGAGGACGTTGGCGGTCAGGATAAACAAGACATTGGACAAATCGGAGCGCACGTCGAGGTAGTGATCGAGAAATTCGACATTTTGTTCGGGGTCGAGAACTTCGAGGAGAGCCGATACGGGATCGCCGTTATGGGAGCTGCTGCCCATTTTATCGATTTCATCGATCATGATGACCGGGTTCATCGTTTCGGCATACTTCAAAGCTTGGACCAATTTGCCCGGCATGGCGCCGATGTAGGTGCGCCGGTGTCCTTTGATTTCGGCTTCATCGCGCATGCCGCCGACGGAGAATCGATAGAATTTTCTCCCGAGGGCTCTGGCAATGCTTCTGCCAATGCTGGTTTTTCCGACTCCGGGCGGTCCGACGAGGCAAATGATGCTCCCTTTTACACCTTGCGCCAGTTTGCCGACGCTGATGAATTCGAGAATGCGCCGCTTGATGTCTTTTAAGCCGTAGTGATCCTTTTCCAAGACCGACTCTGCTTTGTCGAGGTTGAAATTGTCTTCGGAATAAAGTCCCCAGGGAATGATCGTCAGCCAGTCGAGATACCCTCTTGAAATGGTGTACTCGGACGACTGCATGTCCAAGGTTCCCAATTTATCGAGCTCTTCGGAAATGACTTTCTCCACTTCCGGCGTTAATGTGCGCTCTTTGATGCGCGCTTCAAATTTTTCGAAGTCGGCGCTTTTTTCGTCTTTTTCAATGCCGAGTTCCCGCTTGATCGTTCTGAGCTGCTCTCTCAGAAAAAACTCTCTTTGCGTTTTCGAGATGCCCGCTTCGATTTTTTGACTGAGATGGTATTGCAGCTGGGTCAGATCCAGCTCTTTTTTTAAGAGCTTAAGCGCCTTTTCGATTCTTTCGGCGACATCGAAGGTGTCGAGCACTTCTTGGAGCTCTTCTCGATTCGCGGTGGTGAGGGCGACGGCAAAATCGGCGAGTTTGCCGGGCTCTGTGAAGTCGGAGTGGCCGAGAAAAATCTGCAGCTCTTCTTTAAATAGAGGGTTGAGCTTCAGCAAATCTTTGATTGTGGAGATGATGCTGATGGCGTAGGCTTTGAGTTTTTTTGTGATCTCCGGTTTGTCATCGTGGAGCGTCACTTTTGCCTTCAAAAACCGCCTATCGGGCATGGATTTTGTCAAGATGACCCGTTTTTCCATATTGAGGATCACCTGGGCTCCCCCTTGTTCCATGGGAATGATGCGAAGGACGCGGGCCAAAACTCCGGTTTTGTGGAGATCTTTGATCTTGACCTTGTAAATATCGGCGTCTTCATCTTTTGCGAGGACGAGAGCGACGCACTTATGTTTTGATTTCGCCACAATTTTGAGGAGATCGTAATAGGGGCCGGGCTCAATGACCAAGGGGGCGGCCATGCCCGGAAAAAAGGGGCGTCTGAGCAGGGGGAATACATGGAGGGTTTCGGGCAGGTCGGCCAAAGACTTTTCAGTCAGCTGCGATTCGTCGAGAGCGTTGACCAAGCTGTTTTCGATCTCGTCTTCGATCGTTTCCTCGTCCATGGGTGGGATCTCTTCGTGAAAATTATTCAAAACAAGCCTTCGCCTTTCGTGATGCGTTCGATTCCGGTCTGGAGATTTCATTTATTTTATCGGCTGAAGGCGTATAAATCAACGCTTTCCTCTCTATATGATATGATCCCTCTTTCGCCCCCTTTCGTCAAGAGGTAGTGCAACCTATTGGCATTGAGAGGGATCATTGTCTTTTTTTTAACATGCAAACGGCGGGTTGAAATGAATAAAAAATTGATTATCAGAAACTTAAGATTCGACTCGCTCTATTTGTCAGATTGGGATATGATCTTCCTTTTGAAACGGGGGAAAATTTTGAGTCCTGCAGTCAAAGAATTTTTGAACGAATATCGAAGGAAAGCGGAAAAGCAAGAAGAGATCAGCTTAAGCTCCAAAGCGGCTTTTTCCAAGGACCACAGCCGGCGCCTAGGAGCAGAAGACGACCACCGCCTTCCCTACAAAAGAGATGTCGACCGCATCGTCCACTCAAAGGCCTATTCCCGGTACATTGACAAAACCCAGGTCGTCTACCTGATTAAAAATGACCACGTCACAAGGCGCGGCCTTCACGTTCAGCTCGTCAGCCATTTTTCTCGCGGCATAGCCGAAATTTTGCGGCTTAATCTCGACTTGGTTGAGGCGATTTCTCTCGGACATGATGTGGGGCATCCCCCTTTTGGGCATGAGGGGGAAGACTATTTAAGCGAAATCTCCGAAAGAAACGGACTCGGCGCCTTTGCCCATCCTGTACAGTCGTGCCGTCTCTACTCCGAGATTGAAACGTTGAACTTAGGACTTGCCGTTTACGACGGATTTCTCTGTCATGACGGCGGGATGTCCGAACCTGTTATCCGGCCTCGTTTCGGAAAAACGTGGGACGAGCACTTTGATGATATTAAGCGGAAGAGAAAAGATCCCCGCCAAAACATTTTTCCCGCGACTCTTGAAGGGTGCCTTGTCAAAATTTGCGATACCATGAGTTACCTGGGACGAGATATTGAGGATGCTGTGCAGCTTGGCATTTTATCTCGCGCCGATATCCCCGATTGGGAGTTTGGAAAAACCAACCGCGAAATTCTGTCGTTTTTCGCTCAAGACATCATCCAAAGCAGTTATGAAAAAGATGTGATCGCCATGTCCGATCACGCCTTTTCTCTGTTGAAAACGCTCAGGCGATTTAATTTCGATCGTATCTACACGCACCCCCAACTGAAAGTGGAATCGGATAAAATCAAAAACTGCTATGCCATTATGTTTGAAAAACTGCTCGACGATTATGAAGTGAGGGGAGAGGGCAGCTACCTATGGAAACACTTTTTGCACGATCGGAGCGAAGACTATCTCAATGGGTGCTCATCTGCCCAGCTCGTCGTCGATTATATTTCAGGGATGACCGACAATTACTTTATCGCAACCCTTGAGCATCTTTTTATCCCTGGCACAATAAACATTTAAGCGGGTACACGTCTTATGCCCTTGTTTTTGGTGATCGATACAAGCTCCGAAACCGGCGTTGTCGCGCTTTTCAACGGGTCGGAGTTATTAAGGGAACGGACGCTCCCTCACGGTTTAAGAAATTCCCGCTCACTTTTGCCCACCCTCGATACGCTCTTCAATGAGCTTGGGCTCGCACCGCAGGATCTGTCCTTTGTGGCAGTCGGAGTAGGCCCGGGTTCCTATACGGGGATTCGAGTGGGAGCCGTTGTGGCGAAAATGATCCACATGACATGCCGGATCCCTCTTGTTCCCGTGATCTCCCTCAAAGGGCTCGTCCCCGATTCCGATGGCCCTTTTCTGTCTGTCTTGGATGCGAGGATCGCCGGGATTTACGCTCTCGCCGGCTCTAAGGATCATGAGACGATCGCCTGGGAAGGAGAGCCTCAGGTTCTGTCTCAAATCCCTGGCGACTGCTGCCTTGTCGTGACACCGCACGAGCAGATCAAGACGAAATTCAATTGGAAAGGAAACTTAGAGATCAAAAAGCCGTCAGGCAAATGGCTCGGTCTTGCCGCACTCGAAGGGTACCATGCAGAAAACTTTGCCGAGCAGGGGCAGCTCGACATTCTTTACCTGAGAAAAACTCAGGCTGAGCGAGAGTCATCAGAGCCTTGAGCGATGGTCGTGGCCATACCGGTAAAAATAAGGCGGTGAAAAGGGAGAAGTCCATACCAATATAGTCTGCCGAGCACTCCACGTGGACGGAATGTGGCTGTTTGCACAAGCTCTCCTCCACTTGGGTGTTTGTTGACTTTGAATTCCAGCCACGCCTCTCCGGGCACTTTCATTTCTGCATAAAGGAGCAGCCGCCCCGCCTCTTTATTTGCGACTAAGACACGCCAGAAATCAAGGGAGTCCCCCTCGTGAATATCAACGGGACTTGTCCGTCCTCGTCTCAACCCGACACCTCCGAAAAAAAGGTCGAGCAGCCCTCTGGCTTCCCACGCCCAGTCCATATAGTACCAACCGTTGTTTCCGCCGATTTTCCATACTCTGTCGATCACATCTTTTGGATCTCTTTTGAAGGTCACTTTTTCGATATCGCTTAAACATCCATGTTTCGGAATTTCAAAATACTGCGACAAGCTAGGGTCGAGGGAGCTTCCCGACATGGCATCTTTCCAGCTGGAAATCACATCGTTTTGTTCAATTTTTGTGAAGGCAAGCTGCATTGCCTCCTCAAACCCTAAGCATTTGTGAGGGATGATTTCCTGAATTCTTTCATTTTCGCAGACCGCCTCGCATTTGAGGCTCTCCACAAGAGCTTGCGCGAGGTAAAAGTTTGTCGAGGTGACAAAAAAGAGCCAATAGGAAGAGAGCTTCGGCGTCAGGACAGGAACTTGAATGATGTAGCGCTTCAATCCGCGCAGCTTGGCAAACCGGTAGAGCATCTCCTTGTAACTCATCCGGTCGGGCCCGCCGATATCGAAGGTTTCGTTGAAGCATTTTCGGTTGCCGAGCACCTCGGTCAAATAAAACAAAACATCGATAACGGCGATGGGCTGTGATTTGGTGGCCACCCATTTTGGCGCGACCATAACCGGCAGTTTTTCAACGAGGTCGCGGATGATCTCAAACGAGGCGCTTCCGGCTCCGAAAATGATGCCGGCTCTCAAAATTGTGAGGGGAATCTCGCTGCTTCCAAGAATGTCTTCGACATTACGCCTTGATAAGAGGTGGGGGGAGAGTTGATCGGCATTGGCGATTCCACCGAGGTAGATGATTTGTTGGACCTTTGTCTTTTCCAAGGCTTTCACGAAATTTTCGGCGCACCTTTTTTCTTGCTCCATAAAATTCTTCTTATGGCGCGCCATCGAATGGACGAGGTAATAAGCGGCGTCGATATCTTTGGGAAGCTCGTTTAATGTTCCGGCCACCATCAAATCCCCAATATAAACCTCGACGTGATCGAGAAATTCGGGTGCGATTTTCAAGCGGCTCGGGCTGCGAACGAGAGCCACAACGTCATGCCCCTGACGGATGAGCAAGGGGAGAAGCCGTTTCCCTATGTAGCCATTGGCCCCGGTCAGCAATATCTTCATATCCTCAAGATAGTGGAACTGGGTTTAAAATAAAAATTATGTTATTCTTGGAGTATGAGGAAAAGCTTTTCATCCTCATTCTAAAAATTCTAGCCAAACTGCAAATGAAGGGGTGTCTATGAAAGATATCGCGCATCACCGCAAGTTTCTTCAAAAAAAAGTCTTAAAAGAAGTCAAACAAAGGCAAAACCAAGATAAAATGCCTTTTTCCCGTCCAAAATATCACAACGAGTCTTCGCCAACCAAGCTCTCACCGGAATTTGAGGGAGAAAAATTCGATCCCCACCACAGAAAGCCAAGGCTCTTAAAACGAATCAATTACCATTGAGCTCTTTAACCGCTTCTCTGTCAACTCCTCGCTTTTCCTCTTGAGAGAGGCCCATCTCTTCGCCGGTCGCATGGCCGGAATGGGGCTTTTTTTTTGCGTAAATATACCGGTAAAAAAATGAAATTAAATGATTTTAATATGATTTTTATCATTTCTTCACGTTTTATATCCATTATTTAATTTGTTTTTATAATTTAATTATGTGTTATAATTTTAAATAAATATTTGGATAATAGTATGGATTCATTTTTAAAAGGGGTTTTTGGATACGGCTCTTCAGATCCTGTTAGACCGGTTGAGGAACAAGCAAGCGGCACACCTCACACAGAGAGCATCAAAACTTTACTCACAGAAACACTCGGAGAAGGGAGTTCATTTTTTCAGGATCGTCTGAATCATGCTCTTGATAACCCAACAACAGGAGAGGCTCTGTCAACTCTGGCCTCTGCTGTTAAGCTCTACCGCGCACATGAAGCCAGTTGGTCCGTTGTGGAATCGGCAGATAAGCAATTTCGGCAAGTCATTGAAGGCGCTGAAGAGAAATCGTTTCTCGGCCAAATCGGCGACCGCCTCCTTCAAAAGATTAAACTCCCTGAAAATGAAGCGTTTAAAGCAAAGGAAGGAGAGCTCAAAGAGCTTTTAGATGAGGTCTATGATCTTCAAGTTCAAATCGACCAGCTAAAATACCGAGAGCAGGCAGCCTTGATTGACACCTTTCCTTTTGAGCAGATGAAAGAAGCGCTCTTAGCCTCCGGTCTCGACCCAGAAGTGGCTGAGTTTGTCGATATGATCCGGCCTCCTGTCGTCGACCCTTCAAAACTGCCCCGCGTACAACTGAGGACAGCAGTGTTGAAAAATCTTTTGAAATTAGGTGTCGACGCTGCAGCGCTGAAACAATGCGAGGGGGCCGACCCTCAAGTGTTAAAGCTCCTCGAGAATGCCTATCAATCATTAGACGACTTGAAGAGTCAACTAGCGAGAGTCGAATATTCAGATGATATTGTTGCGATAGATGCGAAAAGCTTTCTTGAGATTGCGAATGCTTTTAAGGATCTAAAGGGCTATGAATCGATGGCCGACGCCCTGATTTTAGCTCTCTTTAACATGACGCAGAAAAATGAGATGCCCACCCAATATCGAAGCGCCGGAAAATACGACATAAACGAGTCATTAGGGTATCGTGGCGATGAGAATTTCGACAAAATGGAAAAAATCACAATTGATGGGACAACGCACTCCGTACCCAAGGGTTTTGTAGCGGACTTTCATCGAGCATCGTACACTGTGAACGGGCATCAGTTTAAAGGAAAATCGGCGAAAGACCACAAAGGAATCGAAACGTTTTATTCCCGGTTCTTAAATGACGGCATCACGCCCGAAGACCTTCAAACGCTCGTGGGTTACGCCTTTCAAAGAACGCCTCTATCTTTCCTCAAGGACCAGCCATTATACAAGACTTGCTGTCAAGTTTGGTTTGGTGGCGAAATTCCTGAAAGAAAGGTGGAGTACCGCTTTTCCATCCACAATAAAAAAGTGCAGCTCACTTATGTTTCCGGGGACTCGCGAAAAGTTGGGAACGAGCTAGAGCTCGGGCACGAAATAAGAATTTCTTTTGACTTTAAACAGCCAGAAGGCGGCTCTTCCGACTATAAAAACGGCGACGTTTTGGTCTCGTTGATTCCTTTTTGCAGATCGCGGCGAAAATCAGAAACAGCAAAGGTGAAAGGCTTGATCGCTGAAGCGCTCGGCGAGGGCAGTGTGGCACTTGACAAGCAGTTTGACCGCGCCCTTGAGAATCGATTAACCAGGGAAGCTCTGCTCAGTTTAACGGAATCTCTTAAGCAGTACCGAGCCGGAAAATCAAATTGGCTTTCAGTTCGGCGTGCCGATGCGCGATTTCGCGAAGCGATTAAAGGAAATGTCGAGCAGCCTTTTTTAAGCCGCCTCGGCGATCTGCTCGTCTCAAATCCCCGTTCTATAAGAAACGAAGTGGCCGATGTCTTGAAGAAGGCAGCGGCTAGCGTTGAGGAAAAAGACTTCCAATTTATTGAGCATGACGAATCAGGTGCTCTGCCTTACAGCACACATGCCGAGGTCCACTCTCCGGAAACGGATGACGAGGAAACTAAAGTGTCTGTGCTCTTTCAATTGAAAGGGGGAGCTTCGTCGGCTTTGGAGCTTGTTTTGCCTTCAAAAAACACCCTTCCGGCTTCACTCAAAGAGCTGGAGACAGGGCAGTTTTTGAGCGCTTTTGGCATGCAGTTAGCAGAGCCGCATCAAAAAATCGTCGGTTCTGATCTGACCGAAAAACAGAAAGCAGACATCCAACTTTTAGTCTCGCAAATGGCCGCGCCTTTCGATGAAGCGCTCAGAACACTGATCCAAATGGGGATCACCGGTGAGTCCTCATCAAGACCCACGTCCTTCTCTTTAGCCGAACAGATTCATATGTCAGCAGTTCAAGAAGGGGAAGAGCTTATAGCTGAAATGAGAGCGCTTCGCCTTGCAGGGGACGAGTTAGACCCCAACACGTTCACAAGCCTTGAAATAGGAAACGTTGAGTTTAACAGCAAGGTAGGGGCTTATTTGAAAAGTCTGAGAAGCGCAGCGCTCCATGTCCATGATAGAGTCAGAAACGATCAGCCCATCGATTTTGAACAGGATGTCTTCACTTCACTCGTCAAGCAAAGTCAAGATTTGATTGAGTTTCTGGCACTTCGAGACAGTGACGACCCTATGATAAAAGAGATTGAAAAACTCAACAACGGGCTCATCTTCTCTCGCGAATTGTCGCCGCCCGCCAAAATCGAAGATCTTGAAAAGCTTGTAGACGAAAAAAACGCGTTTAAGATAAGAAAGCGCGAACTTGAGGAAATCGTGGAGGAAGTGAGGCGTTTCCAAGAAGAAGTCGATCGACTTCAATACCGACAACAGGCTGACTCGATCGATTCTTTTCGCTTTGAGTGCTTGAAAGAGTCGCTTTTGGTTAAATGCGACGATCCCGAGGTTCAGGCGTTTGTGGAAGCGATCCGCCTCCCCTTGATTGATGTGTCGAAATTGCCGTCGGCTCAATTTGAGGAGGGCATCCTCCAAGACCTCCTGGATCTCGGTGTCGACCCGGCAGCACTTCGGTTGTGCGAAAAAGCTGACGAGGCTGTCATGGAGCTTCTTGCCGAGGCGAAACAGGGATTGATTCGCTTCGAAAAAGACCTAGGCGAATTAACGAATATCATGGATGTTCCATCTGTCAATGCTGAGGGGTTACATAACGTCATCAATGCATTTAAGGAGCGCGAAGGATTTGGGCCTATGGCCGACGCGCTCGCTTTGGCTTTGTTTCGCGTAACGCAAAAAACAGCGTTTGAGCGGTCTCGAGATATGAATCCTTCCGCAATCAATAATGAATACGAAAAACGTCAGGGAAATGACTTTAAGGTGGCGTATAAAATCCCTCTCGGAGAGGAACTTTGCTCTGTCCTTGAGGGTTTCAGGAAAGACTTCCCTGGGTCGGACTATGTCGTGAACGGACATATTTATCGAGGAAAAAATCCCGCTCATATGGAAGCCTCCCAAAAAGATGTCAAAGACTTTTTTTCTCTTTTTATCAAGGAGGGCGTTGCGCCGGAAGACTTGGAGGCATTGACCGGATATGCCTTTCAAAGGACGGCTACGTGTATGCCGATGAAGGCCCAGGTCTTTTGGACCGTTCCTATGTTCTGGTTCAACGGTAACGTCACCGACGTGGTGAATGAGTATCGTTTCACTGTTGAAAATGGAAACGTGCAGTTTTCCTATGTCCTTCGCAAGGTCCTCAAAATTGGAGCCGGAATGGAGTTTGGATCGGATAACAGAGTTGATTTTCTGTTTCGCCAAAAAAGTGACGGCTCTTTTAACTACAAGGAAGGGGCGATCATGACCTCGTTTATTCCGTTTTGCAGGCCTCAGCGGGAAGAGAAAAAACTGTCTGAAGACGCTCAAGATTGACCACTTCATCGTAAGTTCCACTTGCCACACATTGGCCGCGGGAAAAAATCGCAATTTGGTCGGATAGTTCCTTTGCAATGGCCAGATCGTGCGTCGTCATGAGGATCGTCTTCCCTTGGGCGGCCAGTGTCTTCAGCAGCTTTTGGATGTTTAAGCGATGGTGGAGATCGAGATTCGTGAACACTTCATCGAGCAGAAGGACAGGCGCTTTTGAAATCAAAGCGCGTCCGATGTAGGCGCGCTGCCTCTCTCCTCCGGAAAGAGCCGTGATGGCAGCTTCCCTTTTGTCCAACAGCCCCACTAAAGAAAGCGTCTCTTCCATCAGAGATCCTGGGCAAATCGGGTCGGGGTATCGCCCCATGCGTATCATGTCCTCGACGGAAAAGTCGAAGGCTGAGTGAGGATTTTGCGGAACCAAGCTTATCGTTTGGTTGACAGCGGAGTCAATCGGGCGGTTTTCCCAAGTCACAGAGCCGCTTGTCGGCTTCCAAATGTGTTTGATTGTTTTAAAGAAGGTGGTTTTGCCCGATCCGTTGGGTCCCAATATCGCGGTGATCGTCCCCATGGGGAAAGAAAGCGAGACATCAGAGAGCAAAGGGGCGCGGCAAAGGGCGTGGGTCTTAAGCATAGGCCCTCTTTTTTTGGGTGCGGGCGAGCAAAGCAAAAAAGAAAAGCCCACCGATCACCCCCGAAATGTTGCCGATCGTTAAAAATTGCAGGTGCAAAAGGCGCATCGCCACATCGAGCGTCGGAAGGAGAGCGCCTCCTCCTAAACAGCAAAGGGGAATCAGCGTTTCGTGGCTCGGTCCGTTGAGCGTTCTGGCGAGATGAGGAAGAACCAGGCCAAAGAAGGCAATGGATCCTGCCCCGGCCAAAGATCCGGCTGACAGGAGGGTCGCCGCAAGAAAAAGACGCCACTTGACCGAGCCGACGTCGACGCCGAGGCTGAGCGCCTCTTCGTCGCCGAGCGCTAGCAGATTCATCTCTTTTCGATAGGTGAACGCAAAGTAGAGCCCCACAAGTGTCAAAGGGGCTTGCATATGAGCATGGTCCCAATTTCGGTTGTGTGTCGAGCCCGCCTGCCATTCTGTCATCATCTGAACGAATGTCCAGTGGTCGCGAAAACAGTAAAGCAGCGCGCTGTGGGTCGCAATGAAGAGGGTGGAGATCGCGATGCCGATAAGAATCAGCTGGGAAGAATGAGAGGGCGCCGCCATTTTGGCAAGGGCGGTCACAAGCATCAAAGTGAGGAGGGAACCCAAGATAGCCGCGAGGGGAATCGCCAGTGGAAACGCGACATATAGGCCGCTTAAAAAAACGAAAAGGACCGCGAGGCTTCCTCCGGAGGTGATCCCCAAAACGCCGGGCGAGGCGAGGGGGTTGTGAAAAAGCGATTGCATGATCGCGCCCGACACGGCAAGAGAGCCGCCGGAACAGATGAGCACGATGAGGCGGGGGAGCCTTTCGTCAAGGATAGGATTCCATTTGCTGTCAGTTCCAAGAAGCCGGAGCCAAAGGTCCGAAAGAGCTTCCGGGAAGGGCATTTCGCCGACATAAAGGGTCATGAGAGATGAGAGCGCCAATAGACAAAAAAGGAAAAGGGGCAAGGGCTTTAAGGTCATGGAAGCCTCATCAAAATCGTGTAGAGGTCGTAACAGCCGAGAAGGAAATGTTGGGACGACGTTTCTTGAGCTGATTGATCGACAAAAAATACCTGCCCTTTTTCGACGGCATCGATCCTTTGCAGCCCATCGAGGGGATGAGGGTGAGGGCTGACACAGATCAAACACTCCGGATTAATGGCGGCGATGTCTTCTGTGTCCAAAGGGATCGACCAGGTTTGGACGCTTTCTTCAAGAAGCGAGGAGTTGATGTTCCACCTTTTCAGAAGATGGCCGACGAGCGTTTGGGAGGTCGGGGCCGATAAAGAGCCGTAGCGCTTGACATAGAGGACTTTGTGGTCGGTTCTTTTGCGGGTTTTGAGATGATTGTCGAAGGTGACGAACGCGGCATCGACAAAAAAAGAGAGAAGCTGAGCTTTTTTCGGCGCCTGGCATGCCGCCCCCACAATACGGATCGACTCTTTGATCTCGCCAAAGGTGGTCATCGCGCCCAAATTCACAATGGGCATGCCTCGCTTATGCAGGGCATGCAGCGTACACGGTTCGGAGTAAGGGGAGACAAAGGCGATGGTCTCCGAAGGGTTGCCGACAGTTTCAAGCGAATGAGCCTCTGCGTCGCTCCCTATTTTTTGCATTTTGCGCTCGTCGTATAATTCGGGAAGATCTCGAAGGCCCTTCGGCAAGCATGTGATCTGTTCTTCATTGACGAGGCTGAGCAAGATGCCGGCCGCAAGGTAAGTTTGCGGAAAAAAATAGGAAGAGGAGGCTTTTTCGTCGTCATAATCGAGACGGGCCAGATTAAGGAGCGTCTTTCTGTCGAGCCGCTCAATGCCCTGAACGCCTCTTTCCATGAGAATCTGCGCTTCCAAGTCCCACTCCAGCATCATCCGGATCATGAGCTCAAAGTCGCCGTTCAATGCCCGAAATAATCGGCTGCGGTCGATGGGAGTGACATCCGACTGGAAGGGAAGGTCGTCAGGGGAAAAGGTTAATCCGTAAGAGACCTGGGGGGGCTTCCAAAAGGCAACGCCCCACCAGGTCGCGATGAAAATGAAGGGGAGGAGGTAGACGCGAAATGTTGTCATAATCCTCCTCCAATCGATCACTCGTCGTCTTCGGCGTCGATCACAAGAGCTTCAGAGATCAACACGATCCCGGCCGCTGAAGCCGCATGGGTGATTTCCGATTTGACCACTTTGGCCGGATCGATGATGCCGGCTTTGATCATGTCCTCTTTTTGTCTTGTTTCCGCATTGAATCCTTCGGAAAACGGAGACTCTAGCACTTGGGCTAAGATGACAGCGCCGTTTTCTCCGGCATTTTTCGCGATTTTTTTAAGCGGCACGCGGCACGCCTGGATCACGCTGTGCAGACCGAGCTGTTCATCCCCTTCCAAGCGCATTTTTTCAAGTTCTTGGCTTGCGCGCACTAAAGCGACCCCTCCTCCCGGAACGATCCCCTCTTGAATGGCCGCACGCGTTGAGCTTAGGCTATCTTCAGCAACCTGTTTCTTTTGTTTCATTTCAGGCTCTGTCGGAGCGCCGATACGAACGAGAGCCACGCCGCCGCTCAGTTTTGCCTTTCTCTCCTCGAGCTTTTCCTTGTCGTATTTGCTGCTTGAATGTTCGATTTCATGCTCAATTTGCTTCACACGGGACGCCACTTCAGACTCATGGCCTTGGCTGATGATCGTGGTGGTATCGCTTGTGATGGTCACCTTCTCAGCCGTTCCGAGAAGAGAGACATCGGCTTCTTTGAGCGAGATGCCGGTTTCGTCGGCAACAAGCGTGGCTCCTGTCAAAGCCCCGATGTCTTCGAGCATCGCTTTGCGCCTATCTCCAAAGCCCGGCGCCTTGACGGCGGTCACTTTCAGCGTTCCTCTCAGCCTGTTGACCACGAGCGTCGACAAGACGTCTCCTTCAAAGTCTTCTGCGATGATCAGGAGTTCTTTTCGGCTTGCCGCCACGTTTTGGAGGATTGGCAGAAGCTCGTGGACGTTGGAGAGTTTACGAGCCACAAGGAGAATCTGAACGTCGCTCAACTCCGCCGTTAGTTTCTCGGGATTGGTGCAGAAATAAGGGCTGCTGTAGCCGCGGTCGAACTGCATCCCCTCGACAATTTCGATCGTCGTGTCGATCCCTTTGGCCTCTTCAATTGTGATGACACCCTCTTTGCCCACTTTTTCCATAGCGTCCGAGATCAGTTTGCCCACCTCTTTGTTGCCCGATGCAGAGACTGTCGCAATATTGAGGATTTCCTCTTGGGACTGAACGGGGGTGGCCATTTTTTCAATTTCTTTGCAAACCGCCTCGACAGCTTTGTCAATGCCCCGCTTGACCAGAATAGGACTTGCGCCCGATTCAATATGCTTGATGCCCGCTTCGACCAGCGCGCGGAGGAGCACGGTTCCTGTCGTTGTGCCGTCGCCCGATTTGTCTTTGATTTTCATGGCAACTTCTTTTGCGATGGAAACGCCCAAGTTTTCGAAACTGTCGAGCTCAATTTCGTTGACGATGCTGTTGCCGTCGTTTGTGATCGCAGGAGCGCCCCAGCTTTTTTCATAGCCGACATTGCGCCCCTTGGGGCCTAAGGTGATCGATGCGGCATTTTCGAGCACTTCGATTCCTGAGAGGAGCTTTTGGCGGGCCTCTTCTTCAAAAATGATCTCTTTTGGTGTGGCCATAGAGTGGTCTCCTTTTTTCTTAAATCATTAATCTTAAACGAATATCGGTCGGCGTTGAAAAAAAAGCAGCGCTGGTCGCGATGCCGTCGACGCCGGTTTCTGCAAAATGACGGACAGTTTCGAGCGTGAGCGTCTTGGATTCGAGGTAGACCTTTTTGTCTGTTTTCCGCACCATCTTGACAGCTCTAAACGCTTCATCGGGCGACATATTATCGAGCATAATGGAGTCGCAGTCGGTTTTCAGCGCCTGCTCCAACTCTTTAAAATCGCACACCTCGACTTCCACGGGGACGTCGGGCAAAAAAGCGCGGACAGCTTTGACGGCATCTGGTATCGGTTTTTTTGTTTCAAATGCGATAAACGCCAAGTGATTCCGTTTGATGATAAAGCGGTGGTTGAGGCCGAGGCGGTGGTTGACGCCCCCTCCCACCCTCACAGCGTACTGCTCTAGAGCGCGAAGGCCGGGAAGCGTTTTGCGCGAGTCGAGAATCTCGCAATTTGTCCCCTTCAATTTAGACACAAACGCGGCAATCGTCGTTGCAATTCCCGATGCGTGCTGGATCAGATTGAGGACGGTTCTTTCGGCGGCCAAAAGACTTCGGACCGGTCCTGACACTTTGGCGATTACGGTGCCCGCTTTGGCGTAATCGCCCTCGTCGACGCGGAGGTCGACTTCGACCTTGGAATCCACTTTGTGAAAAATTTGGCCAATAAAAGGAAGCCCTGCCACGACTGCCTTTTCTTTCAGGACAAACTTTCCCGAGGAAAAAGTGCTCTTTTGGATCAGCGCCGAGGTTGTGATGTCTCCCGAACTGCTCAAATCCTCTGCTAAAGCGGTCTCAATCAGTTTATCGATGTCTTGCTCATATCCCATATTTAAATCCCTTGCAGAACGGCGTGGCCGGAAAAAACAGAATACGGATTTCGGGCCTAAATGTCCATACTATTTCGTTGAATCTGGCACTCTTGAGTTGATGCTGCTAAGAGTGCTTGGTTTTGATCTGTCTTGCGGTGCTGTCGATAAATTCAGGCTGGGCCCAAAGAAGGGTCAGAGAAAAATCCTCAACATTTGTTTTCAGCGTTCTCACTTCCTGTAACACAAATGAATAGGATCGTATTAACGGTGGAATGTCTTTATTTTTTTTTGCTTTCATGTTCTGACTTGGGTGAAGCATTCGGGGTGTGTCGCGTATTATCTTATCCGATTTTTCCGATTGAAGCCAAGACAAAAAAAGTGTCGACATTCAGCGTTAAACAAAGAAAAAAATTGACTGACAAAGAGGGGGGGCGTTTGTCAAAGGTTTTTTAAAAAACGTTGGTAAATCTCTCGCTTGGAGACGGGGCGTACTTTTGCAACAAGAGACATCGCCTCTTTTCGCGGGAGGCTAAAGGCCTTTTCGTAGGCGGCGACGTGCTCCTCGATGGAGAGCCCATGCCACCCTTCCTCGGGTGCTCTGCCGACAAGCAAAACGATTTCTCCTTTGATCGGAAGGCAGGACAAAAGATCGGCCGATGTCCCCCGGATGTACTCTTCGAACTTTTTTGTCAGTTCCCTTGCCAGCACAAGAGGCCGATCGGGATCGAGCGCGTTGATGAGCCGGAGCACTTTTTCAATCCGATGGGGAGAGTCATAACAAACAGAAGTCCCTTCATAGCTCAACAGGGCCACAACCGCTTCTTTGAGCTCTCCTGATTTTTTCGGAAGAAATCCCAGGAATTGGAAGGGGCTTGTCGGAAGGCCCGACCCCACGAGCGCTTGAATCAAAGCGCATGGGCCGGGGATCGGCACGACTGTATACCCCTCGTCGACACAGGCTTTAACGAGACGCTCGCCCGGATCGCAAAGAGCGGGCGTTCCCGCATCGGAAACGAGCGAAAGAACGCTCCCTTGCTTGAGCTTTCCTAGAATTTCGCTTTCTTTTTGCGCCTCGGAAAATTTGTGATAGCTTTTGAGCGGCGTTTTGACGTTGGCATGATCCAACAGGATTTTGGTTCGCCGCGTATCTTCGCAGTAAATGCACTCCGATTCGCGGAAACAGTCGACAGCTCTTGGGGAAAGGTCGTTTAAGTTTCCGATGGGCGTTCCGACGAGATAAAGCATGGGTGACCTAAAAGAAAGAGAAAGGTGGCACCCAGATTCGAACTGGGGAATGGAAGCTTTGCAGGCTTCTGCCTT
>CAZVSU010000056.1:0-17112 GCA_964629645.1 uncultured bacterium | reverse complement strand
GAACACCTTATCCTGAAATCTGTCCAGGTTTTTAGCACCCCCGTGACCGATTACGGTTTTCTCACTCGGGAAGTGACCCCTCGCTTGTCTCATATGGCAAAGATTCCGTTGAGTCTTGTGACAACCGTAACGGATACGGCAATAGGAGTCATTCTATCTCTCGGGTCAATACTGACTCTGGGCCGATTCGGAAGACTGAATGTTGAGGCATGGTGTTATTTATCTGAGTCATCTCGCATTATCCCCTTGGCGAGCATGCATCTGATAAGAACGGTGAACCCTTCTGCGATGTATGAGATGAGGCGTGAAGGAGTGCTCAGATCCCATTATCGGAAATTTTTTCCGACACGATATGGCGAAAACTTTTTTCGACGACAGCTGACCAGAGTGTCTGACACCTCTCTTGCAGCGGCTGCACGAATAGTGGATGGTGTGTTTGGGGCGATCGCACTACCTATTGCTCTTGTCACATTTGGGAAATATGAGAGCATCAATAACTTTGCAATCAATAATCTTTCGGTTGGGGGCATCGTTGTCGATGTTCTTTTTCCAGATCAAATATATTAATACGAATGACCGTCTTATAAGCCGCAAGCTTTAAGTTTGCGGCTTTTCTTAATCTCTTATTTTGCTGAAATCGAGGAGAAGGTCAAACCGATTGAAAACCTCCTGCAATAGCGCCAGTCGATTATTTTTGATTGTTTCGTCATCGGCGAGGATGCGCACTTCGTCGAAGAGTTTGGCGAGGTGGGGCTGCAGCGTGGCGATCAGGTTGTACGCCTCTTTGTAATTCTTAGCCTCGAGGGACTCTTGCAGAGGGGAGTGAATGGCGCTGAGCTGCCGGTAAAGCTGCCTCTCGGCCTCTTCTTGTAAAAGGGACTCGGAGAAGGCGTCTTCATTTGACTCGGCAAGCTGCCCTTTTGCCCTTTTGTAGACTTCAAGGAGCTTGTCAAACTGCTCCCGATCTTGCCTGAAGTTGTGCAAAGCCGTGATGCGGCAAAAGGTGTCGTAGATGTCATTGACAGCTGTTGATAGGCTCGCTTCAATCACATCGGGACGGAAACCATAATCTTGAAAAACCGTTTTGATTCTTTGCAAAATAAAGGTGCGGATCTCTTCCAGAAGTTCTTCCTTGCTCTGTTGCAAAGGGATTTCGAGGTGGTCGACGCAGGCCGAAAGAACCTCTGTCAACGGGAGGCGGTATTGCCCCTGAATGAGCATCTTGATTAGTCCGAGCACCTGTCTTCTGAGAGCGTATGGGTCGCTCGACGACGACGGCTTTAAGCCGACAGCAAAACAGCCAACGAGATTGTCGAGTTTGTCGGCCATGCTGACAAGGGTGCCTGCTTCTGTTTCGGGAAGGGGCGCTTTGTCGCCAAGAGGCATCCAATGCTCTTTAACGGCTTTCGCGACAGTTTCGGTTTCTCCTTGGGCCAGGGCGTAGCGGAAGCCCATCACCCCTTGAAGATCGGGGAATTCAAAGACAACATGGGACGCGAGGTCGGCTTTACACAGTTCGGCGGCTCTCACCGCATCATTGAGCGCGCAGATCGGCAAGACGTGGTGCAGCGTTTTGACGCCGCTCATAATGCGTTTTACTTTGTCCCAGACGCTGCCTAGCTCATGTTGAAATGTGACCGTCTTGAGCTTTTCATTCATCTGCTCAAGGGGGATCTTTAGATCTTGCTCATAGAGAAAAACGCCGTCGCTTAAACGGGCGGACAGGACCTTGACGTTGCCATCGCAAATTTTTTCGCTCGTTTTGTTATTCGCTGTGATCACGAAGGAATCGATGAGGCCTTCGTTTGGTCGTCCAATCGGAAAATACTTTTGGTGTTCGATCATTTCGGAGATTAATAGCTCATCCGGCGCTTTTAAAAACCGCTTATCGAACCGGGCCGTCGTGAGATGAGGCTCCTCGACTAAGAACAAAACCTCTTTCATGACCCGATCGATTTCAAGACATTCAGCGCCGAGCTCTTTTTCGATTTTTTTCAGCCCATCTAATATCAGCTCTTTTCTTTCGTCGACATCCACAATGACATGCGCGTTTCGAAGCGCATTGACGTAGTCTTTTGGATGGTCGATCTCAAATTGAGCCGGCGACAGCTGGCGGTGGCCGCGCGTGTGATTTGAGCTGACGATATTGGCGATCTGAAAAGGGACGACGATATCGCCCATGAGCGCTATGATCCACACGATAGGGCGAGCGTAGGTGACCGAATAGTTGGCCCAACGCATTTTTTTGGGAAACGACAGATTCAAAATGAGATCGGGAAGGGCCTCTTTCAGAATATGAGCTGTGGCGATCTCATCGGATCGTACGGTGGCAAAGAGGTAGTCAGTCCCTTTGACCGATTTGATTTCGTACTCGTCTGTTCCGGCCGATCGCAAGAAACCCTCTCCTGCGGGGGTGAGCGTTCCATCGTCTTTGAGCGCTTGAGCGGTCTTCGGACCTCGCTTTTCCATCACCTGAGCCGGTTTTTTTGTCGCCATTTTTTTGACGATGAGCGCAAGACGCCTCGGTGTTCCATAGAGTGAGATCTCTTCGTAGGAGATCTTTTCCTTTTTTAGGAGGTCTTCGATTCCCTGTCTCAAGTTTTTCATCCCGATGGGGACAAAGGATGCGGGCAGTTCTTCCGAGCCGATTTCCAAAAGGAAGTCTTCGGTATCTCGTGCAAGAAGAGCGGGGAGCTTCGCTTCGAGCGCGCTCAGGTCGGCAGCAAGGGGTCTATCCTCGGCGCCTTTGATCAGGGGAAAACCCATTTCTTCGCGATTTTCGATATAGGTTTTGGCGACCCCTCTTGCCAAATTTCGGATGCGGGTGATGTACCCTGTCCGCTCGGTCACGGAAATGGCTCCTCTTGAGTCGAGTATATTGAAGGCGTGGGAGGCTTTCATGACAAAATCGTAAGCGGGGATCGACTTTTTATTCTCGATCAGGGCTTTTGCTTCTTGTTCGTACTGTTTGAATTGGCTTTCCCACATCGCAATGGTGGCCTCTTCGAAGTTGTAAACGCTCCATTCGATTTCGTTGCGGTGGTAGAGATCGCGGTAGGTCAAATGCTCGTTCCACTGGAGGTCATATATGCTGTCGACATCTTGCAAGTACATGGCGAGCCGTTCAAGGCCGTAGGTCAGTTCGCCTGTCACGACATCAACCGGAAGGCTGCCGCATACCTGAAAATAGGTGACCTGCGTCACTTCCATGCCGTCAATCCACGCTTCCCAGCCGAGGCCGGCAGCTCCGATCGTGGGGTTTTCCCAGTCATCGTGGACAAAGCGGATGTCGTGTTCGTCGAGGTTCAGCCCGATCGCCTTCAAGGATTCCAGGTAGACCGTTTGGATATCGGGAGGGGAGGGCTTCAAAATCACTTGATACTGAAAGTGCTGCTGAACGCGGTTGGGATTTTCTCCGTAGCGGCCGTCGGTCGGGCGGCGGCTCGGTTCGACATAAGCGGTGCGGTAGGGCTCTGGCCCCAAACATCTTAAAAAAGTTGCAGGGTTGAGTGTGCCGGCTCCTTTCTCCAGGTCGTAGCCATACTGGATCAGGCATCCTTGCTCGCTCCAAAACTGGGAGAGGCGCCGGATCATTTCTTGAAAAGTCAAAGTCTTCATATCAAGCGTCGTTAAGGTAAGATTTAATAAGAAAGTTTATCTCTCATTGCCTTTTGCAGCAACATTTAATAGTGTTGAAAATTCGTTCTTGAGATACCTTGTTCCCTTAAGGAGGATCCATGGAGAATAAAAGGGCTTCTGTCCCGAGGGGGTCGGAGTACTTTGACTACTTATACCCCAAAGTGTCGATTGTGATTCCGACGTTCAATAGTTCTCAAAATATTGCCAAAACGCTCAGGCACGTCTTAAACGAGTCATATCCCGATTTTGAAGTGATTCTTGTCGATGCGGGATCGTCCGATAAAACCTTGGAAATCGTCAACAGTTTTTTCGATCCCAGAATCCGCATCTGTTCTGTGACCACCTATCAGCTCTACGAAATGATGAATAAAGGAATTTCTTTGGCAACAGGGGAATACATCAATTTTTTATCTCCCGGAGACTACTACCTTTCAGTGAATACGATCAAAACGATTATGGACTTGGCAGTTGAGCATGATAAACCCCATTTGGTGTACGGGGCTTCGCTCCTTCGGCACGGCATCTCCGAGCCAAGAGTCATTAAAAGAGACCTATCGGCGAAACTGCTCCAAAAAGGACTGCAGCCTTCTGCGGTCCAGTCGATGTGGTTCCATAAAGATCTTTTTCGGATTATCGGGAAATTCAAGACAAAATATAAGCTGAGGGGAGAGCTCGATCTTTTCTGCCGCTTTGTTTTATCGCCGGGTCTTCAGGCCGCCGCCACAAATCACGTCATGATCGACTTCGAGCTGAAGCCCTTGAAATTGAAATACGTGATCATTCATTTTAAAGAAACATTCAGCGTCGTGTATCACCATTTCGGTTTTTGGAAAGCAATCAAATGGCTCTTTATCCAAAAAGATACTGTTCGTATTCTCAAGCTATGGCTTCAGGGGGTTCGCTCAGCGTTCACAGACGTCAGCTAGCGGAAGCCTCTTCGGTGTCCTCATCGATGATCTCATATTTTTGCATCATCTTCAGACGCTTTCGCTCTTCCTGCTTTTCCTTGCGAAGCCGTTCGACCATCTCACGGGGGCACTTACCCCCTTCGACGCATTGCGCTGAGAGGGAGATGGGAAGCGCGTTTAAAAAAAGACTAACAACGAAAGTTGCGATGATTGTTTTTTTCATGGTTGACTCCTTAGTTCTGCTATTCTTTACTTTTAACATAATCAGACAATTTCTCAAATTTATACTATATTTTTTATCCTTAACGTATTATGATAGCTGAACGTATGACACACTTTTTTCAAATCACACCTAAAGAACTGGAATCCTGGCTTGCTGAGAGAAATCACGCGGCCTACCGAAAAACGCAAATTTTCGACTGGGTCTATAGGCAAGGGGTTCTGAATTGGGAAAAAATGACCAACCTCGGACAAGGACTCAAAAAACAATTAAGCCTGCAATTCACATTAAGCGCCTTAGAACTGGTCAGAAAGACAGAATCTCAAGACGGCGAAACGACAAAGTTTCTCTGGAGACTGAGCGACGGCGCGCTTGTTGAATCGGTTTTGATCCGCTCGGACAAAAGGCGAACTGTTTGCGTGTCTTCCCAGGTCGGCTGCCCCGCGAGATGTGCGTTTTGCGCATCGGGACAGAAAGGGTTTATTCGCCATCTCTCTGCTTCCGAAATTGTGGCGCAAGTGATGATGATTCATTATGAACTCACGAAGGTAAAAGAGGCTGTGACCCACGTTGTCTACATGGGAATGGGCGAGCCGCTCGAAAATTATGGCGCCGTGATCCAGTCGATCAAACAGCTCTGCAGCGACGAGCTTTTCGGCCTCTCCCAAAGACGAGTCACTGTCTCCACTGTCGGTATCGTCGATGGAATAAGAAAAATGGTTGAAGAAGACTTAAAAGTGAGCCTTGTCCTATCGCTCCATGCCCCTAATCAGCACGTGCGTAAGAAGATCATCCCTTATGCGAGGAAGTATTCCTTAGACGATATCCTTTGTGCCATTGAAATGTACGCGGAAAAAACTAAGCGCAATACGACCTACGAGTATATTTTGATTAAGGACATCAACGATCAGGATCACCATGCAGAAGAATTATCAAAATTGTTGCAAAACAAACCTTGCACGGTCAATCTTATTCCTTACAATCCTGTTCCCGGCGTCAGATTAAAACGTCCGGCAACAAAAACGATTCACCGTTTTATGCATCTCCTTCAGAAAGGCAACATCACGGTGACATGCCGATTCACGAAGGGTGACGACATCGCGGCGGCCTGTGGACAACTGGCTTTGCAAGAAGAGAGCGAATTGAATCAAAAAGCGTCATGACGTTTGATGTAAAAAAAATCAAAGAGTTTTCGTCCGGTCCCGGCGTTTATCTCATGCGTGACCAGAAGGGAACTGTGCTCTATGTCGGAAAGGCCAAAAATCTCCGCGATAGAGTGACCCAATATTTCTCCGGCGGCGACGGCCGTCCGATGATCCCCTATTTGATCTCAAAGGTCAATGACGTCGAGACAATCGTTGTCACATCAGAAAAAGAGGCCCTTCTTTTAGAAAATACGCTCATCAAGCGCCATAAACCGCGCTACAATGTTCTCCTAAAGGACGACAAAACGTTCATTGCTCTAAAAGTCAACACCAAGCACGAATGGCCGATGGTCAGCATCGTGCGCTATAAAGGCAAACCAAAACCAGACGGCATCTATTTCGGTCCCTACACAAGCGCCTATGCCGCCCGTGAAACACTTGAACTTTTGCAAAAAATTTTTCCCGTCAGAGAATGTTCCGACCAAGAGTTTGCGAGGCGGTCGAGGCCATGCATTCTCTACGAGATGAAGCGATGCATCGCCCCTTGCGTGGGAAAATGTACCCATGAGGAATACGACCACCATTTAAAAGAACTCATAAAATTTCTGAAAGGGCAAAGCCAAGACGTGATCGATGACCTTGAAAAAGAGATGGCGGAAGCTTCGGAAAAAATGCAGTTCGAAAAAGCGGGCGAAATTCACCAGAAAATTAAAAGCATCCAACGGACGATCGAGAAGCAAAGTGTCGACAAGCCCCTTGGGGTGGACGCTGATGCGATTGGGATTTTTAGAGAAGGGGGCGAAGTGGCCCTCACGAAAATGGTCTACCGCGCAGGCACATTGACGGGTGTCCGCCATTTCGGGTTCTCGCAAGTTGTGCAAGATGATGAAGAGCTGTTGGGAAGTTTTGTGATGCAGCATTACCCAAACGAGCCCTCACTCCCGCACGAAATCTTAATCCCCTCGCGTTTAAATGAGATGGAGAGTCTAACTGAACTCCTTTCGCAAGATCGCCCCAGGAAAGTGGCGCTTCACGCGCCGACAAAAGGGCACAAAAAATCGGCCGTTTCTTTGGCAAGCGACAATGCGAAGGCCTATTTTCACAGAGAAAGGGATCAGGCTGCTATTTTGGAAAAAACTCTTTTGGAAACGCAAGAAAGGTTAAAGTTGAATCATTTCCCGAAGCGAATCGAATGCATCGATAATTCAAGCCTTTCCACAACCGAACCGGTTTCCGCTGTTGTCGTCTATACCGATGGCAAGCCCGACAAGCAGCACTACAGAAAATACAAAATCAAGGCCGCAAAGCCCGGCGATGATTACGGCGCTATGTACGAAGCGCTGACCAGGCGGTATGCGAAACTGGAAAAAGATGAGCTCCCCGATCTTCTGATCGTGGATGGTGGAAAGGGGCAGTTGAATGTGGCTTTAAGAGTGTTAAAAGACCTCAATATTATCTCTGTCGATGTTGTGTCTCTTGTCAAAGAAAAAGGGAGACACGATAAAGGACAGACCGCGGAAAAAGTGTGTTTGCCAAACGTCAAAGACCCCCTTTCATTTCCCCGTAATTCCTCCGTTCTTTTTCTGTTGCAAAAGATCCGGGACGAAGCGCACCGGTTTGTCTTGACGTTTCAACAGAAAAGGCGCAGTCAAAGCCGCCTTACAAGCGCACTCGACGCGATACCGGGCATTGGGGATGTCAAAAAAAAGAATCTGTTAACGTCTTTAGGAAGTTTAAAACGGATTCAAAATGCGACCATCGATCAATTGAAAGAAGTGCCTAAAATTTCTGAAAGGGATGCTCAAGTGATCTACGATCATTTTAAAAATAAGGACCGATAGTTTTCATGGACAACATTATCGAATTGTTAAAAGCGCGAGGCTTGCTTGAAGCCGTCACTCACGATGAAATCACGGATCATCTGAAAACACCTCGAAAGATCTACTGCGGTTTCGACCCGACGGCTGAATCGCTTCATTTAGGCAATCTGGTTCCCATTATTGTGCTCGCTTGGTTTCAGAAACTAGGCCACACCCCTTATGCCATCGTTGGAGGCGCGACCGGAATGATCGGCGACCCTTCAGGGAAAAGTCATGAGCGCCCTCTTTTGGATGAAGTCACCATTCGGAGAAATCTTGCCGGGATCCAAAAGAATCTTCAAACGGTTCTCTCATTTGAGGGTTCTTTGCCTCAGCCTGTCGTTCTGAATAATCACGATTGGTTCGAAGGGTTCGGCCTGCTTCCGTTTTTAAGAGATATCGGCAAAAAGTTTCGTATGGGGCCCATGCTCTCGAAAGAATCGGTTAAGACCAGGCTTGAAAGCGAAGAAGGAATGAGCTTCACCGAGTTTACCTATCAGCTCCTTCAGGGTTATGATTTTTATCACCTGTTTTCAAAGCATGGCGTGTCGGTTCAGTGCGGGGGCTCGGACCAATGGGGGAACATCGTCGCCGGAATTGATCTCACGAGACGGGAAACAGCAAGGCAAGTCTATGGCATCACATTTCCTCTTCTCACAAGGAGCGACGGCAAGAAGTTTGGAAAGAGTGAAAACGGAGCGATATGGCTATCGCCCGATAGGCTTTCTTCCTACGATTTCTACCAGTATTTGGTGAGGATACCCGACGCCGATGTGATCAGGCTTATGAAGATGATCACTTTCATGGATCTGGAGGAGATCGGTCGGATCGAAAAAAGCATGTCCGAGCAAGGGTATATCCCCAACACAGCCCAAAGGCGTCTTGCCGAGGAGGTGACGAGGATGATTCATGGCGAAGCGGGCCTTCAGCAAGCGCTTCGGATCACGGAGGGAATGTCTCCCGGAGCCGAGACGAGTCTTGACCGGCAAACCCTGGAAGCGCTTGCAAAAGAAATGCCTACTTTTTCCGGATCGTTGGACGACTACCTGGAAAGAAAGCTGGTTGATTGTATCGTGAATCTCGGCATTCGTTCCAGTAAAGGTGAAGTTAGGCGTTTGATCCGCGGCGGCGGCGTCTACCTCAACAACAAAAAAGTGGCTGAAGAGGAGCAAACTCTTCAAGAAGAGGACCTCATCGACGGCGAACTTCTTCTGCTTGCGATAGGGAAAAAGAATAAGTATTTGGTCCGTTTAAACGGAAGGGCTTGATGGGAGCGATTGGGATATTTGTTCACGGGCGTCATGTCGGAACAGTCGATTGGGAGCGACTTGTCTGGGGCGATCCTGAAAACAATAAGCTGGGCTCATTGACAAGATTGGTGCTCGAAATTCTTGAGAGGGGCCCGGAGAATGTCAAAACGGTTGTTTTCGGCTCCGGCGCCTCGGAAAAAGAGGGGATCGTAGAAGCGCAGCGTATGAAAAACTTCCTGCTCGATCACATTTCCGAGCTCGACGCCTTCCCCATCATCTGCAACCACATCAAGTTTCAAGGAGAAGCATTCAGCAAACTATTGGCGCTCATTCGAAATATCTACTGCGACACAATCTCTCGAAACACTGCGCAGGAAGTCGAACATGCGATCACGTTTTTCGCCGATGCGGGATGTACCGAAATTTACCAAATATCGTGTCGATCTCACCTTCCACGCTGCGTGGCCGAAAGGATGAAAGCAAAGATCCCCTCAGGCCAATACTGGTATGCTGTCTCCGATGATATGACTTATCCGGGCAGTCGGGCGGAAGATATCGTGGTTTTAGAACCTCCGCATCGCAGCGACGATCCAATGCTCGGCTCCGAAGTCCAAATGCTGCATGTCATAAGAAAACTTTTTGAGCTTTCTCCCGAAGATCGTCTCGAATGCTTAAAGTTTCTCGATGAAGAAATTAATGCCAAGCGAGGAGAGCAATTAACCTGACCGCACGGCAAAAATAGCGTTTTGTCGACCCCTGTTAGAGGTAATGTCAGAGAGCAAAATTTTTTTTTAAAATTATTCTTGAACCGAAAGTTAAGATCATTATTATGTGCTAATTAGAGAGTCGAACGTTCTCTGATTCGAAAAGGATCATCATCCACTGGAGAAAAGGCGAACAAAAGAAAGACTTGCTTGAAAATGAGTAAGATATGACAATGTCAGAAAACATAAGAGTGATGTTTAAATTAGGAGTTTCTTGAACATGGCTACTTTGACCAAGAAAAAAACGATGACCAAGAAAAAGCTCATCAATACCATATCACAAGAGAAGAAAATGCATCCCAATGACGTCCGCGCCGTCATTCAGTCATTTTTGGACAAAATGACCGCAAGCCTTTCTGAAGGAGAGCGTCTTGAGTTCCGTGATTTTGGTGTTTTTGAAGTTGTTGAAAGAAAAAAGAAAATTGGCCGCAACCCCAAAAAGCCGGATGAACCGATTGAAATCCCCGCTCGCTATGCGGTTAAGTTCACTCCGGGCAAAAAGATGAAAAAGCTGATTGAAAAACCGATTAGTGGTTTCTAAGCAGCGGCCTCTATCCTTTACAGAATTGAGTGCTGGGCCCGATCCGTTCGACCAGCATTTTTTTTTAAGGGTGTATTTTTTTTGCTTGGAAAATCACAGAGGAATACGGCTCAAGGGCCCCTTCGTGTTGATGGCTGCCTAAAACGCATGTCCAGCGAGACTGCTGCGGCGGTTTTGGCAGGACGAGCTCTTTTCTTTCGTGGGAAGCGTTGAAAGCGACGAAAAGGTGCTGCTCTTTGTCATGGTCTTTTAACGTAAAAGCCACAAAGCGGGTGTCATCTTCCCAATTCTCAATATGCCAGTCGACATCTTCGTCAGAAAGAAAATGGCCCTGGTGCAGGAGTTGACACCCTTTTCGAAATTGAATCATGTCGCGAAAAAATTCGTTCAATGGTTTCGACCAATCGATCCAGCTCAGTTCATTGTCCTGGCACCACGTGTTATTGTTGCCGTTTTGCGAATGCCCTCTTTCATCACCCATCCTGATAAGGGGCACTCCTTGAGAAATCAAGAGCGCTGTGATCAAATTTTTCATCTGACGCTCGCGAAGCTCGAGGATGCCCGGATCTTCTGTCGGCCCCTCCACTCCGCAATTCCAGCTGTCATGAGCGTTTGTCCCGTCTCGATTATTTTCTCCGTTAGTCTCATTGTGTTTGTCTTGGTAGGCAACGAGGTCATGCAATGAAAATCCATCGTGGCATGTGACCATATTGATGCTGTGAAAAGGTTTCCGGTGACGGTAAAGGGATTCGTAGCCTGAAACTGCCGTCGCAAATTCCGCTTTCTGATAAGGCGATCCCTTGATGAATTTCCTGATGGTGTCGCGGTAGCGGCCGTTCCATTCGGCCCACCTGCCCTCGTGATTTGGAAAGCTCCCGACATGATAGAGGCCTCCTGCATCCCAGGCTTCTGCCATGAACTTGATTTCCTTTAAAATTGGGTCGGCGTTGATCGCATGGATAAGAGGGGGGTGGGCAAGGGGAGTGCCGTCCTCTCCGCGCGTCATAATAGAGGCAAGGTCGAAACGGAATCCGTCGATGCCAAATTCAGTGACCCAATGTCTCAGGGAAGCGAGGATGAGATCCATAGAGATGGGATGGTTGCAGCTGAAAGTGTTGCCGCACCCTGTGTCGTTTGTGTCGCGCCCTTTGTGATCGACAATGTAATAATTGTCTCGATCCAATAGTCTGCACGGGTGGCGGGCATCTGTGTGATTCACCACAAAATCGACAATGACCTCTACTTTAAATTCGTGGCAGGCATGGACCAGTTGGCGGAGTTCGTCAGCTGCAGCGCCCGGCTTGTTGGAAAAGGCATATCGATTCATGGGGGCAAAAAAACTAACAGGGGAGTAGCCCCAGTAATTAATCAGCTCTGAACGCGTCGCAATGAGCGATTCGAAGCGGCTCAGCTCATAAAACTCTTGAACCGGAAGAAGCTCAATGGCGTTGAACCCCATCTCTTTGATGTCTGGCAGCTTTTCGATGACACCTAGGTACGTCCCCGGGTGCTCCACCTTTGAAGAGCGATGCTGCGTCAGGCCCCTGACATGCATCTCGTAAATGATGAGATCCCTAAGAGGTATCTTCGGCGCGGGCGGGGGATGCTCCCGTTTAAAAGAGCGGCGCAGCAAATTTAAGGGAAAGTAATGAGTAGGCTGATCGTCTGCAAGGGTGTTGATTTCTCTCCATGCGCCTCCGCTCCAGATTTCAGGGCAGTAAGGATCCAAAATAGCTGATTCTTTGTCTGTTTGATAATGATAGAAGACGTTTTGGGGGAGGCCGTCTATTTCAATATGCCATGTATCTCCTGTGCGATTGCGCTCGGAGTCCAATACGATTTGAGCCCCGGGCCGCAAAAGCCCTGATCGCTCGTTTTCTTCCCATAGCACAATTTTAACCGATTGGGCCTGTGGTGCATAGAGAGAAAAATTCACGCAGTCACCGAGAGCGAAGGGGCCAAGAGGGGCCGGGCGGCCGCTGCTGACTTTCAAAATGTTAGAAATCTCCATAATCACTTGATAGGATATTGGTCTTTAATAGTCAAAAGTCCTATAATGAGAAAAAAAGGGTGAGAGTTCGATTATGCTTGAAGTTTAGTCAAGCAAATGGCAAATTGGGCTATCACATCAGTAAGAATTAACGATTTCAGGAGGCGTAAATGTCCTTAGAAAATGCAAAAAGCAACTTGCAGGAGTTCGGTAAAGAACTTGGGCTTGAAGGTCTGGAGTTCGACGAAAATAACACCTGTATCCTTGGTATTGATGACGAATTTTCTCTTCATATTACCTACGAACCCAACTCAAAGCGGCTGTATCTTTACTCTCCGCTTTTAGACGGTCTCCCTTCAGATGACAAGACACGCCTTCAGCTGTATGAACGTCTGCTCGAAGGGTCTATGCTTGGCGGACAGATGGCCGGCGGCGGCTGCGGTGTTGCTGTTAAAGAAGAACTGATTTTGGTTCACTGCACGCTTGATATGGAATATGCCGTCTCTTCAGCTCTCCGTGCTTTTGCTCCCCTCTATGTCGAAACTGTAGAAAAGTGGCGTAAGATTTGCCGCGACATTCACGAAGGACGTTACGACCGCGCTAGAGAGTCCGAAACGTTCCGTAGGCCGGACGGCAGTGAGACAAGCGACAAGCCCAAACCCAAAGAGAAAGATTCCGGCGCTGGGCCAGGTATGATCAAAATTTAATGGCCTAGGGTGCGCTCGTTCGTTTGCGCGACAAAGCAAGTGTCCTTAGAAAAGAATGACTTTTTCTAGAGAGGCTTGCTTTTCCATTAACAAGGCTCAAATTTGTTGAGAGTGTCTTTCTAGCCAATCGTCGCGTTTTTTTAGCGCCGCCGCGAGAGAGTCTTCAGCCCTGCATTGCGCTTCTTGAGTCGCGTTTAAAAATGCGCAGAGCTTTTCTTTTGACGGAGCGAAAATCCTATCAATGGTCTTGAAGCCCCAGCGGCTCTTGCAGTGGACGGCCAGGTCGCTAAGAGCCTCGCATAGCTCTTCCGAATCCGGTTTGTCGGCAAGACAGGTCTCAATCGCTTTTATGATTTCGCTCATACAGATGCCGATCACATGATTGGGACTTGGTCCCACAATATAGCTCAAGACGCTCCGTCTTTTGACTTCCGCTCTTTTTTTCACCATGACTTCGATCGCCTCAATGATGAGACTGAGATGGCGCTTCAATCTCTGTAAGTGCATAAGGCGGCCCTTTTGGATTTGAATATCTCCCTCGAGAGCGCTATAATCGGCGGATAGCTCGGGGCGGCGGGCCAAAATAAGATGTTTGAGCCGCTCTCTGGTCTCATTTTCTTGTTCGTCTGTCCACTCTTCAAGCTCGTCGAGGCGGTGGTCGATTTCGCGGCATTTTCTTTGACACTCTTCAAGCAGGCGTTTTTTGGGTTCGACGTCTTGAGGTTTGTAGTGGGAGTGATGGATGCCGTTTTCGAGGTTTGCGATTTCAGAGGAGAGACGCGCTCTGAGCTCGGTTAGGCGCTGCTGCTCTTCTTTTAGGCCCTTGGATTCCTGTAATTGTTTCTGGAGGGTCGAGGCTTTTGATTGAGGGTCGTCTTGAGGCACGATTAAAGTCCCTTGGCTCTTGATAAAAATAGTGGCTTAAGGGCAACATAGGTGTCAACAGTTAACCCGCAACATCTAGGATTTTTTATGAATAAGATTATTCTCGCAGGACATTTGGGTGCGGACCCTGACCAACGCGTCATGCCGGACGGAACAAAAGTGACGAACTTGAGATTAGCGGTCAATGTTTGGCAAAAGGGTGGCGATACGACGATTTGGTACAGTGTCTCTTGCTGGGGCAGCCAGTTCGACAAAATTATGCCTCATTTAAAAAAAGGATCGGCCGTCTTTGTGACCGGCAATTTGAAGCCGCCCCGTATTTACTCAGACCGCGACGGGCAGCCAAAAACTGCTCTTGATGTGGATGCTGTCAGCATCGAGTTTCCTAAAATCGGGAAAGGACAGCAAGATGAACAGTCTCAATCATCGCCCTACGATCAGGGATCTTCCTCCGCCCAAAGCTATCAGTTTCCAGGTGCTCCCGAAAGAGGACAAGCGCCAGCTCATGCGGGCGGGGTCCAAGACCAAGACGATGATCTTCCTTTCTAGAGGGTATTAGGTGAAGCCAAAAGAGTTTGAAACAACCCCCCCAGCTTTTCGCCACGCCGCCTCATTTTCTGCAAGGCCTAAAGCTGATGCCTTGATCATTCCTGTTTGGAAGGGGGGAAAAAAAGTCGAATTTGGCGCTTCAATCGGGAAACTGGGAACGACTCTTCGCCATCCTATGAAGAGCGATGAGTTTTCCGCTTCGAAAAACGAGTGTCTTCATGTCTTTCCTTCAGGACAAAAAGAGTCCCGGATCATCATCGTGGGCCTCGGTGAAGAAAAGAAAGTCGATATCGAAGCGATCCGAAGCGCCTTCGGACACGCCCTTCAGTCGATTTCGAAAAAAAATGTCGCCACAGTGAACGTTTCGGTTCCTCAGACCTCGTTTTTAGACGAGGATGATCTTTTGAGGGGCGTCTCTGAAGGGCTTTTACTCGCCGATTACCAATTTGAAGATTACGCTCAGGAAAAGTCGAAAAAATCCAAGATCAAATATTTTACCTTGGTTGGCCCGACTCCAGAGGCTGTCAAGGGGTTGGAGAAGGTCAGGGGCATTGTCCGCGGCGTGACTCTCACGCAAGACCTGGTGAATCAAAATGCCGATGATGTCACCCCTCAATATTTGATCGACGTGTCGAGGGCGCTTGGCGATCAATTTTCGTCAATTCATACGTCCATTCTGAATAAAAAAAGCCTTCAAGAAGAAGGACTCGGCCTTTTGCTCGCTGTCGGGCGCGGCGCAGCGCATGAGCCGGCGCTGATCGTCTGCCGCTATAAGGGAGACAGAAGCTCTAAAGACCATACAGTTGTCGTGGGTAAGGGGGTCACCTACGACACCGGGGGGCTCGATAAAAAATCCAATATGATCACAATGAAACGCGATATGGCGGGGGCGGGAGCATGCCTTGGTCTTCTTTTAGCGGCGGCAACGACAAAGTTAAAAGCCAATTTTACTGTTGTCATTCCAACAGCGGAAAATGCGATCGGCGCAAAGAGCTACAAGCCTGGCGATGTTTACAAAAGTTTTTCAGGAAAGAGCGTTGAAATCGGCAATACGGATGCAGAAGGGCGCCTAATATTGGCAGACGCTCTCTCATACGCATGTAAAAGGTATAAGCCCGATCGCCTCATCGATTTCGCCACATTGACAGGCGCGGTGGTCGTCGCCCTTGGTCATCACGTCAGCGGTTTAATGGCAACAGACGACAAACTCGCCGAAGACCTCATTTTGGCAGGGGAAAAGACATACGAGCGCGTGTGCCGCTTGCCCCTTGTTGACGCCTATTTATCGGAATTACACTCCGACATTGCCGACATAAAAAACGTGGGAGGAAGAGAAGCCGGCTCGATTAAGGCAGCGCTTTTTCTAAGGGAGTTTATCGATGATGTGCCTTGGGCTCATTTAGATATTGCCGGAACGGCATCCATTCCCAGCCGCCGCGATTACATCCCTAAGTACGCAACAGGCGTTGGCGTCCGTTTGATGATGGAGTATTTTGAAAACAGGAGCGCCTCATGACTATGAATATCGAATTTTACTACCGGAAGAAAATTCCGGTTGTCGTTTTAGGTGCGACAGGTCTTGTGGGACAAAAGTTTATTCAACTCTTGGATCATCATCCCTGGTTCAATATCGAGGTTGTGGCTGCTTCAGAAAATTCGGTCGGAAAGATTTACGAAGACGTTGTGGATTGGCAAATGAAGACGCCGATTCCAGAAAGCGTGGCTAAGCTCCGGATAGAAAAATGCGCCCCTCCAATGGATGCGACATTGGCTTTTTCAGCCCTCGACTCCTCGGTTGCTGGGGAGATCGAAGAGACGTTTGCAAAAGCAGGCTTTCCTGTTATCTCCAACGCGAAGAATCACCGTATGGATCCTGAGGTGCCCCTAGTGATACCGGAGGTGAATAATCGTCATTTTCAACTTATTGAAGCGCAAAAATTCCACGAGCACGGGTTTATTGTGACGAACCCCAACTGCGCCGTGATCGCGCTCGCAATGGCGCTTAAGCCCCTGCACGACCAGTACGGAATCGAAGCGGTTCAAGTGGCGACAATGCAGGCAGTTTCCGGGGCGGGAGGACAAAAGGGCCTTGCGCTCGACATCGAAGACAACATCATTCCCTACATCGCAGATGAAGAAGAGAAAATCGAGCAAGAGCCAAAAAAACTCTTAGGCGATTTAAAAGATAAACAAGTAACGCCCGCTGACTTTACGATTAGTGCCCAATGCAATCGCGTTCCCATATCGGACGGCCACCTTGAAAATATTTCAGTTAAACTTCGCAGCAAAGCGGCCAAACAAGACATCATTGATTTGTGGCGTAACTTTAAGGGCGAGCCTCAAGGATTGCAGCTCCCTTCTGCCCCTCAATTTCCCATCCATTACTTTCACGAAGATCATTATCCACAACCTAAAAAGCAGCGGGATATCGAAAAAGGGATGGCCGTGAGCGTCGGGCGGCTTCGCGAATGTTCAAATTTCGGCTGGAAATTTTCCGTACTGTCTCACAACACAGTAAGAGGCGCTGCGGGCTGCGCCATATTAAATGCAGAACTTCTCGTTAAACAGGGTTACATTTACTGGTGACGCCTAAGGCGGCGTTTTATCATCTTTCGCCGAAAGACCCCTTCATTCATGAAGGGGATGTAAGGCGAA
>CAZVSU010000055.1:0-17968 GCA_964629645.1 uncultured bacterium | reverse complement strand
TTCGCCGGCAAAAGGCTCGACCCCACACAGCTCATCAACTTCGGCCGCCGCTTCTGCAGGCCAAGCCTCGGCCGCTGGATCACCTGCGATCCCCAAAGCTTTAAAGACGGCCGCGAGCCTCTACGCCTACGTCCACAACAACCCCCTCGCCCACTTCGACGAGTACGGCCTCTTCGATGACCTCATCGACCGCGATGCCTGCGAAGCGGAAAACTTTGATCGCTCTGATTATGCGGCCGGTACCATGGCTGGACTACATTCTGAATTTGCAGACGGAATGTTACACTACCTTTAGATCACCTTGTTTGCACGCAAGAAGGGAACCTGAATAGTAACGTTTTTCATTAACCGTTGGCATGCGAAATGAGGTTGCTTGTTATTCATGTCTTCTGTAGTCTGGATGTTTTTTTATTCGACAATCGAAAAATGGAGGAGATAATGCGACTGTTTCTTAAACTTACTATCCTTTTTGCAGTATGGAGTACACCCTGTTCTCTAAGTGCCTGCGTGTTGACTGACACAAGCTCGGCGTGTAGAGAGATCACAATTGAAGAAAAAATCTATGTGAATGTAGATCAAGTTTCTTTGACAGAAGATGGGATCATGGTTTTGTTGGATACAGGGGAGCTGATGGAAACATCTTCTCTGGGATACGACACTCAAGGTCTATATGTAAAATTCTCGAGATATGAATGTCCCAGACATGTGATGTGGTGTAATATGTGTCGTGGATGTGAACCAACGAATTTATGTGCGTATCGATGTAAGTGTCGTCGATACTAAGTTTTATTGAGAGGCAGTGCTTTGTGGCTCTTGTAAAGATTTAATCCTATGAAATTTTTGCTTTTGAGCCTTCTGTTTTTGATGGGGGCGCAACAATCTGTTTCAGCAGATAATTCCCTGCTTGTTCAAATGGCGGAGCAAGAAAGGGACAAAATGGATGAGTTTTTTGAGTTTTTGATAAGGAATTCGGATGCCGGGTATGTCTTTTTGGGACGAAAGCCAGTTTGTGTTGACTTTTGTCATTCAGATTTATCGATATCATCTGGAACTATTGGGCAGTCATCTAATGTGATCTTCTTGTCAGGTATTGATTGTGTAAGAAAGTATGCACAACATTTTGCTTCAAAAAGATTCCTGATCAGCGTACGCGAAGATCCTGAGCATTTAGGATTGTTCATTATATATGTCGTGAACGTGAAAGAACTTGAGCGTGTATTTTTACAGAACAAGGCTCTCTTTCAATATGTTTTGGGTCCCACGATTCAATTTCAGGATTTGCTTGATGTGTTGACAGACGAGAATCGCGATTTTTTTCACTTTCTTAAACAGGATAACGTTCTTATCGGTACTGTGCTCGGTTTCGGAGCTGAGAATGCTCTTTTCCATTCTCGTTTCGAGGAGCTTTCGGTTGCTAAAAATCCACCGATTTCGCCGCCATTTTATCGGCTTGGGGCACGTGTCTACGACTCGACCGGCGTTCCTATGAAAACCGAGATGTCGAAAAGGCCGTCAGTGAAGTGCGAAGATTTTGAAACGAATGCTCTAGAACTCTTTGAAATATCGAATCGATTAAGAGGCTCCTCAGATCGCTTGCTCGACTATCAGCCTCAGCTTTATTTTTCTCGTCTGAAAGATGAGTCTCAAGATTTGGTATCTGCATACGAAAACGACCAACTCAAAATTATTGAATTTTTGGATTCAGCCAATTTTCTTGAAAACGTCGTGAATCTTTTTACGGAAAAACCATGAATTTACACATCGTTATTTTCCTTTAAGGAATGCTGAATATTTTGCATGGAACTATAGATGAGGAGGTGATCGCAAGCGCGATGTACGAGAAATATCAAAGTGTGATTCCCAAGGATTATCAGCGTTGTTTTCTGAACAGTTTCAAAAACGGCATCCTTTGTGCAGACAAAAGAGATGATGCTGCGTACTATCGATTCTTATCCGATTTCGAGTCCGGATGGGATTTTTTCAATGACGACTACTATTCGAAAGTCTATGAAAAAAACAAAAATGCGCGAAAACTTTTTGATCAGCTCTCAAGAGACCCGGCGTTCGTAGAGGTCATTCCTCAGTATGTCTATTATCATCTTTCGCCGAAAGATGATAAATAGCGCAGAGTATAACGAAAGATTGGAATCCATTTGCTGGTCAAACTATCGGAACCAATCGAAACTAGGGGACGTCTTCAAATTAAGTCATTCGAAATTTGAAGACGTCCCCTAGAATTGAAAAGGGCCGCCCGAGGACTTCGGGTGGGTCTAAATGGGCGTAGGAGAGGAGAAAAACTAAAGCTCTTTATCCTTCCCAAGTGGTCGGGGCAGGATCTCCAAGCGGCTCCTTTTTTTAGACCTTTTCTCTTTGCCGAAGTCGAAATTTCTGAGTGATACTCAGCGATTTTTTCTTCAGGGATTACGGGGCGCCGGGAAACCGGCGTTCCTACCGCGACCCCTGTAAGTCACTGATTGATGATCATTTTTTGACTATTTTCCGGATGTGGTATAGATAAAGTGCTATGTCTATTCCAATCAAACCCATTCTTTCGGCGATTGAGTCGACAATAAGTATTTTATACGACGTGTCACAAACAATCGCTCCCGTTGTGTTGAAAGTGGGATCCGTTGCTTTAAACGCTTTAAGCTTTGTTTTTCAAGGCTTAGGGGCATTGGGACGCCGTCTTTTTCGACATGTCGAGGGTGAAGGTGATCCGGTCTTTGGTGTTTCCGATCTTTTGCACCGGATCGAATCCATTGCCGGACATCATTTTGATGGAGAACATGAACCTCTTGCTGAAGTTGATGAGTCTGAATTTTTTGAGGCGCAGTTGCCGGACGATCAACCAGTATCTTTTTATATCGAGCAGTACGCGCGACACTCCCAGATTCTCTTAGAGGAGTTGACGCAAAATAAGGGGATGACACCGAGAGCGTGGACGGCCGCTTTAAACTTTAAAAGGGCCACAAAGGTCCTGCTAGAGCGATTTGGTCCTTCGCTTTCTCGTGAAAAACGGGCCAGAATCGGCCGAGGGCTGACACAATTGAATGAAAGAGTTCATCTTGAATTAAAAAGAAGGCTCAAAATTCTAGAGAGCCGGGTGGACTATTTGTTGGACGATGAGGTTGATCTTGGAGATACGGCCGACGTTTTACTCAAACACGTAGGCAGTTTCATGCTTATGGTCGACTATGCTGCAGACGAAGAACAGAAGAAAGCGCTTCTTTTACGCTGTGAAAAGCTGAGAGAACGCCTCAGTCGTTGATCGAAAGTGCGTGCACAAAACGGCGAGACAATAACCACGCCATCCACGCGATACGCTTTTCAGGAACGTAAAAGACATCCGAGATGCCCGGCGTTTTGAATGCGCTCCAAAACCACGAGGCATTTTTTTTCTGCGAAGCGTATCGAGTGGAGACACGTGCGGCCTCGCAACAGCCGCTGCTCTTGGGAGCCTTCCCCTTGTGGCGATCTTTTTCAAAAGTCCTTGGCTGATGTTGATGAGAGGTCTGCCCTTTGATTGTCCGACAATTTTTTAAAACTTGAAAAACCGGATGCCGAATTGAATCGATAATATGATTGTTTTTCTTCATCGCCCTAATAATTATTGTTTCCTATGAATTATATCTTTAACTGTGTTATTTTTCCGAGAAAAAAATGGAGAGATTTATGATCACTTCTGTGGTGGTGAAACAGCCAAAATTTGACGACGACGCCTTGGATGCTCAGGTTTACACAACCGGAATGTCCCACCTCGGGCGGGCGCTCATTTACATCCCTTCAGAGAGCGTCGGCATTGCAATATCTGGCAATAAGGTGGAGTTTGAGGTGTCCATAATCGCAAAAGAGGTTTTTGAAGAGACAGAGAAAGATGCGGTCCATCGCTGCACAGTCAAGTTCGACCGGTCTCATATGGACATCATCCGGCTCTATTTGAAATTTTCTGTCCTTGCAGAAAATACCCTGGAGACTGCATCGACTCGGAATACTCTAGGCGCCCTTGAAAGCTCGCTGATTATTATCGGTAAGCGCTATTTTGATCTGGCCGAAGTCAAATAGAAGAGGTCACATCTTATTTTTTTTTTCGGGAGATTTGACTTTAAAGTCGCGGATAAGAAGGCGCAGGTAGGACTGGTTTTGAAAGACGTCGAGTTGAGGGGTAAACACTGTTTCGAGATCGAGATCTTTATTTCTCAATTTTGTGCTGTCATGAGCGCGATTGAGCGCGATTCCTTCGACGACCCGTCCTTCTTGATCGAGATAGATTTTAAGGTGGGCTTTCTCATTCATTTTTCCGATCACTTTCGGAGGCCATGCCTGCTTGGCGATGGTGTACAGCAGGGGTGGGGGATTTTCGTTTCCGTGCGGCTCTAGCAGGTGCAGCGATTCTAAACAGTCGTAGGTCAGATCGTCGAAGTTGACGTGGGCATCGATATGCAGCTTATTTTTGATGTCTTTTTCTTCGAGCATGGAGTTGGCAATCTCAATGAAACGTTTTGTGAACTCAGGGATATTTTCTTCTCTGATGATCATACCCGATGCAATATCGTGCCCGCCAAAGCTTTCAAGAAGGTCAGCGCATTGTTTCAGTGCTGCCAGCAGGGGAAACTCAGGAATCGATCGCATGGATCCTTTCCCAAATTTTTCGTTGATGGCGATCACAATGGTGGGGCGGTTGTATTGTTTTGAAAGGCGGGTCGAGATAATCGGAATGACTCCGGGATGCCATTTTTCAGAGGCGATCACGATCGCTTTTTCTTCGAGGATTTTCGGATTTTTTTTCAAAATCTCTTCGACATCCTCGGTCATATTCCGTTCAATTTTTTGCCTTTCGGTGTTATTCAGACCAAGCTCCTGTGCGAGCTTCTCCGCTTGATTGCTGTTGCGGATGAGTAATAGTTTCACCCCGTCGTTGGCGTTGGCAATTCGTCCCAGGCTGTTGAGAGGAGGGCCGATGCGGGAGGCGACAATGAATGTGTTCACTTCTGCTGGATCGACGTCGCTGATGGAAAGAAGCTTTGCGAGCCCGATTCGTTTTCCCTTATGAATCTGATTTAACCCATATCTCACGAGAATGCGGTTCTCACCGATTAAGGCCCCCATATCGGAGATTGTTCCAAGAGCCACCAAATCAAGGTATCGCTTGAGGTCGATCTTTTTTGGGGGAAGCAGCTCTTCTTTGACAAGGCGGATTGTGACGGCATGAGCCAGTTTAAAGGCAACGCCGACTCCTGTTAAGTGGCGGTCGGGATAGGTGTTGTCGGCAAGCTTGGGGTTGAGTAGAGCTGTGCATACGGGCAGTTTCTCACTCGGCTCGTGGTGATCGGTCACAATGACATCGATCCCTTTTTCTGTGAATGCGGCAATTTCTTTATGCGCTGTGATGCCGACGTCGACTGAGATGAGGACCTTGCATTGATGTTCAACAGCGGTGTCGAGCGCTTCTAGAAGAGTGGTTTTCTTTTGAGCGGAAGGACTTGCGACATAGTACATCACCTCGAAATCTGCGGCTTGGAGAAATTCTGTTAAAAGGGCCGTGCCGGAGATGCCGTCGACGTCGTTGTCTCCGTAAATCAAGATTCTTTCTTGTTTTTCCCGCGCGATGCAGATACGGTCGACTGCCTGCTTCATTTGATTGAACAGGTAGGGATCGTGCAAATCGGGTAATTTAGCATAGAGAAAATGGTGAATGTCTTCAAAGGTCCGAAGGCCGCGGCTGACCAGAATCTGTGCAATCACGGGGTGGAGGCGAAACTCTTTAACGATATTCTGCTTCAGCTTCGGGTTGTTTTTCGGATGGACCCAGACGGGGGTTTCATTTTTATTTTTTTTGGCAAGCATACGGATCCCTCATCCTCAATAATGGGGAAAAAAATGATTAAAAACAAGGCGGAGCTGGGAAAGATCCCGGCTCCGCCTCGCTGAAAAAGAGAGGGCGTTTAGCTCTCTATTTTCAAGCCCTCCCGCTTTCTTATCATGTTGTGGAACCACAACATGACAGGAGAAGCGATAAAGAGCGACGAGACCGTACCGACAAGCACTCCGATCGTCATGATGAGCGAGAACCCGAAGATGCTCGGCCCGCCAAACAGCACAAGAGACAGGAGGACCAAAATCGTGGTGCCCGACGTCATCAACGTTCTGTTCAACGTCACGTTTAGGGCGTGATTGATCACTTCAGGGAAGGAGAGCTTGCGGTAAACCCTCACATCTTCCCGTATGCGGTCAAAGACAATGATCGTATCGTTTAAAGAGTAACCGATGATTGTCATGATCGCCCCGATGGCTTGCAAGTTAATTTCGACAGGGAAGCCCAGCATGTGGAAGAGGGCGACGATGCCAAGCGTGATCCAAACGTCATGCGCAAGAGCGACGACAGCGCTGATTGCATACTTGAACTCAAATCGGAAGGTGATGTAGAGCAGGATCCCGATAAGAGCGACTGTCAACGCAATCATGGCATTGTTGCGCATAGCATCCGAAAGCTGACCGCTCATTGTCGACCAATTTTTATCCAAATTTGCGAGCTGCCCTTCTTGGATCTCAAGTCCTCCTTTTGCAAGAGCGTCGACAACCCATTCGATTCTCGGGTTTTGTTCGAAATCATAGGTCGTCGATTTTGGAGGATTTTCAATCGGCATGCCGGCAAAGGGGTGTCCCGGCTCTTCCATGCTGGTCCCAAGCTGAATTCTCAACTGGTTCGGACGGCTGAGCTCTCTCACTTCGATGTCCCCTTGAGTGGCTCCCGCTGCGATGAGCGCATTGGATGCCTCTTGCCTGTAATTGACATCGCTTTTTTCGGCAAAGTCGACAGTTAAGGAATAGCCTCCTGTAAAGTCCATGCCGAAGAGTGTGCCCCTTTCCTCAATCAGGAAGTAGGTCCCGGCGATGATCACCAGCGCCGAAATCACAAACGCGGGCTTTGTCCACTTAAGGAAGTTGACTTTGGTGTCGTGGAAAAGCCGCATCATTTTCAATTCCTTGTGCTTTGGATTCTCCACCCAACCGGCAAAGAAAAAGCGAGTCAGGAAAAGAGCAGTGAACATGGAGGAGAGAAGGCCGATAATGAGCACAACAGCAAAGCCTTTAATCGGCCCTGAGTCAAACTGAATCAGGATCACAGCAGCCATCAAAGTGGTCAGGTTGGAGTCGATAATGGCGCTAAATGCTTTGCGATACCCTGCGGCAATGGCAGATGCGAGGCGATGGGAAATGGCAAATTCTTCTCGAATCCTTTCAAAAACCAAGACATTGGCATCGACGGCCATCCCGATTGTCAAGACGACTCCCGCGATTCCCGGCAGCGTGAGCGCATAGCCGATACTCTGAAACACACCCCACATAATCAGAAGATTCAGGAGGACAGCGCAGCTTGCGATGATGCCCGCAAAGCGATAGACGGCTGTCATCACGCCAATTACGAGGATGAGCGAGATCAAAGAGGCAAAGACGCCTTTGTTGCGCTCTTCTTTACCCAGTTCCGGGCTGACATTTTGCTCGGATAGAATCTTCGGTGTATAGCTCAATGAGCCTGCCTTCAAATCGGCTGCGAGTTGATTGATCTCCCTTGGCGTGAACCGTCCGCTGATGCGTCCGCTGCTTGAAAGAGCGGCTCTCAAGCCGGGATCGCTGACGATTTTTCCATTCAAGATGACCGCCATTCTCCAGCCATTAGGGGAAAATTCTCCCTTCGGCGTCCCCGCGATGCGGTCTTCGGCAAACTGCGATGTCCATGAGTAGAGATCGGTTTGAGGAGAACCGCTGCCCGCTTTATCGTAGGAGCTTTTCACTTCGAAATTCAGAATATAGCCGTCTTTTGGGTCGAGGCCTGTCGTCACGTTGCTTAGGCTCGAGCCCTCCAGGGCGTAGTTATTGAAAACAAGCACAAGAGGGTGGTACTGCCCTTGCCATTCGGAAGGTCCTGAGCCGCGGTACATGGCGACCATCGAGAGGGAGTCGTTGAATGTAGCCGTCCGCTTGTCTTCGTAGGGGTTGGCGAGCCTTAAGCCATTTTCAATAAGAATTTGGGCATTTTCACTTCTCGGCATGAGCGATTCCGGATTTTCGGGGTCGCCGCCTAAGTGGCGCCAAGCGATCTCATTGATGCTTTCCGGATCTTTTCGGTTCGTGACGACAGCTTCGTCCCAGACCTCTTGCAGAAACTGGTTCACGACGGGAAAGAGATCGCGGTTGTTGCGGCCGAATTTTTCATTGACAATGTGAAAATACATCGCCGACGCTTTGATAAGCTCGTTCGCAGAGAAGGCTTGCGATCCGGGGAAATCGAGAATGATCGTGTCATTTTCTGTTCGGATCGTTCTTTCCGATACGCCCATTTTATTGACCCGCGTGTAGAGCTCATTCACTGCTTGGTTTAAATCATCGGGATTTGTAACGGGGCGGCCATCCTGGTCGCGAAGGCCGATCCTCACAGTTTTTCCGCCCGAGAGGTCGAGCCCCCACTTTAAAATTTTGCGGTCATCTCCCCGAAAATATTTGCGGGCAGACAACTTGAGGTTGGACCAGTAAGGATTTGTCGTCGGAACCGGTACGGTGTATCGGGCGGCTGGATCGAGGTTCACTTGCGCCGAGTTGTAGTTCTCCTGCCATTTCACAATATCCTCTTGCATCCGGTCTTCAATTTTATTTTTCGCCAAAATGCGTTGCTCGACATCGGTGAACTCTAGGACGGCATATTTCTTATCTCCTTTGACAGAGAAATTTTCTCTGGTTGCCGCGACAAGATCGTCGTAGTAGTTGTCGTAAGTGAAGACGAGATCGCCTTGAAATTCTTTTCCGAAGCGGCTTGTGTTTGCGGGTACCTGGAGAAAGCCGTACTGCATTAAAAGCTGTTTAAGTGCGGTCAAATCGCTGAGGAGCGTCTGGCTTGGCTTAGACTCCGGGTTGTCTTGATACTTGCTGATCAAGCGTTCATATCCTTTCACAATGACATAGATTGATCCGGTGTTGAATCCGCTGAGCGGCTCTTCCTTTTCAGCGGCAGGAGCGTAAATGACAAGGCCCAAATTTTGCGCTTCAGGAGATTCTCCGCGGTATTGAGCGAAGCTTCTGACCGGAAAAACCGATGTTTGCAGCTCCTTGTGAGAAGGGGTCCACACTCTCTGAATGGCGTCATCGATCTGCTCGGCTTCTTTTTCGGCAATTTTACCGAGATCAAGAGCGAGAATCGATGAGCTGTTTGTCAGTTTGTTCAGGTTGAGAACAAAGTCGTTGCCATCCGGTTGAATCTGCTCATCGCTCAGACGGGAGATCATGGCGATGTTGTTGATCAGCAGACGACTGACGTTTTCTCTTGCAAGAGCGGCTGCTTCGGCAGTGTTGTTAGGATTGAGGATGGTCTCGACATCGGGATAAATCTTCAACTTGACGATGTCGTCGGTCCAATCGATTTCAAGAGTGGAAATAAAGGGGTGGTAGCCGGAGAGATCAACCGATTGAATGGAATCTTTTTTATCGATTGTCGCTTCGCTCTTCCGAAGTCTTGAGAGAAAGTCCTCTTTATCTAAAGGGTCCCGGCCTGAAGCAAAGGCTGCCTTTTGCTCTTTGAGCGTGGCCAAAGCGTCAGTCAGCGACCGAATCTGCCTTTTGACAAGGCCTTGTGTCTGCGCTAGGGAAATGTCGACCAGCTGGTCCTTCTCCTCTTGCGCTTTCGCCTCCACTTCCATCTTGCTTAAGCGGCTCTCAAGCCTTTCTTTTTGCGCTTCGAAGCGTTGCCGAAGGCCACTGACCATCGTTCGCTTGTTTTTCTCTCCGATTTGCGAAAAACTGGCGTAGTACCGTTTGGCAACCGGGCTGTCAGCGCCGAAAATAGAGGTCACATTGTTGATTTCGTTTGCCAACGTCAAGGCGACTTCGTCAAGTCTTTCTTCTTTCGGATTGTCGACAAGCACACTGACGCGCGCGGCCTGCATGCTGGGGCCGACGATTCCTTCGGCGATTTCTGTCACGCGGCTGTAGATAAGATCCCGGTAGAAAGGAGTGACAGTGCGCTCTTCGGTCAGCTTTTGAGAAAAAGTAAATAAACGATCGACTTGATCAGGGTTGAGGTGAATGCCGATATTGCGCTCCACGGACACTGTGTAAAGGCCGTTTTCTTCGGGAATGCCTTGAGAACCGTCGGGCTTTTCCCGTAACTGGGCCGGAACAAAGGGGATCGCGTTGCCCGCTCGGGGAAGAAACCGTTTGAATAGCTGAGCGTCGTTCTCTTTGTCGAACGTAACATGAATGAAGCGCGGTGACTTTTGATCGATTTCGACAGATTTTGCCGAAATGCCAAGGAGTCGATTGAATGAGCGGATCCAAGCGATAGATTCGCTTTCCAAAGCGTTGACCCTTTCGACAGCTTCAACAGCGACAGCTTCAGCTCTTTTTTGATCGATCTCTTGCTTAAGCGGTTTTGAATACCAAAAAATGGTCGGGAGAATGCTATATAAAACGACGGCGAATACTGCAATTATCAACCATAATTGCCAAGGTTTTTGTTTTTCCATAGATCTAAAGTTCCCTGTTTAATGTATGTGTAAATAATAGAAAATATTAGCAGACAAGGAGGGGGTTTGTCGACATAAAAAAACGGCAGCGGATCCGCTGCCGTTTTCTTCTTCTAGAAAAGAAGTCTTTTTTTTACTTCGCCGGCGCCAAAGTAGGCTCTCCAGTTGGATCGATCGCTTTCTCTTCCTCTTTTTGAGAGGTGAGGTCGACAAATCTTCGATTGAGAGAGAGTGTCGCTGCAACCCATGCCGCGATGACCAAGATGAAGGTCGCTGCTACGGAGTAAGTAAAGACCGAGTTCATATTCCCCAGCATCAGGATGAGCATCATCTGTACGAAAGCCCCTCCTGACTTGCCGAGACGGGCACCCACGACGTCGATCGCCGCTTTACCTTTAACCTTCTGCTCCTCGTCGAGAGGAATATAGGCCATTTCCTTGGTCGGGTCGAAAAGAGAGTACTTTGACGACTTGCTCATAATGTTTTGGACGGCGCCAATCATCACAGCCAAGAAGACAGGGTTGGTTCCCATGTGGGCGATCGCACCGGCCAAATTATCTCTGAAGATAATGAAGCTGAAGAAAGCGATGCCGGTCGCCAATAAGACGATAGGCGTCACGAGAGCGGCAAAGCCCCATCCTTTCTTTCGGATCAAGTTACCGCTCACAAACATCAGCATGAAGATTGTGACGAATCCCGTTATTGTTGAGAAAGCGCCCATAAATGCTTGATAGTCGTTTTTGATCGGGTACTGAATCTTAAGCTGCGCCTTCCAGGTCAATTCGACAACGTTGATCGAGATTCCGTAGGCCATCACAAGAGTTGCCAAGCAGAGCATATAAGGCGACTTTGCGAGGTAGGTAAAGCTTTCGAGCATACCCATTTTCGGCTTGCTCTTCTTCTTTTTCTTTTCCCCTTCTTTTGCCATAAAGCGAGGGTCGGTTAAGACCTTTGTCTGCATGTAGTTGTAGAGGTACATGATCACAGCGCCTGCGAGGACGACCATGCTCATCAACCAGTAGTTGGCGACGATGTAGGAGTCGACGCCTTCTGCGACAGACTTGGTGAATTTAGATGCGATAATGATGACAGGGCCCGAGAAGAGAAGGGCAATGTTGGCGCCAATCAAAAAGACCGAGTAGAATCGCTTCGACTCGCTCACTTTTGTGATGTCGTTGGCAAATCCCCAGAAAAGGAGGGAAACGCACGCGCTGCCCCAAAGCTCCGACATCACGTAGAAAACGGATGCGGGCCAGTGTTGGATGCAGTTGATGAAATGGTTCAATCCTTCCCAATTGAAATAATTTCTCATCGCGTCGGCAAAAGCGACGGGCTCAAGAGCTTCCTTGTAAGGATAGATCACAGCTCCAAAAAGAGCGAAGAAAATCACAAAAGGGGTGATTGCGGCGTAAAAAAGTCCAGGCTTGCTGAGGATATTACTCAATTTCGAGTAGATCAGCATGAAGATGATGGCTCCCGGTACGACTCCCCATAATTTCAAGAAGGGGATGGCAGCAGCTCCTGCTTCGTTGACGACCAATGTGTCTTTCGTGTCTCTTAAGATCGTGTAGTTGAACACAATCAGAAAGAGCATGAAAAACATGGGGAGCACTTTTTTAAGCTCGTACCCATGAATCGGCCAGAAAAAAGCACGCCACTTTCCAAATTCTGCGGTTTCTTGCGACATATTTATGTTCCTTTGTGGTTTTTTCGGCTTTGACAGTCATTAAGGGCGACTGAAAAAGCACTTTGTTTGTTAATTGTTAAGATGTGCCCACATTATAAACTTTTTTGTAATTAAAAGCAAGCAGAATTAAGGGCAAAAATCACCGACGAAACCTAAATATTAACAGGTATTTGATTTCGATAAAATGAAAAAAGGCGGCACAAGGGCCGCCTTATCAAATCTTAATTTTAGGGAGGGCCGGTTAGTTTGATGAGAGTGTCTGTCCGCTCGCGATCGCCTCTAGGGAAGCGTTTTGATTGGTGACAGCTTCGACGTAAGCATTCCACAGATCGGGCTCGATTCTGTTATTTTTGATTGAATTGATCAACTCTCTTCGGATTTGTTTGAAATCTTTGCGTGTCAATTTACGCACCATTTCTTTGTCGCCGGCAAGGCGGGCCATATGAAGAATTCTTTCGATGTCGTGTTTGGTGAAGTGGAGTTGATCCCGTCTTTTTCGCGATCCTCTAGGGGCTCTCGGCTTGGGAGTTACGGTTTTAGGCCTCTCGACATTCAGGACATGGGTTGTGATCAATGCAGCGAGCTCTTCCGGAGATTCCCCTTTCATTTTTCGGAAGGTAAAATGGTGCATATAGCCGCCGGTTTCCATGGGAAGATAGCGGCACAGCTCATTTTCTTTGTGGCCGTTAATTTTTTTGAGGGCTTGGTTGATAATTTCTTTAATGTCGACACCTGTTTTGCTGTCACTAGTCATTGAATCCTTCCTTTTTTCTTAATGCTGATTCTTAAATTTTTTGAACTTTTCTTGTCCATTGTTCTAGAGGGTCAAAAAAAGTTCCCTAACGAAAACCACAGAACAAGTATCGGTCGAAAGCCTTTTGCCTCACAAATTTTAGATAAAATCGATACTTGCACAAGGCCCGTTCGGCGGCCTTTTTTTGTTAATTAACTTGTAATTTAAAATAGTACACTTTTTCACGCAACATAAAATTAACCTTTTTCTAGCTGTCCCCCTACAAGATACTTGAACAAAAACAAGTATTGGGTCATAACGTTTGTATGCCGCTTGAAATGTTTCGAGAAAATAATTCCGCCCCTTTAGACCGTATCAAAACAATTATTGGCGTCGCTGCCGGTAAAGGGGGAGTCGGAAAATCCACTGTTGCCGCAACCCTTGCTCGCGCCTCCGAAAAAAGGGGGATCAAAACGGGTCTGCTCGATGCAGATATTTACGGCCCCTCTATTCGACGGCTCATCCCCGAAGAGCAGATGCCGATGAGAAAAGGGGAGATCATCATTCCGGCAAGGTCGGGCGCCATTCAGACACTATCGATGGCTTATTTTCGGCAAGATGAAAATGCCGCGGTGGTGAGGGCGCCCATTGCCAATGGCATCATCAAACAATTCCTTCACCAAGTCGACTGGGGCGACTTGGACATCCTTATCATCGACTTTCCCCCCGGAACAGGCGATATTCAGCTGACGTTAGCCCAAGAGGCTAAGTTAAGCGGAGCCGTCATGGTGACGACGCCTCAACAGCTGGCGACCCTTGACGTTCAAAAAGCGATCCATATGTTTGCGCAAGTGGGCGTTCCGGTTTTGGGCGTCATCGAGAATATGAGCTACTACCAACAGGGCGAAAATAAAGTGCGCCTTTTTGGGGAGGGAGGCGGCCAAAAGCTGGCTGACGAAAGCGGCGTGCCTTTCCTAGGAGAGATCCCCATCCATCCGGCCATTTCCCAATGTGGTGATCGCGGCGTTTCCCTTTTCGAAGAAAAGATTGATGACATTCACCACGCATTTGAGCGGTGTCTCACTCAAATTTTGGAGTCTGTCTCGCCATCGGAGGGGGGAATCGGTTACGGATTTCATCAGGTAGATCCCCACACATTCGCTTTAAAAAGTCCGGAAGGGGAGAGTAAAGTGTTTCGACTCAGTCAACTGCAAAAAAAATGCCCCTGTGCGGGGTGTCTTGATGAAGAGACGGGAATGCCCCTGATCGACCCGGATCGCGTTGACAACGAGGTCAAAGCGACGCGGGTCGACCGGGTCGGGCATTACGGACTCAAAATACACTTTACTTCCGGCTGCTCGAACGGCATTTACACTTTTGACGCTTTGTTGGCCGGTCATTACGATTGATTCGTCCTTGCCGCCCTGTCATTTTGGCTTTGTTTTTGAACCAAACCATTTTACTTAATTGCTCATTATCTTATTATTGAACACAACATATGCACCCTATTAAGTTGATCATTTGCCTTTTGTTACTGGGAGGTCTTTGCAGTTGTCAAAGCCGCTGCACGCAAGGCACCCCTCAATCCGAGTGGATGACTCAAAACGGCAAGCTCAAGGTCTTAAGCACAACCGCCATGATTCACGATATCGTGGAGAGGGTGGGCGGCGATGCGGTCGACAGTCTTGTCCTCATATGCGGAGAGCTCGATCCCCATACCTATCAGCTTGTCAAAGGAGACGATGAAAAGCTCTCTTATGCAGATGTGATTTTCTTCAATGGGCTCGGTTTGGAACACGGCCCCTCTCTCAAAATGCACCTTGCCAAAAGTCCTAAAGCTGTTGGCGTCGGCAACAAAGTTTATGAGGCTTACCCTGACAAAGTGCTGATCGTTCAAGGACAAATCGATCCCCATATTTGGATGGATATGTCGCTTTGGTCGAAAATTATCGCACCGGTTGTGGAAACATTGAGCCAAGCGGCGCCCGAGCATCAGGAGGTGTTTGAACAAAACGGCCGGAAACTCTACGAAGAACTGATGCAGACTCACGAAGAAATCCGTGCCATCCTCAGTGAAATTCCCGATGACAAGCGCTATCTGGTCACAAGTCACGACGCTTTCAACTATTTTGCCAAGGCCTATCTTGCCACCGAAAGCGAAAAACAATCCAAGGAGTGGCAGTCCCGATTTGAAGCGCCCGAAGGGTTGGCTCCCGAGAGCCAGCTGAGCGTGTCCGATATTCAATCAATCATCGACCACCTCGAAAAGTATCAGATCAACGTCCTTTTTCCCGAATCGAACGTCAGTCAAGACTCGATTCGAAAGGTGGTCTCTGCCGGCAACGAAAAAGGGCTGTCGCTTATGATCGCCGACGTACCTCTCTACGGCGATGCTATGGGGAAAGGGGGCACGCCAGAGGGGACGTATCAAGGCATGTTGCGGCACAATGCAAAAGCGATCAAAGAGTCCATTAACGGGGGGCGGTGATTTTGGATAGCAGCGCTCTTTCTGTGAAGCAGCTTTCCGTCAACTACGACAAAACCCCGGCGCTTTGGGATATTTCATTTGACACGCCGGTAGGACATCTCATCGGCATCATCGGGCCCAATGGCGCCGGAAAGAGCACCCTTATCAAAGCGGCCCTCGGCTTGGTTCCTCCTATGTCGGGAAAAGCCCTTTTTTTTAACGAGCCGCTTGAAAAGGTGCGCCAAAAAGTCGCGTATATCCCGCAACGAACGTCAGTGGACTGGGATTTCCCGATCACGGTCATTGAGCTTGTGCTCATGGGGCGGTACGGGCGGCTTGGACTTTTTCGCCGTCCCAAAAAAGCCGACCGCGCTGCGGCAGCCCACGTCTTGGACCTAGTCGGTATTTCAGCACTTGCAGATCGGCAGATCAGCCAGCTATCCGGCGGTCAGCAGCAGAGGGTCTTCATCGCAAGAGCCCTTTTGCAAGAAGCGGAGCTCTATTTCATGGACGAGCCGTTCAGCGGCATAGACCACGGAACAGAACAACTGCTGATCCAGCTTTTGAAAGGGTTTAAATCTGAGGGGAAAACAGTTTTCGTCGTTCACCACGATCTCAATACTGTCGAGTCGGTTTTCGACTGGTTGATTCTGCTCAATATGCGGCTGGTCGCCGCGGGCCCTCTTGACGAGGTCTTCACAAAAGAAAATCTGGGAAAGACCTATGGCAAGGGATATGCGCTCTTAGATGAAGCCTTGAAGTTGTCCCGCTTTGAAACGTCTGGAATCAAAACGTCTCTATGAGCACACATTCTTTGGTGTCTTATTTTACCGATCCTGTATTAAGAGCCCCGACGATTGGATCGATGCTGATGTGTTTTGCTGCCGGGGTGATCGGAGTCGTTGTTCTTTTACGCAAAGAATCGCTCATTGGCGAGTCGCTCTCGCACGCGACCTATCCGGGGGTCGCACTCGGAGCGCTCGCGGCGCTTTTCTTGACCGGCAATGAACCTTTTGCTCTTTCAATTGGGATCCTGGCGGGCTCCCTTGCCAGCGCCTCTTTGGGATATGGAATGGTCCTCTTTCTTCAAAATCGGCTGAACGTGAAAAGCGACGCCGCTCTTTGCTTTGTTCTTTCATCATTTTTTGCTGTAGGGATCGCGGCCGCCAGCCGGATGCAGTTTTCGACTCCGACACTCTACCGGCAAGTGCAAACCTATCTTTACGGCCAGGCGGCGACAATGACCGACCGCCACATTGTGCTTTATGGGCTTTTATCCCTTGTCGTGATCGCGACAGTGGCGCTTTTTTACAAGGAAATCAAAGCGATCACTCTTGAACCGACGTATGCCAAAAGCCTCGGAATTCCGGTTTCGTCAATTGATGCGCTCGTTTTTCTTTTGATCGTCCTTGCGGTTGTGATCGGGATTCGTTCTGTCGGCGTCGTTTTGATGTCTGCCATGCTGATTGCACCAGCCGTTGCAGCGAGGCAGTTGTCCGACCGTTTGTCTCTCATTTTTTCCTTTGCAGGGGGCTTCGGTCTGCTGAGCGGATTCCTCGGGAACTTTCTTTCCTTGGAACTTTCCCTTTGGCTGGGGTCGCTCTACCCGGAAGAAAAGATTGGCGTGCCGACGGGGCCGATGATTGTGTTGGTGGCGGCTGGCTTCAGCATTGGCGCTCTTCTTTTTGCTCCAAGCAGGGGGCTTGTCGCAAGGCTGATCAGAGCCGGGCGGTTTCGGAGCCGCTGCTTAAAAGAGAATTTACTGAAAACGATGTGGAAAGCGGGGGAGGGGGCGGTTTTGACTCTGGACGAAATTACCGAGTACGAATCGGGGGCCTCGTATTACTTTACATGGCTCATGAGGGATCTGACCCGATCCGGCTGGGTCAAATCAGCAGGAAAAGGGATGTTTTCTTTGACGCAAGACGGTTTTTTAAGGGCAGCGCGCGTCGTGCGGCTCCACAGACTTTGGGAGGTCTATCTTGTTGATGAGCTCGGTATGAGCGCGGGGAAGGTGCACCGGAGCGCCGAAGAAATGGAGCATATTCTCACCCCCGAACTTGAAAAAAGGCTGACAGAGCTTCTGGACGACCCAAAAGTCGATCCTCACAGGCAGCCCATACCAAAAGAGGAGCGGCTTTGAATCCTTACTTTGGTCTGCAATTCCACGAAGTCGTCGTGACGTTTTTTATCCGTTTTGCCGCTTTCATCTCGGGTCAGATCACACTAGCCGAGCTCGCCTCCGACGAGGTGCAAATCCTTGTCCTGATGTGTACGGCCGTATCATGCGCTCTCGTCGGTTCCTATTTAGTTTTGCGCGGCATGACGATGCTAGCCAATGCTCTTTCCCATACGATTCTTTTAGGCATCGTGGCCGTTTATCTCTTCACAAAAAACGGTATCTTCGAATTCGGCGGGGGCATCGACATTCGCGCCATGCTGATCGCGGCGCTTGTTATGGGATTTGTGACGACGTTTTTGACGCAAGCTTTGACCCGCGTCATGAACTTGCAAGAGGATGCGAGCACAGGACTGGTCTTTACGACTCTTTTCGCTCTTGGGGTGAT
>CAZVSU010000054.1:0-18040 GCA_964629645.1 uncultured bacterium | reverse complement strand
TAAAATATTTATTAAAGATAAATTTCGCAACTTAGCAATTCAGTGGGAATTGCTGGCCGGAAGTCAGATTGCAAACCAAGTTCCTTTTCATTTAAAAGGAGGATCTGTAAAGCTAGACTTGCCAAGTGCTGTTATTCGAGAGACTTACTTAGGATCAGGAAACATGACCAGCAAATATTTACTTCACGCAGATGATGTCCTAAACGTCGGATCAAAATTTTTAGGTGGTCGTTATAGGACTATGGATAAAACGGGAAAAGGAATATATCGCAGCATCGATAATTTGAGACAATTACGACTCGATTCAAGTTCATTAAATGGATTGCACAATCCTTATTATAACCATTTTCATTTAGAGCTATATAATAAAAAATCTTTACGTATTACAAATAATCACATTAGGTTTTATGAATAAGAAAAAAATTAAATTTAATAGAATAGGGAAGATTTTATCTGGTGATTACAAGTCCTGGTATATTTTCATTGAAGATGACTCTTCTAGAGGAGGAGGATACACCGTTTATCTCACAAAAAAAATAAATGATTCATCTAGTGATGAAGGGTATGATGAATGGTATTCTGATTTAGATGAATTGCATATTAATTTAGCTGCCCATTATCCTGAAGTAAATTGGAATATTTGAGGTAATTCAACTTAAGTAATCGGTCACGGAGGCTTGTCGAGATCACGCAACATTTTTTCTGCAAGAAATTCTTATGACTCTTGCAAATTGAATTTACGGAAACGATGTTACACTACCAAAAATTATCAAAGAAAAAAGTTAAAAAGAGCCAATGTTGCGTACAAACAACAAAGGCTCTTTTTCGCTTTTCATCCCTTACATGAATGAAGGGATCTTTCGGCAAGAGATGATAAGCGGCTTGCTCAACGCTCTCTCCCTCAGATTTTGGATTGGTTCGATTGCATTGAGACAACCAACGTTGAAACTCTCATGGGGCAACTACAGATAGTCTACCGAATCAGTGAGCAAAGATCGGTTGTTTTTTGGATTACCTGGGATTAAATGCCTAATCGTGTACGCTTAATCCGATACTCAGGCTTAGAACCCGTGACCGATTACCATTCGGCGCTCAGACATCTATTGGTCGGCTGGGCGTCGATCAGCGGTCGCCCTCTATTCTGAAATTTCGGGTTTTTCCTTCTAGAATTTCCCCTAAATGTGCTATGGTGGGGTCTCTATAATAAGACCTAGGAGGTTTCCTGTGAAAAAAATGATCCTCATTTTACTCATGACAATCGCACCTTTGACAGGGTTTGCCGAAACTGCACGCTCGCTTTCTCCCAAATACACCGAAGGTGACACCACCCCATACAAAATGGAAATAGAAATTACCGGCAATCAAACCATCATAAAACCACAAGACGCTCATGTCGTTTGGGACCTAAAAGTGCTCAGCAACGTTGATGTGAAGGCAGTTTCCGTTGCACCCGATGGAACGACCGAGCTCAAAGCGACCCTTTTGAATCCAAAAGTTGTGGGCACCCTCAAAAGTTTACAAAAAGAAGTCGTGGTGTTTTCCCAAAATTTCGACTCGAAAAATGAAGGCCGCGACATTATCGACCAGATGATCACTCAGATCGCCGAGGCTTTTGAAGGGCTGTCGCTCAATTTTACGCTTGATCAAAACGGAAAAATAGCGTCTGTGAATCATCTTCCCCAAGCTTATGCGTCCATTGAAGATCGACTCAGTGCCCTTATCCCTGTTGAAACAATCCGCCAATGTTCCGTTAATTTTGATGCCATTTCTCTTTGGTTGAAACAGTTCACAGAGTATCTCCCGGAGAAAGCGGTTGCCGTCGGCGACTCATGGGAGCATCGATACCCGGAAGAGCTGATCAAAGGGGTCACCACCAAGTGGAAGTTCGTCGGTCAAAATTCAGAAGGGGTACTCCTTCAGTCGTCTCGAGACTTCACTCAAGAAGAACTGCTAGCCTCGTCCCAAGGGGATCTCAAGAATACCGTCAACGACTTAAAGGGCTCTAGAAAAAGTATCGTCGTTCTCGACAGTAAGACCGGTATTTTGAAGTCAATGAAAGAAGAATATGCCCTTTCATTAGGCCTGACTCTTGCCGAGCCCGTTTCTACTGAAACAGAAACCGATGTTTCGATTAATGTCTCTTTGATCAAGCAGTAGGTGAGACTAAGATGGCCCCATTGATCGATGTCCGATCGGAAAAAGAATTCGACAAAGGACATATCCCTGGGGCTCTCTCCCTTCCACTGTTAAACGACCATGAGTATGCACGCGTCGGGACCCTTTACCATAAGCAAGGGTTTGATCAGGCTTTTCGACAGGCTTTGGTATTCGCCGGCCCTAAACTCGCCGCATTCGTCGACGCTATCGGACAACATGCCGTCAAAAACGAAAAGACCTATGTTTATTGCAGCCGAGGGGGGATGAGAAGCCGGTCCATGTGTTGGCTTTTCCAACAAGCGGGCTACCGCGTCGAAATCCTTCCGGGGGGATACAAGCAGTACCGCAGTCAAGTTCTGACTTTTTTTGAACACCCCTTTTCCCTTCATGTGGTGACAGGCTTAACAGGAACGGGAAAAACAGCTCACTTGAAAAAGCTCAAGGGCCAAGGAGAGCAAGTGATCGATTTGGAGGCAATCGCAAAGCACCGCGGAAGCGCTTTCGGCTCTATCAAATCCCCTCAACCCACGCAACAGCAATTTGAAAACGAGCTCTTTCACGCTCTCGATACTCTCGACCCGAAGCGCCCCATCTGGATTGAAGATGAATCGCAGATGATCGGGCGGTGTCAAATTCCCACCCCTTTTTTTAACCGGATGAAGCGCGCTCCCCGAACAGAACTTAAAGCTCCCCTCGAGGTGAGGATCCGCAACATTGTGTCTGAGTATGCTCCGAAAAATATCGAAGAAGAGAGCGAAAGAATCGATCAAATTCTGCACATCTCAAAAAAGTTAGGTCTGGAAAGAACAAAGTGCGCCATCGCTGCCATTCGCAACCACCAATTTGAACTGGCTGTTTCTTTGATTCTCCCCTACTACGACAAAACCTACCGCCATAGTTGTCGCTTTTAATCGGGTTGATTAATTTTAATTTTCCCCATTAGACTCCAAGAAAACGTTATGCTTCATCCCTCTCAATCCAGTATCGTCATTCACTATCTTCCCCAGCTTATTGGGCTGATTTACTTTTTTGTCTTTTGGCCGCTCCTCTTTCAAATGAAAGGGCTGTTCGGAAAAAGAGGGATCCTTCCCATGGCTGAATACCTCGAGTCGATCTATTCGGCCTATCGGGCAAAAAGCTACTATTACATCCCCTCGCTCTTTTGGTTTGATGCAAGCGATGCTGCGTTGATGGCAGCGCCTGCTTTGGGGACAGTCTTATCTGCTCTAACTTTTTTTGGATTTTTTCCCCTCGTCTGGCTCCCCATCCTTTTTCTTTTACACCTCTCGATCACGACTGCCGGGCAGGAATTTTTGAGTTTTGGCTGGGAGTCATTTTTTCTCGAAATCAGCTTTTATTCCTTTCTTTTATTCATCACCCCTTCCCCCTCCATAGGCATGTGGGTCTGTTTGAACCTCCTTCTTTTCCGCTTTCACTTCGAAGCGGGCGTGAGCAAATTGATGACGCGAGACAAAAACTGGAGAAATTTGACGGCAATCGATCACCACTATCTGTCCCAACCGATTCCGAATGCTCTCGCTTGGTATGCGAAAAAACTTCCCATGGGATTTCAGAAGTTCTCCTGTTTTATGATGTTTTTGATCGAGCTTCCCTGGACTTTTTTCGTTTTTGGGAATGAGGACATGCGGCTATTGGCGTTTCTCGGCTTTTTCGGCTTGCAGTTTTTTATTTGGCTGACGGGAAACTTTTCCTACCTCAATCATATGACCGTCATCTTTTGCCTCATTTTACTGAGCGATACGTGGCTTCGGCCCCTTACCGGCGCTGTCCCGCTTCCTGAACCGAACCCCATGTGGCTTGAAATTCTTTTCGGCGCACTTGGAGGGCTTTTCATAATCGGCCAACTCATCCGCGTGATCAGCCATTTTTACCCCTTGAAAGCCCCCCTTCGATTTCTCAAAAAACTGAATCCCTTCAGGCTCGTCAACCGCTATGGCATTTTTGCCGTGATGACGACGGGGCGGCAGGAGGTGACCATCTTCGGAAGCGAAGACGGCAAAGAGTGGAAAGAGTATCTTTTCAAATGGAAACCATCGGAGCCTGAAAGGCGCCCGAGACGAGTGTCGCCCTACCAGCCGAGGCTCGATTGGCAGATTTGGTTTCTCCCCTTCACGGTATTTGTCGCAGAACCTTGGATCAAAAAATTCTTATTTCGACTTCTGGAAGGATCGCCTGAAGTTCTCAAGCTGCTCAGGCACAACCCCTTCCCTAAATCGCCCCCCAAATACATCCGCGCTCAGCTCTACGATTACGACTACACCACTTTTGAAGAGCGGCAGCAGACAGGAAACTGGTGGAAACGGACACGCCCCAAACCCTACTCTCCCGTCTTCACAAGTCTTGATGAAGAACCCTTTTCGTGATACAAAGCAGTTAACACGGATAGCAAGGGGCCCCTATGACACACCAAGTCATTGAAGGCGTTGAGATTGAAGGAGCGCTTAGCGACTCAACGCGCGAAATTCTGACAAAAGAGGCGATGGCTTTTTTGGCCGCTCTTCACCGCCTTTTCGACAGCACAAGAATCCAACTGCTTGAAGCACGGGTTGATCGGCAAAATCGCCTCGACAAAGGGGAAAAGCCCGATTTCCTCAAAGAGACCCTCCATATACGAGAGGACTCCTCTTGGGTTGTGGCCGAAACCCCTTCCGATCTCCAGAAAAGGCATGTCGAAATCACCGGCCCTACCGACAGAAAGATGGTCATCAACGCACTGAACAGCGGCGCGGACGTGTTCATGGCCGATTTTGAAGATGCCAACTCCCCCACCTGGGACAATATGATCCAAGGGCAGATCAATCTACGGGATGCCGTGGATGAAAATTTAAGGCTCGAAACTCCCGAGGGAAAAACCTACCGGCTCCAAAAAGAGCATGCTGTGCTGTTTGTTCGGCCAAGAGGCTGGCACCTGAACGAAAAGCATTTTCTTGTCGACGGCAAACAGATCTCAGGTTCGCTTTTTGATTTTGGCCTCTACTTTTTTCACAACGCAAAAAACTTGATCGACAAGGGGACCGGCCCCTATTTTTATCTCCCGAAACTCGAAAACCATTTGGAGGCGCGCCTTTGGAATGACGTGTTTGTGTTTGCGCAAGAAGAGCTCGGAATTCCCCACGGCACAATTCGGGCCACCGTTCTTCTGGAAACAATTCTCGCTGCTTTCGAGATGGAAGAGATCCTCTACGAGCTGAGGCATCACTCTGCAGGACTCAACGCAGGCCGCTGGGACTACATTTTCAGCATCATCAAAAAGTTCCGCAGGCACGACTCTCTTCTTCCCGACCGAGATCAAGTCACAATGACAGTGCCGTTTATGCGCGCCTACACGGAGTTGCTCGTCAGAACCTGCCACAAAAGAGCGGCGCACGCCATGGGGGGGATGGCCGCATTCATTCCTAATCGTAAAGACCCGGAAGTGACTGAACGGGCCCTCCGCAAAGTCAAAGAAGACAAAGAGCGGGAGTTTGCCGATGGATTCGACGGCACGTGGATTGCCCACCCTGACTTGCTCCCGACAGTGCGCGAAGTGTTTGACAAGCTGGATAAGCCGAACCAAAAAGATCGCCTTAGAGAAGATGTTCAGGTGAAAGCTAAAGACCTCACCAACTTCCATATTCCCGGAGGAACAGTGACAGTTGAGGGCGTCAGGCTCAATCTGAACGTCGGGCTGCAATACATCGCATCGTGGCTTAAAGGGACAGGCGCAGCCGCCATCAACAACCTGATGGAAGACGCTGCCACTGCTGAAATATCGCGAGCGCAGCTTTGGCAATGGATCCAAAGGGCGACTCAGCTTGCCGATCAGCAGATCGTAACCGAGCCTTATGTGCGCTCGCTCATGGCAGAAGAGATGAAAAAAATCAAAGAGCTGTATGGCAAGCACTTCGATGAGGAGGCTTTCAAAGAAGCCCGCGATCTTTTTGAAACCCTCATCTTTTCTGACAAATTTCATTCGTTCTTAACCACACTCGCCTACAAGGAGCTCCCTTAATGTACACCGAGACAGACATTAAAAAATTAGCTGAAGAGTGGAGATCGTCCCCAAGGTGGAAGGGAATCCAGCGCGACTACGGCGCCGAAGAGGTGGTCAGACTTCGAGGGTCGCTACAAATTGATTATCCCGTGGCGCGGATGGGAGCCGAAAAACTGTGGAAGCACTTAAGTTCTGACTCGTTCATCAGAGCTTTGGGCGCGATGACCGGCCTGCAGGCCGTCCAGCAAGTACAGGCCGGACTCAAAGCCATCTATGTCAGCGGCTGGCAGATCGCTGCCGATGCTAATGACGCTCTTCAAACCTACCCTGATCAGAGCCTTTATCCCACGCAAAGCGGCCCCCACTTGATTCGTCGCATCGTCAACGCCCTGTCCCGCGCCGACCAAATCCAGCATATGGAAAATAACGGCCACACCGACTGGTTCGTCCCGATTGTCGCAGACGCTGAAGCCGGTTTTGGAGGCCCGCTCAACGCTTTCGAGCTGGTCAAATCGATGATTGAAGCCGGCGCGGCGGCCATCCATTTGGAAGATCAGCTCTCCTCGCTCAAAAAGTGCGGCCACATGGGAGGAAAAGTCCTCGTTTCTGCAAGCGACTTTATTGAAAAGCTCTCAACAGCGCGCCTTGCGGCCGACGTGAAGGGCATTCCGACGCTGATAATTGCTCGGACAGATGCCCACTCGGCACATATGATCCGCTCCGATTACCACGAAGTCGACCGCCCTTTTTTGACCGGCGAGCGCTCGCATGAGGGCTTTTATTACTTAAGAGGAGGAATCCCTTACGCAATCGCAAGAGCTTTGGCTTTCGCCCCCTACTGCGATCTTGTCTGGTGCGAAACATCGACTCCCGACCTCGGGGAGGCGAAGGAATTTGCCGAGGGCGTTCACGAGAAGTTTCCCGGAAAGTGGCTTGCCTACAATTGTTCACCCTCGTTCAACTGGAGAGCAAAACTCGATGAAAAGCAACTGGCAAACTTTCAGGAAAAGCTCGCTGAATATGGCTACAATTTCCAATTTGTCACTCTGGCGGGATTCCACACGCTCAATGCCAGCATGTTCGAACTTGCAAAAGGGTACTCAAAGCATGGTATGGCCGCCTATTCGGAGTTTCAGCAGCACGAATTTGAATTGCAGCACAAAGAGGGCTTCAAGGCGATCAAGCACCAGCGGTTTGTTGGCACGGGATATTTCGACGAGGTGCAAAAAACCATCAGCCGCGGCAACACCTCCACGACCGCGCTGACCGGCTCCACAGAAGAAAGCCAGTTTTAATCGGTTCCACGGAGTAGACGACGCTCTTGTCTCGGAGTCATCTCGTCAGTGAAGGTCTCTCCTTTGGAAGGGTCGGCTTTTAATGGTTTGGACGTAGATGGCCAACGGAAGCAAGATCATCGGCAGAAAAAGATCGTTGAACCAGACAAAAACGCCGATATTCCACGGGGCGATATCTCCTTTAAGGTATTGCATGATGTGCACGACAAACGCGCCCAACAGTAAAATCGAGAAGCCGATCACAGTGGCAAGAGCGAATTTCCGCCCCATCCAAAGAGATAAAAGACCCAATACACCATAGGAGAGATTAGCCATTCCGATTTCCGATTGAAAGGGGCTGCCCGGCGCCCACCCGATGTTCTCTGCGGTGGCATCGGCTCTAAATAGATGAGCGTAAAAGGCTAAAAGTCCCATCAACCCGACGTTGAAGAAAAGAAGATAATCGAAAGCGATCACAAAGGCGTGACTGTCGTCAACCCGTCTTATCAAAACGTGAACAACGGTAAAGACCAAGGCAACAAAAAAGAGAGCAAACGAGATCATAGTCAAACTCCTGTTATCGGCTGATTATATATTTTTTTGCACTCCGATCAAGCTTGGAGATAATCTGGGGTCATGCTAATAAGTATCTGGGTGGAGATGAAAGGTTTTTTTGTTGTTTTTCTTATGACTGTTGGGTTGTGTGGAGCTGACTACCAAGACTGCGCATGTCTTAACTCCCTTACGCTCAACAATGCAGAAAGAATAGCCCTGGAAAACAACAATGATATCAAAACTTTGCAATCTCTTGTCCGAAAGGCAAACCAGGGACGCTTGGAGGCAGTCTCCAAATGGTTTCCGGAAGTTGTCTTGATCAGCGCGGGCTACCGCAGTCAAAAAGCAAATATCTTCACCGACTCGAGAAGCTCTTTCCTCAGCCAGTTCAACATCACGCAATCGCTGATCTCGACAGAGCGCTATTTCAACTTGAGGATTTCTTCTCTTATTGTCCATCAGCTGCAGCTCCTTTTGGATGCCATTGTAATCGACGTCCTCTATGAGCTTCGCCTCGCCTATTACCGGGTGATCCTCGATATGGAAGAAATCTCCACGGCGAAAACAAACATCGACCTCTTCATCGATTTAGCTGAAAAAGAGCAGAGCAAATATAAGATTGGGACCTCGATTCTTCTGAATGTCAATCAATCTCAAGTGCGGGTGGCCAATGCCACTAAAAAGTACTACCAAGCGGTGAGGCAGCTTAAGGTCGACCTCGATTATTTAGCGCAGGTTCTTGGCTTTAATCCCGGCACCGTGCAAATCGAGCTTGCCGAATCGACCATTCCGATCATGAGGATTCCGGAAATCGGGACCCGAGTGAGGCATGTCGAAGAGATCTTCCATAAACAGTTTCAAAACGCCCTGATTTTCAAAGAGGGATACCCCTACACACAAGAGTCATTGATGCGGCAGCTCTTTACCGCGCACGAAGTGGCCTGCTGGGAAAATACCGCCCTTATCTACCGCCCTACATTAAGGGCCAGCGCAACCGAAGTGAAAATTGCCACGCAGAAAGTGGGAGCGCGCTGGGGAGAATTTCTACCGGAGGTGAACTTAGAGTTTAACTATGGCGGCGACCCGACAAGATTCTTTGAAAACCCAAGCGCAAGCTTTGGAAGGCAGAATATGAATTGGGCCGTCGGCTACCGCGTCAACTGGCTGATCTGGGACAGTTTGGGCCGCGACCACAGAATTCAACAAGCGGTCTATGAAAAATCGGCCAAGCAATACGAATACAAAAAAGGGGTGCAGGTGGCGTATGCAGACGTTCGAAAACAGATGTTTGATGTTGAAGAGTCGGTGGCCACTTTCGTGACGGCAGAGTCGACGGTCAAGCTCGCAGAGCAGACGCTCGACCTTGCAAGAAGCTCTCTTGAGATCGGATACATCAACGTGTTCGACTATCAAATTGTGGTCGACAACTTAATCCTGGCGATGAATAGTCGGGACCAAGCAAGATTTGATCTGATCCGAGGCTATTACGGATTGATCCACTCTTCGGGAGCCGATTTAATGGTGGATTTCAGGTAGAGATGGAAGAGAATAAAGGGTCTTACACGATTGCGGCGCTGGCGACTTTGACAGTGATTGCAGGGATCACTTTGCTGATTGTCGGTCTTTTTTGGTTTTTTTCCTGGCGCCACTACGCCTGGACAAACGACGCCAACATTGACGCCTACGGGTCCGATTTAAGCGCCAACGTCACCGAAAAAGTGATCGGCGTTTATGCAGACGAAGGCGATATCGTCGAAAAAGACCAGCTCATTGTCCAGCTGGAAAACAACGTCCCCTTAGCTCAAAAGGCGAGAGCCGAGGCTCAAATTAAAGTGTCAGAGCAGGAAGTGGTGGTGAAGCAGGCCTTTCTTGCGAAAATCCGCAACGACTACATCAGAGCCCAAGAAGGGATACAAGACGCTGTGATTTCGGAGCAGGACTTCGACCACATGCAAAAAGACTATGAAATGGCGGCTGCCGAGCTCGATTTTGCCATCGCCTCTCTCGATCGGGCAAAAAAAGAGCTGGAAGTGATCGAGGCGTCTCTCACCCATTATTCAATCTATGCCCCGGAGAGCGGCGTGATCGCTAAAAGATGGATTTGGTTTGGCGATGTCACCTCGCCGGGCCAAAGCATGTTCACAATGTACGATCTCGACAATGTATGGGTGCTGGCCAGACTTGAAGAGGAAAAAATTCGCGACGTGTCACTTGGAGCCGACGTCGCGATCACCGTCGATGCTTATCCCGGATATACGTTTAAGGGACAGGTCTTTGCCATAAAAAGTGCCGCCGCCTCGCAATTTTCCCTCGTTCCCCAGAATAATGCGACGGGCAACTACACAAAAGTGGCCCAGAGAATACCGGTCAAAATCTCGATCGCCAAACCGGATAACTTTCCCGACGACAAGCCTCTTTACCTGTTTCCGGGCATGTCAGTAGAAGTATGGATCAAAAAAGGTTAGCCGACATCTTCAGCTGGTCCTCGCCGGTTTGCCACAAACCCGGGCACCCTCTTTGGCAATTTGTCATTGTCGCGACCGTCACACTAGCCGGCATGTTTGTCCTTCTCGACCTTTTGGGTTCGGTCATCCTCATGAAGCAATACCAAGGCTATCTGGCTGTTGATTACACCCACATTATTTGGACGGCAAGAGCCGTTCTCTTCACCCTTGCGATCGCGCCTCTTTTCGGGATAAGACTGGCAAAGCGGTTCGGGATCAAGACCACATTTTTTTGCGGTCTGTGGCTCTTTATGATGGGGACTGTGATGACCGCCGTTGCATGGGGGTATTATGATTTCTTATTGTTTCGGGTCGTGGGAGCGCTAGGCGGAGGGCTTATCTCAGGCCTCGGCCTGCCGATCATCAACCACACGATAGAAAAGGTCGAAAACAGACGCACTGTCGTGACGCTCTACTCGTCGATTTCATTTGGACTTGGCATTGCATTTGGCCTCCTTATAGGCGGCTATTACGGACAGATGATGGAATGGAGGCTGTTTTTTTTAACCAACCTCGCCATGATTCCTCCATTAATGCTGACGACATGGTTGTTCTTTCCCGAGTCGGAGCGCGAGACGGCCCCTCCCTTTGATATCGTCAGCCTCATCACCATCACTTTGGGGTTTTTAGCTTTGCTGACCATCGTGACACAGGCAAAAGCGGAGTGGAACACCCTCGGTTGGAACTCCCCTTTTATCCTCTTTTTTGAGTGTTTGGCTATCATTTCTTTTCTTCTATTTTTTTGGAACGCTCTCACTCATCCAAGCCCCCTGATTGATCTTCGTGTGTTTTGCGACGAGCGGTTCACGATCTGCTGCATCGGGATGCTCTTTGTCGGGTTTTTAGTCTTTGGCGTGACGCTCGCCTCCATTGGCATGCTTCAGACCTTCTACGGATACGAATGGATCCGCCTCGGTGCGTTTATGAGCGTTGTCGGCTTCATTTACTTTTTTGTCGGTTTCATCCCCGCTGCCCTCATCCGATATGTCAACGTGCGTGTGTTCATCTATTTGGGCTTGTCGATGACAGCGGTGAGCTGTCTTTTAGCCCAAACTTTGACGATACAGAGTGACAAATACGAAATCGGCGCGATCATTTTTTTGCGATCGGCAGGCATTGCTTTGACTCTTGGGCCGCTGAATGTCCTTGCCCTATCAAATTTTGATCGAAGTCTGTATGGAAAAGGCGCCTCCATCATCACCTTGATTCGGATGCTCGGAGCCGTTTTCGGCAGCGCGTTGATTCAGCTGATCGCCACCTACCGCGAACAGTTCCACGCCCTTCGATTCGGTGAAATGGTCAACACGGAATCTGCGAGCTACCGCCGCTACTTTTCTGAAGCATTCACATCGATGGTAGCGGAGAGAGGACAAACACCGGTTTTGGGCAAAGTGGAAACGCGCGGCATGATCATCAACTGGATCGAAAATCAGGCGAATATATCGGCTCTTCTCGATGCCGAATTCATTCTCGGGTGTGCGATCGCGCTCATTCTTTTTCTTTTGATCTTTTTTTACGGTGTGCACACCTATTTCGAAAAGAGGCGCACCCGATCGGGTCTGAACTCATTTTGATGATCGACCACAAATACGCATCAGCCGCGCCGCAGCCTTGGTCATGATCTGTGCTTCGATCCCACCCATTAATCACGGCGACAAACGTCAATAAAGGAAATATCAGATTTTTAAGCAACCACGCAATGAGATGATTTCAAGCGCCTTTTCTTCCTTTTCTTTTTAGGTGGAGTAAGAGGTTGATCAAGCTTGTACTCCTCATACCTGATAAATTTGGGGTTTTCCCTTGGATGAACAGTCACGGGGACTGTCCGCTCCTGTATGCCGTATTCTTCCGAGCCGGGTTCTTCGGACCCGCTCGCTCGTTTTCCGATAATCACGATTTGCGGATGCAAAGGAGAATAAACAGTGGACGTATCCTCTGGATTCATTCGATACGCATAAAATTGATCCCGTTTTGACCCGTTGTATAAAATCGTCACATTCGCAACCTCGTCCGTCCTTTGTTGATAAACAATTTGAAGCGATCGTCTCTTTGACACGATTTCAGGCGGAATCTTGGGCAGAGGCCCGTGAGGAGAAAGGGGGACAGGATCTATTTGCATGTGTCTTCCTTACGAATGCGGCCGTTTGCACGGCCGCGAAAAATGTGAATTAATAAAGAGTGCACGACCCGGCCGGTGCATTTTCATTAAGCCACGTCACTTCCTTTTCTGTCAGCTGACTTTTGTCGATAAAGTCAACGTCTTTGAAGTCTCCAAGATCGACAAAAATATCACGCGTAAAAGAAAGTCTTTTCGCACCATATTCCAGTGCATCCACTTTGAGAAGTACTACCCTTGTATTTTCATTAAAAGGGAGCGCCTTTAAGTCTTCATCATGGCTTGGTCATTGACGATGACGGCAAAGATTGGGTCGTTACTGTGGTCCCAATAATAAGTCTCGACCTTTGCAATTGTGCCTTTAACCGCCACATTTTTGATATGAATGCTCTCCTTCGCAGTGAGCACTCTAGGATCAACACCCTCAAGTGTTGTTCTTATCGGTATCGCATTTTGCGTCGCTTCCATAATTTCCCCCTTTTATTTGGTTTCAGAAACAATACGTTGTGTTTGAGCGATCATCTCGATGACCTTAGAAAGGCCTGCTTCTAAGGCACCTTTCATATCATGATTGTGTTCAACGTCGTCAATAAAATTGTTGAGCGCGTCTATTAAGTGCTCTTTGAGTTCCTCATCCGAAACGTCGGTTTTGCTATGAACTTTTTTCACAATTTTGATAAGGCAGTGATAGTAAGCCATTCGGTGCTTCGTCTCAAAAAGAAAACGGTCGATCATTTCAAACGCCCTTGTGCCCAGTTCCTTTGCAAATTTGTCCCCTTCTTTTTGACACGATCCCGAGCAGAGCACAATACATCTCATCAACTCTTGAATATTGGCTTCCATATTCCGTTTCAGAAGGGGGCTTGCAATTTTATAATTGGAAAACGCCTGATTGACGACGACCTTCATCGGATAATTGAGGGCGTAATATTTGAAATCTTCGGGGGCAAAATATCTTCCAAGCTCCGGCATTTTATCGACGAGGTAGACGTTCACGGCATTGTCTTTTTTCAGAGTCTTGTTTTGAGCGGAGATGCGCGCTGTTTCCAGCTCGTCTAAAATCCAAGAGACCACCCGGTTGAGAGCGACTCCCTCGCCGCCGCCTTGTTTGAGCATATCTTTGAGACTATGAATCACTTTCTCTTGGGCTTCAGGACTTCCTTTGAACGCTTTGAGCGTTAATTCTTTTGCCTCCTCCTCCATTTGAGAAAAAGGGCCGAGATAAAGGGAAGGGAGAGTGGCAAATTGACAGACGATGGGGATTTGACTGATGGGGCCTGCCATCCACTTCAGGGCATCATCAAGACTTTTGCCCGCTTCGGGTTTCCCTAAAAAGGCCGCATAGACGGGAGGCAGCGCAGGCAAAAGCGTTTCGGCCGGACGCTCGCGGATCTCTTCGGCGATTCGCTGCAGCTTCTCTTCAAGTCCTGAAAGGTTAGTGACCTTCAGATCCAATTGTGCTGGGCATGAAGAACTTCTCTCTTTAACTGCGGGCGGCTCCATCGCTTACCTCCTCACGTTTCATCGCTTATAACAGATCGCAAGAACTCCATCTACCTTATTTTGACGACCTGAAACAGCGTTAAAATCGAGAAGAGGAAAAATGGAGATAGTGTTGAAGAATAAACGACGCGGGGTTACAGATGGAGATGAAAGGGATGTCTCTAGGTGAACGATTAAATAATACTCAAGGTCAAAAGGTTAGTGATGTCGAGGCTAATTTTAGCCCTCAATTCAGGGTCTTCGAGCATTAAATGCGCCCTCGTCAATATCGACTCAGACGAGACCGTCATTGCGCGCGGTGAACTCATGCGGATCGGTCTTAAAGGGGGCTCTTTTAAAGTGCTGGACTGGAACGGCAATTGGCTCGTCGAGGAAGACAATCACTTTCCCGGCCACGAAGACGCGCTCAAGCGTCTGTTTGAGTGGTTGCGGCACTCTGAGTATCCCGTAGAGGGGATCGGACATCGCGTCGTCACAGGAGGGCCCCACTTTCGGGATCATCAAGAGGTCACGCAAAAACTCATCGCAACGCTAAAAGAGCTCCAGTCCCTAAGCCCGCTGCACCTGCCTCCTGAAATTTTGGGACTCGAAATGGCGAAAAAAGAATTCCCTTTATCTCCGCAAGTCGCCTGTTTCGACACCGCTTTTCACAAGAGTATGCCCCCCGAATCCCGCCTCTACGCCCTTCCTCCCCGTTTTGAGCAAGAAGGGATCTTTCGCTACGGCTATCACGGCCTTTCCTACGAGTACATCACAACCGAAATCGAGCAAGAAAAACTCAAAAACGTGGTGATGGCCCACCTTGGCAACGGCGCTAGCATGGCCGCTGTCCAAAGCGGGAGATGCCTGGACACAACGATGGGATTTACGCCGGCGGAGGGCTTGGTGATGGGAACGCGCTCAGGAGATCTCGATCCTGGCGTGATGATCTATCTCGCGTCGGAAAAAGGGATGACGCCCGCGGAGTTAAGAGAGCTTGTCAATGAACAAAGCGGCCTTAAGGGAGTGTCGGAATTGAGCTCGGATGTCCAAGTGCTCTTAGAAGCCGAAAAAGACAGTCCCAAAGCAGCGGAAGCGCTATCGCTTTTTTGTTACCGAGCGAAAAAGGCGATCGGCGCCCTCGCGGCCGCGCTCGGAGGTCTCGATGCGCTTGTCTTCACCGCGGGAATCGGAGAACACTCCGCCGAAATCAGACGCCGCATATGCACAGGTCTTGAGCATCTCGGCATTGAACTCTCCGACGAGAGGAATAAGAGCAACCAAAAAATCGTGTCGAAACCAAATTGTAAAGTCAAGGTTTTCGTCATTCCGACAGATGAGGAGTTGATGATGGCGCGCCACACCCATCGCCTTCTTTTTTCCGAACGAACGGCTTAAAACCTTATAAGGAGCTACTATGACCACAATAACCGCACAAAAAAAAGTGCTGACGGACGAAGAGCTGGATAAAATCAACCGCTACTTCGAAGCCGCCAACTATTTGTCTGTCGGACAAATCTACCTTAAGGACAATCCCCTGCTCAAAGAGCCGCTGAAGCCCGAGCATATCAAACCGAGGCTTCTCGGCCACTTCGGCACATCGCCGGGACTTAATCTCATATACGTCCACCTCAACCATTTGATCAAAAAACACGATGCCAATGTCATCTACATCACAGGCCCCGGCCACGGCGGCCCCTCGCTTGTCGCCAACGTCTATATGGAGGGAACCTACACCGAAGAGTATCCTAAAATCACTGAGGATGAGCATGGAATGCTCAAATTGTTCCGACAATTTTCGACACCCGGAGGCGTCCCGAGCCACGTCAGCCCCGAAACCCCGGGATCCATCCACGAAGGGGGCGAGCTTGGCTACGCCCTTTTGCACGCTTATGGAGCCGCTTTTGACAATCCCGATCTGATCGTCGCCTGTGTGGTCGGCGACGGCGAAGCCGAAACCGGCCCTCTGGAAGGGAGTTGGAAAGGAAATAAATTCCTCAACCCCGAACACGACGGCGCCGTCCTGCCGATTCTCCATTTAAACGGATACAAAATTTCAGGGCCCACTGTCCTTGCCCGCATCTCAGAAGAGGAGCTCTTCGATTACTTCAAGGGACACGGCCATCGCCCCTACCTTGTCGAAGGCGACGATCCCCATCTCGTCCACCAATCATTCGCAACAGTGCTGGAGACATGCTATCAGGAGATCCGCGAGATACAAAAGGAAGCGAGAGAAAATGGATTCAAAAAGCGCCCCATGTGGCCCATGATCATCTTGAAAACGCCAAAAGGATGGACAGGCCCTAAAGTTGTCGACGGCGTCCCCGTTGAAGGGACCTACCGCGCACACCAGGTGCCGCTTTCTAATGTCAAAGACAATCCTGAACACCTCAAAATGCTCGAAGAGTGGATGAAAAGCTACCATCCCGACAAACATTTTGACGAAAACGGAAAGCTGATTCCCGAGCTTCAAGAGCTTGCCCCCAAGGGAGATTTGAGGATGGGAGCCAATCCCGTCACAAACGGCGGAAAGCTGCTCGTCGATCTTGAACTCCCCGACTGGTCGCAGTACTGCATCGATGTTCCAGAGCCTGGGGGCGTGGTCGCGCAGGCAACCCGCGTCTTAGGACACTATCTTCGCGACGTTTTCAAGCTCAACAAAGACGAGAAAAATTTCCGCCTTTTCTGCCCTGACGAGACCCATTCGAATCGCCTGTCGGCTCTTTTCGATGTCACCGACCGATGCAGCACAGCAAAAGTGATCGACACCGACGACCACGTCTCGCCGGACGGCCGCGTGATGGAAGTTTTAAGCGAACACTGCTGTCAAGGATGGCTCGAAGGCTACCTGCTCACGGGAAGGCACGGCATTTTCCCTACTTACGAGGCGTTTGCCCAAGTGATCGACTCGATGCTCAACCAGCATGCCAAATGGCTGAAAACCTGCCGTGAAATTCCATGGCGCCATCCGATCGCCTCTTTGAACTATCTGCTGACTAGCCACGCCTGGAGAAACGATCACAACGGCTACAGCCACCAAGGTCCAGGATTTATTGACACAGTGATGAGCAAAAAAAGCTATGTCACAAGAGTCTATCTCCCCCCTGACGCCAACTGCCTGCTCAGCGTTGCCGACCACTGTTTAAGAAGCCGCAATTATGTCAACTTAATCATCGCCGGAAAGCAGCCGCAGTTCCAATGGCTGGATAAGGAAGCCGCTCGGGAGCACTGCTCGAGAGGGGCCTCGATTTGGGACTTTGCCAGCAATGACGATGGCAACCCCGATATCGTCCTCGGCTGCGCAGGAGATGTGCCGACGATTGAAACATTGGCGACGGCGTGGCTGCTCAGGAAGCACGTTCCCGGAATTAGAGTCCGCGTCGTCAATGTCGTCGACCTGATGACCCTTACCCCGCACAAAAACCACCCTCACGGAATGGACGAGCTTATGTTCTGCGACCTTTTTACAGAAGAGGTCCCTGTCGTTTTCGCCTTCCACGGATACCCGCGCGTCGTGCACGAACTGATCCACGGAAGAGGCAGGCATGAGCAGTTCCACGTGCGCGGATACATCGAAGAGGGCACCACCACCACACCATTTGATATGGTGGTGCTCAATGAGATGAGCCGCTACCATCTCGCCATCGAAGCGCTGCACCGCATTCCCCGCTTCCACTCCGAATCATCCGATGTGATCGAGCGTTTTGAGCAGAAGCTTTTCGAACACAGAGAATACATCCAACACCACCTCCAGGACATGCCTGAGATCCGCGATTGGAGCTGGACGCAAAGCGTCGAAGAGGTCGGCCCTGAAAGAGAACTCGGGCAGACAGACTAAAACCAGGGTCAGTAAGGCGCGCCCCACCCATGCGCGCCTTACTTTTAAGCGAAGCGTCACGCCGCAATCTGATAGCAGCCTGTAATCGTAAACGTGCCTGTCTGAATCCCTCCTGCAGCA
>CAZVSU010000053.1:11099-18117 GCA_964629645.1 uncultured bacterium | reverse complement strand
TATGACCAATCAACCTACTTATTACGTCCATAGATAGCGTTTTTGATTTCCCTAAGTTCTGCTTTAATCGCTTCATTATCCTTTATGTCCGCTTCGGTTTTGTGTTCATATTTCAGAATAATCGCAATAACTTCTTTAGCCAATTCGTTTTTTTCCTTTTCGGAAACATCATACCGCCTGTAGAGAATGTATGTAATTATCCCCAAAACCCCTTGGCTCCCGAACAATTTTAGTAATTCTAAGGCTTCCGATTCAAACATAGGCTATATTTTTTGTTCTACTTCAAGAACTGGCTTTATCAACGGCTCGCTATTTTTACCTTTTCCCTTCTTCAGTAACTCGTTACCTTTTCTTATAATATCCCCTTCAGCTCCAGTTTCCTCAAATATACTAAGAAAATAGGGTACTTGGTCACTTCCCAGTTTTTCCCGGTCAGCTAGAGATTTAATTACCGCCTTTGCCTGTTCTTTTTCTTCATCCCTGCCAACGATTTGCAGCGAAATTCCTTTATCAGAAAACCATTTTTGTACGAGCAAATCTGGAATAATACCAGTAACTGGAAATCCTTTCGTTTCAAAATGCATCATTTGAGATGCTTGCAACATCGGATACACTGTTACGGGAAAGACCTCCCGCCAGTTTTCTTTGTCTTGTATCCTGTATTGTGATATTCCTACAAATATTTGTGAATCATCTTTTCCGGCTTGGAATGATGTTCGGATGTATACTTTGTCGTTTTCTAGTGCCATGATTATAGTGTTAAGTCGATTAGTTCCTGATTTGTTTTTGTCCCTTCGATTAGGCCCATTAATTGTACTTTTTCCGAACCTGTTGATTGAATTGTAAAATCACTGCTTGGTGCTTCGGATACGGTTCCGGTATTTACCCCGTCTATGTAGGTTGTTTTATTTCCAGCATCGTAATAGTAAGCAATTTTATTTTCAGATGTGTATTTTACGATTGTGTAGCTTGTACCTGTTATTGCCCCGGTTGCTGTATAAATGTCGGCGGGGCGGGTGACGGGGCTTGCAACCGTTAGAATAAATGATGTGGGTAATCCCTGCTCGACTTGTACTGCATCCACATACAATTGCATTCCTTCTGCCCCTTGTTCGTCCCTACCGTCAATTAAAAATCTGAGGTATGTATTGTTTAGAATACCACTTGCGGAATATCTTTCCCATTCCGTGGTAACATTTATTGTAATGTTATCAATTTTGTTTCCGGTACCACCCCCTTTTCTAAAACCAAGGGATGTCGGAATGGAAGATTTTATATAGGCTGAATTGGTGTATGTGGCACCTTCAACTAAGGTAGTATCACTATCATTTAATAAAAAAGTTTCTTTAAAACTACTTAAACCCAGTACATTTTGACCAGAAAGGTTCGGTAGAGCTGGGGCATTTAAGGTAGCCGAATTGTAATCCCAGGTGTCTGCCGCTAAATCTCTTGAATTTCTAATGAAATTTCTACCCTCTCTTTCCACGTATATTCCTTCAAACTTCCCGTCATGAAACGTAAACCTCGGTCGATCATTCGGCAGCTCCGTGACCAACAATCCATCCTTATCCCATCGGCTACCACCACCGCCACCTGTACAAATAAGGTTTGGCCCTATCATAGAATAAAGAATATCGTCCTTATTTGTAAACGGAACGCAAAGCAAGTCCCAGCCAAAGTCCTTAACGTTATTGACTAGATTTCTAATTTGAACAAAAGGAACCTCAAAATTCCCGTTAGCAGCCTTAGACGTCTGATAGGTATCATAAATAAGCGTTCCAAAATAATCTTGTGGCCTGACTAGTTTTTTATATCTCCACAGATTTTCAGACGGTGCAGGGGAATCAAAGAAAAGTATTTTGGACTCGTTGGCGGTTAATTCTATTGATCCATTATACAGGTTACCGTCCCAATCCCTCCACGTTCCATCAAGTGATATTGTGCCAGTTGAAAATGAATCGTTAAGGACCGCTTGAATAGTTGCTCTATCAAAAGCCTCCTCTTCACTAGTCGCATCAAGTCCGGTATAGGTTTGATAATCGGAAAATACTCGGTCTATTTGAGATTCAGCGGTAAATGGAATGTCGGTAAAATAGGACTCAGCATCTACACGGTCATACCTGTTATTAGCAAACGTACCAAAATCCCACGGGCTATCCGACTCATAGGCCGCAATTACCCGCATAGACGTTGCTTTTTGTCCTGCATTAACAGAAATAACGTTGCGTTGTACGCTATTCCCTCGGACCCTATCAGTTGCCGGGAATGCCCCTTGTGATTCATCGTCACTTACCCGCATACCCGCAACGGCATCAACTATATAATTGTCTTCGTATTTACAATCAGTCGTATTGTGTATGTATTGCCCGTAATCGGTTTCAATACAATAATTCTTCAAGAATTCCACCCGAAAACTATTGTCATCACCGTATATACCGCAGGAATCAAACCTTGCACTTACTACCCCCTCATTATTTGCCTTAACGTTTACGGCAATATTTTCCCGTATTTTGGTGCCGTCTGAATTTGCGTTAAATGTGTAATAAGCTGCTGCATCACCAACCAAAAAAGATGCTTGCGTAGTGTAATTTTGATAAATATCACAATTAGCGGAACTACTTCTAACCGCTATATTTCCGATCCGTGTAAAATAATTGTGGTATACCTCGCATTGTGCTTCCGCATTGTTGATAAAAATACCCATCATTTGAGCGGTTCCAGATTGGCCGTATCCAAAAACGTTTCCTATATCCTGAAACTTTGAGTTTCGAAAAATAGAACCTGAAATACCAGCCCCGCCTGTATCCCGTTCAAATATCCCGTTGTTTCCAATATCCCGCATGTATCCAAATTCCCAGATACAACGAGGGGAAACAAAAGTTTTCATTCCATCCCTTCCAGAAAGCCGGGATTCGCAACCATTAAAAGTAATATCAGACGAAGACGAACGAAATATATTGTCTTCGTATGCCATTTCAAAGACTAGATTAAGAAATGTTAGGTATGGGCTTGAATCAATATCTAACGCTCGTTGGTGGAAGGATATTTCAATGTTAAGGGTTCCCGGATCAACGGTACTATATAGGTATACTTTCTTTTCAGCATCAACATAAGCCCAATCACCTTGTGATGTGCAGCAATCGGGATGGTTTTGTATTTTGTATCCGTTCCCGTTAAAATTACTTCCAACCGCCTGAACTGTTAATTGACTAGCAAAATGTCCGGTAATTAGTTGCCTGTCTATTATCCAGCGTTCTTTTCTTGTGACAAGTTCACCGCCAACGAAATCTAATCCGGTTAAATTGACCGTATCCGTAAAAGATGTATTGCCTGAATAGCTAGTTGGAAAGTAAAACCCGGTGCTCGGGAAAGTACCTTTCTTTGCTTGTGTACCGTCTATTTTTACTTGTGCGACATCGGTAAAACTTAGATTTTCGTATGTCCAGATATTACCCCCGGTATCCACCCAACCGGAAGCGGTAATTGCAGCGGAAAATATAGGTTTATCACCCGTTCCATAATCCCCAAAAGTTATCCTAGTTGTACCGGATGCAGCGATTGAACTTATTTCAAGCGGAGGAAATTTGTCGCCCCTCTTAAAAAGTATTTCATCACCCCTTACGGCTTGTGTTAATGCATAAGCAGACGTTTCCCACGGTGTAGACGTTGTGAGTCCATCGTTTGCATTATTGCCGGACGTAGAAACGTAGTATGTAGCCATTTAGGATATGAGAAGTATAAATAAAGTTGCAAGCAAAGAACCAAATATAGTAGCCAACCAATCAATCCATTCAACAACGCCGCCGAAATAGCGATCGTAAAACCCTTCTTTCAATAGCCCAACTGTCATACCTATACCAAAACAAACCCACGGGTCATTCCTAAATATCACCCATATACCGAATGTCAAGATAAATCCGGATATTACATGTAGTATTTTGTCTTTTGGTATCATGATGGATAAATTATGTTTGAAAATACTCTGTCATTTGTACCCGTAGAACATACTGCCATTATTGTAGAATAACCATTAATAACAGTTTCTGACATTCCTGAAATTTCATTAGTAGTTAATTCATTTGCAGCGTAAACTATTTCTTTTGTTACTAAATCTTTACTTCTAATTACATATCCATCATTTCCGTACAGATAAAGCCAATCACCTATAACACTAGCATCTATTAATTGTTGAGCTCCGTCATCTGCAGGTAAGGATTCCGTCCATGTTGTTCCACCATCTGCACTATGTGTAACATACCCACCAATTCCAAATATACCAGCGCCGACACGAACTAACACAATTGACCCTTTAAAAAATAGGCATTTTCCCCAAAACTGATTTTGTGCCGGGGCCGACCCTGTATAAGTTTCTCCATTATCTGTACTTATCTGTACCCTATTAGTTCCTGTTCCAGCAACCATAAATACATATCCACCGCCAAAACCTATATCTTCGTAAGGGTTATCTTCTGAGGTAGTTGCGGAAGACCAGTTTAATCCATCGTCCGTTGAATAAATTGCTCTGTTTCCGGTTCCGGTCCTACATGAACCAACCCATCTACCGCCGCCAATATACTTAACTCCTGTGACTTCGTAAGCAGTAGCTATTGTTGCATCTGCAAATGTAGCACCGCCATCTGTTGATCTTTTTATATTTGTTGTGCCAGATGTTCTATCAACAACAATAATAGTTCCGTGAGGTGCAACATCTAATGCATAGGCTGCAATACTCCCTGTTGTACCAGCCTTGATAAATGTTCTACCATCCATTGAAACATATAACCTATTATTGTCACCAGTAGAACTACATCCAAAAAAGACTCCATTTCTTGCGATCAAACGCCTAAAAGGAACGTCTATTGTATCTTCTGTTTGTTCTAGGGTATCATTATACCCGGGAACTAATTTATTTGCATCCCCTCCCAATAATCCGTCAATGATTTGAAATTCATCGGTAATGGGGTCAATCTCAAACTGATCCGGGTTAAATGGTTGCTCCTCTAATCCAATCCCGCCTGTTTGAACCCATCGGTTAATGGTACCCTTGTAAATTAATTTTATAGGCACACGGTACGGGACATTTATTTCTCTTAAAAATCTATTTGCAGCAATTGAATCAGTGTCCTCGGCTGTGATTGTCAGTCCGTTTACATTGTCCGACCATATTATTAATTCTTTTTGATCTCCGTTTGGATCAATTCCCGAAACGATTGTAACGTCGGCACCAAATTGAATCATACCTACCCCGTCGGCTAATGCAACATCGTTTAGTTTTCCCGTTCCGGTAATTGTTGCAGGAAAAGTTAAAAAGTTTTCGTCTCTTCTTATCGAGGTATCAGATGCATTTGATCGTAATTGACCAATACCCCCGGTGCCACGAGGGTAGAAAATCTTTGTACCACCTGCATTTTGTATTTCAAAAATCGGGTCTCCACCGTTTGTACTACCCCGGAAACTAGCACCTCGGACGGTTGGGGAAATAGGGCTGTTAACCCTTAGCAAATGTGGGATTATTCTGGCTTCGTCGCCTGTAAAAACATGCTTTGTTACGCCTTGTTGCTTAATTTCAACGATAGGCAAAGCTGCGGACGCTTCGTCAAGATCAACCGTTACTTTTCCTTCGTTCGTTAATCCTCCAGTCCTTGTATCGTCCGTGTCTTTACTTACGGCCTGAATGTTTGTTCTGGCGTTTTGTCTATGCGATGGGTTTAGGTTTTGATCGTTAATATCGTACCTGACAAAGGCGGACAATATAAACTCCTCGATGGCAACTATACCAGTATCGTTCACATCCACCCGAACTAATGGCACCGTATCCGCCGGTATGTTTGGTTCGATGGCCGGGCCGGGGCTTTCAACCTCTGTACCTACTACCTTTACAAATTCACCGCTAGTATTTCCAACGATAATATCAATTCGCAAATTACCAGATGCTGCGGGGGTAATTGCTATTGTATCGTCCGAACTTTGGTAGTCTACCTGATTAATTCTCCATACCCATCCATCATTCAATAATACATCGTTTCCCGACTGTTGCGCTTCACCATATACGACTATTCCGTTTGGAAGCAAACCACCGCCACCGTTGAACTGAAACGGCTCCCAAAAAGTATTATCCGTACCTCCTCGCAAAATGTACGGTAATTCTGCCGACCTGACATAAACAATCATCCCTTCCCAACGTGACGTTTGAGGGATCATAAATAGTGCGTTCATGTTCTGCACTTGCTGCCGAACATCAAGCGGGAAAGGTAACCTTGGATCGAAATTGCTATTAATTATGTCAGGCATTCCATACGAAAGTTAAAGGGTAATTTTCATAAGCCCCGGTAATAAAATCTATTCTGAATTGTCGGTACGTGAACCCATCTATTTCAATGTCGGCTAAATATTGCCAATCCGATACAATATTTCCCTGGTAGGCGTTATACACTTGTTCTATTAAAGTTCCATCATCCAGGTGCAACAAATATAAGTAATTTCCATCTATATTAGTGAATTGGAACGTTACACCACCTTGATCTGGTCCGTATGGAGTCGTTACCAAATCATTTAAATCAAGCACCGCCCCGGAACTACCCCAATAATACAAGGTAGGTTGTCCGATCGGGCAATAATCTAAGTTTTCACCAACCGTAATCCATTGCACCTCTCCAAACGTCTCGGATGCACTATTAATGTCAATTGCTTCGGTTTCAAGTATTCCGGTATTCAAATTATCAACGTCCTTTACGCATCGAAAATTACCTGTAAACGTGTATTGAGCGTCTAGTGTGTTTCCGTTATCAAATCCACCACTTATCTCTTCGTTTTGCGCTATTTGCACCAATGTACCTGCAAAGTTGCTTTCTATGTCGTAATCCGAAAAAGTGCCCCTCTGAACAATAAATTGCAAAGACGGCAAAGACGAAAATGTTACAACTGTTCCAAATTCTAACCCCCTTGCAGCTATTGCGCCGTCAATCATTCGATACGGCCTGTTGTACTGGTTAAGTATAGACTTTGCAAGGATTAATCC
>CAZVSU010000053.1:0-10999 GCA_964629645.1 uncultured bacterium | reverse complement strand
ATGTAATACTGCCTACGCTTGTTGTTTGGTACATTAGTATAGAAATCAGCTTCCCTCCAATCTGGTAGGTTATTGTTTTCTTCACCCGGAAATGGGTAATAGGTTGGATATCGTGTTTTTCTGTAAATTTGTCCTGGATAATAAGCGCCACGCCTCGCGGCTCCACGGATAAAGATACTTAGCTTTCCCGTAATTGGTGCGCCTTGGCTACGTATTACAACCTTTGCCCAATAGTCGTTATCTATGTAATCCTGCCTGTCTTCGAATAACAATTCCGGATATGAACCAAAATAGATAGTATTCAATGCATCTAATCCTAACCGGGGGGCAAATACAAAATCAACTGTCCAATCTTCTAGCCGTACCCAACTACCCGTATGGCCTTTTGTCTGATTTCCTTCGCTATCAACGGTACCCCGTACCCCGGCGTTTACCAGGCAATATACCTGGCCATTTTCACCGATAAGAATAAAACCAATGAGCCCGTTCCAATTTAATTCATTAGCCCCGCCTGCAATTTGCTCCCAGTACTCAATAAACAATTCTTCTCCCTCGTTAATTTGTATTTCGTTATCCCGGTTCCATACCCAACCCCTTGATTTTTGTGCTGTTTCGTTTGTTAATCGCATAGCCGTTGTAATGCCATCCGTATTAACACCGGTTAGGGTGGTTTCTTCAACGTTCATATTGTACGTTTGCCAGCCATCGGGAGTAAAGGCACCCCATTCGGCAAAATCCCCGTTATTAACCCTATTTTGCGCCTGTCCTGCATCCTTTTCAAAGCTGTACTTGTAATTTACCCGGACTGATTGGAAAACCCTGTCCATGCTAATTACATGGTCCCTACCAACCAAAACCTCGGTAACGGACCGGCAAGGAATATTTACCGATCCGGTTACCTGTTGGCGACCTATGTACACTCCCAAAGTATTGTATTGATGCCAGTACCTTCCAACCCGGTTTGCATCCACGTTTACCCGCTTAATTTTCCATACCCCGTTTTCTTGGTATACTTTTGCGCCCCATACCGTTAATAAGGCTTTCATCACCCTTTCACAATCCCACACCTGCCCCTTTTCCTGCCAATACGGGATGTCGTCTCTGGTAGAATCGTTAATGTATGTACGTACGTTCTTATACGCCTGTGAAGCCGGATCAAATTCACGGCCAACGCCAAATTTATTCATAGATCGTTCGTACACGTCAAATGCTATCCATGTATCAATATCCAATTCAAGTTTTCGTAATATTTCCGTAAATATTAACGAATATGGCATTATCTGCCCGTTTTCCAGTGTGTAGGTTAGCTTAGGTTGCCTTACTCCGTATGGTTTGCCGTTAGTGTCAAGAAACAGGATAGATTTAAGGGAACTAAGCCCGTCCGACGCCTCAATGTGTGCATACTTTATACGGTTCTGCATTAGATAGCTGAACCCGTCAGGAACTACATAGCCAACCCATTTTAATTCGCCTGTTGAGGTGTCCGGGTTCCAGTTGTAATATTTTTCTACCTTGTATTGCCTTTCGTCAGCTGTCCAGAACTCGGCAAAGTCAAAACCTTCGTCATACAGCAAATTGATATTTGCCTTTGATGGCCGGATAGGATCGAATTTGTAATCGGAGGTACTTTCATATGTAACAGAAAAAGGAATAGGGGCAGCCCTAACCTCAAAGTTTTCGCCTACGTAATCCTTTTCAAGGATGGATATTTTTTGCAATACATCCTCGTAATCGCAATACGTATAGAAATATTTTTCACCGTAGGCCATTAATAGCTAATATTATAATACCTGTCGTTCCTTCGTTGGCCTCGTTGGTTAGAAAGAACTATTTCATTATTCATCACCTTACCCACAACATTTACAGTAATTTCACCGCCACCCGCAGGTGTGCTTGCTGTTGACATTCCACCGTTAGGGATAATAGTACCGGACGTTTTCGGGATAAATAGTTCCGGACCCTGTTCGCCTACTACGTAGCTATTACCGGAGGAAACCGGACCGCCACTAGCCCTAAACCCACCAAATAACGCCCCAAATGGATTAGAGGCAGCTGCGCCGGAAAATGCTGTTGAAATTCCACCTGTAGTAAGTCCGGCTAATATTCTAAGAAATGCAGCAGCAGCCAGTTGAGCAGCCATCTGTTTTAGCAAAGCTTTGAATCCTTTACCAAGCGCATCAAAAAAGTTTTCCCCGGAATCAAGACCTTGTGCGAAAGCGTTTGCAAACGCATTTGATATTTGAACTCCTGTATTTGTTACGACCGATTCTAATTGCTTGGTTTTTTCAATAGCGTCTAATATTGCCTGATCATACTCATTGGTTTTTAATGCATCATCAAATTTAAAATCTAAACCTAGATCAATATCTTTAATTTCACTATCCTTAAAAGTTTTAAAAATCGTATCCTCAAAACCTTTTTCGTATTCCTTCAAGTCCTCTTTCAGAAACTTAAAAAAGTCCTTTTGTGATGCTTTACCTAGTTCTTTTGTTTTATTAGTAAGATTTTCGACTAAAGTTCCACCAGCCTCTAAGGATGCGTTTGTCTTTTCTTGCAGCTTTAGGTTTTCAGCATTCAATTTGCCAATTTCCTGTATATCGGTTACCTGTTCGCCTCGTAATTGGTCTATTTGGCTTTCAATGTTTTGGATTTGCTGAATAACCTTTAATTGCGCTATTTGCGCCCCGGCCTGTGCTTGTGTTCCGGTTATTGATTTTAGTTTTATCCTTTCAGCTTCTAATTTGTTTTGTAAGGCAATAATATCATTAACCCTTTGGTTTGCTCTAAACTCAATATCAAGAACTTTTGATGCGTTTTCACTTGCCCTTGCAACAAAAGCCCTAGCTTTAGCTGATTCCAATAAATTAGAGCTTAATTCTTTTACTACCCCGCTAATATCACCATTGAGTATTTTCTCCTGTGATAGGTTTCCAAAGTATTTAGGAAATTGGCTTTGTAATTGCTTAACCGCGTCAAATCTTTGTTTGGTTGTTAGGCTTGCGTTTTGCGCCTGAGATACTAATGCCTTTAATTGTATTTCTTCTTTCTTTGCGTTTTGCGCACCCTTCAACTGACTAGCGGCCACACCATCCAACGCTTTTTTAAACTCCTCTAATTCATCCGCAAACTTTTCAGCTTCTTTAGCTGCCTTCTTTGTTTTACTAGCAAAATCAAACGCCCCCATTTGATAGGCTGTGAAACCGGCTGTAATAGCGGAAATAGCAAGTAAAGCCAAATTTGCAGGTGTTATTAATGCCGAAAGACTTGCTACAATAGCTTTACGGGTCCCACCGGCTGCCCGGCTTACATTTGAAAAGTTTGCAGCTACTTGTTGCAGGTTGTTACCAATACCAATTAAACCAAATGGTGCATCCTGAATAATCCGGTTAAATTCTAACGCGACTGTATTAGCCCCCCGGACCTGTCCGGTTAGCTTTGACATTTGACCGCCTAGCTTTCCGGTTTGGGTTGCTGCCCGGCTTGATTGTATGGAATTGATTGCTGTACCAAGACGTTTAATTTCGCTTTGGCTTTGCTGAACAACTGACCGCTGTTCTAGTAAGGATTTGGAAACCTTTTCGGCTTGTTGCTGGAATTGCTTTTCTGATATTGATCCCGCTTTGTACTCGTTTGATAGCTTTGCAAGGGCCGCCTCCAATCGGGTAACTTCACCCGTTGACCGCTTAAAAACGCTTTCCGCATTCTTTAGGTTCTTTTCGGCCTGTGCTAGTGCTTGGTTAAATTTCTTAACGTCCGCTTCAATAATTACCGATAACCGCTGTTCCATACCCAAAGATACAAAAAAAGGGACAATATGCCCCTTTAATGTTTATCCGTAGTCAATTGGATTATTTTAGATTAATTTCTAAATAATCAAAATGAATTACTATGGAATCTATTTCAAAAGAAATATTGCTTTGCTGTTCTAGCCATTCAAATTCTTCATCTGTGTAATTAAATACTTTTGAAAAACCTAGTAAATTAAAAGACATATCTTTTGTTGGCAAAAAAGGCAAATTAAAAAACGTGCCATTAATTTTTTCCATTAATGACTTGTTTATTTCAGCAGCTTTTTTTAGGTCATCTTTGTGGGTTGCCCTTACAGGAAAATCTATGTACAACAAAACCCTAATCATTCCCTAATTATTTTTGCATTTTTAATGATTTTGTCTGCCTCTTTTAGGTAATCAATTATTGCTTCAATTCTACCATCGCTGAAATTTTGTTGTTTTTTCGATAATTCTACTAAATTAATGGCTGCCTTTATGTATTTTCGTTCCTCTGGATTATACATTTATACATTGTTTTGGTTTACTCAAATATAGCATTTACATTACCAACAGCAAAACAAAACTTTTATTTTTTAGACTTTTGACTAAACGCCGTTAATCTTTCAATCCGTTCCTCGTGGCTTAGTTCTTCTTTTGGGCTATACCCTTCGTCAATAGGCAGCGGAAACCATTTATCTATTCGTTTTTTCTTTTCCCCTTTGCGCCTTGGAATAGAAAGGTAGGACTGATAACCAATGAACCTAGCACGGGTCCATTCGTTCATTTGCGCATCATTATAGCCCTCTATTGCTATAAATACATCACCATAAGTCATGGAATAAAAATCACGGTAGGGGATACCTATTGCACCTAAACAGATCGCTTTGATTTCCCGGTAGGAGATACTTTTTTTTTACCTACTGGTTTTTGTTCTTTCTTTTCGGCTTCCTGTTCATGCATCATAGTACCCCAAAAAAACTTAATCACTTCCAAAAGTTGGTCTTGGTCGGCCTTGGCAATCAATCCTATAATTTCATCATACTGAATTTTGGGCCTTTTTAACCGGGAGCGCATGTACCCGCAATACCCGGAATAAATAACCATTTGAGCGGCCATTAAAAAGCTGGTCTTTTGTATTTCTGTAAAAAGTTCGTCAAACGTTTCCGGGGATAAATCAATATTCACCCCTAAATCTGCATACTTAGCGAGCAGTTGCATTAACTGCTCGTAAGCATACAAATTAAAATCCAAATCAATTTCGGTTTCGCCTAACTTAATCGAAGTGGTTCCTATCATGTAGGTATAGTGTTAGACAATGCACCGGCAGAGGTAATGGTTAGGTCAAACGTCTGATACTCGGGAGTAGTTGCACCCTCGGTATAATCGGAAATGTAGCCCTCGCCCATCCGGTAATAAGTTTCGTCCAATGTCTCAAACTTCCAATATCCGACAGTTCGATTTGTAACAATTTCAAATAGTTCTTCGATTGAAATTTGAGAGGCCGTTGGAGCCGTGGATGCATCACCTGAAACGTCCATTGTCCAGGATACCGTGCTTGGTAGGTTTCTCAGGTAATTACCCGTGCAGTCGTTGTTAATTTCTACGTTGTCAACTGAGAAATTCAGCGACTTGTCATTTGTACAGATAACCAGCTTCCAGTCTGGCGTGTCTATACTAGGGGAATAGTACACCCCAATGTCTTTACTAAACCGTTCGTTAGGCATTTTGCTTTGTAATTAAGTGTGAATACGTTCGAATATTTCTATAAATATAGAAATTTTTGGCCTTACTTTCCAAATTGGATGATGATTCCATCCGGGTTTCACCAACATACCAACCGTATAAGGTTAGATCAATGTCGCCCATATCATCCGGATTTATGATGTTTTCAACCTCGTAGCCTATTTCCCAAGCTTCGGTCCTGCCAACGGGTGAAGTGTTCCCGGTAACTATGTCAACGGTTACGGAGGCTCGGTAAAACTTGCAATTGTCATTTGCTATTTCTATAACCTGAATATTTCCAATAAGGATAAAAGGATAGCTTTTTGTTTCCGGTACGGCAAACGAATCGTAAACCGTAACTAATCGGTTATTTGATAGGATTGCCCCGTTTAATACGGCAAAGTATCCGGCCCTTAATGCATGTTCTGGAAGCATGCTGTAAAGATACAAAAAAAATGGTTACCTATTAACCGGCCTAAACCCAACCCGACCGGAGGCCAATCTATATTCCAAGTAACACCTGCAATTCACTAGGTTTTTTGCCGTGGCGTTCCCGTTTACCGTATCGCCAGGGTAAAGTAGTTGTTCGCCTCCAATGGTGAAAAATTCATCAATAGGAATCCAAATAGCGTTAATTTGTTCTACTAAATGCGTTTCCCGGGTCCGGTCATCGGTTATGCCCCGCCAAATCTTTTCCCAATTGTACCCGCTGGATTTAAGGGATAACATTTGGGCCTTACTCATGGCATTTGTCGTTTCAGTCCTTGCAATGGTATTAGCCCGTAATTGTTGCGCTCGTGAATGCGCTTTCAAGGCCGTTTCCTGCTGTTTAGGTGTTAGGCTTGCAAAGTCCGGTATTTGTGTTTCTATTTGGTTTACGGTCGTCCGGGATACTTGTATAATTCTGGTTTGCAAATACAAAGACACGTACTGCATCATTAATTGTTGCCACAGTGATGGTTTGTCCTCGGGTGGCTGTTCTGCATCCATTTCAGCGACTACATCGGTAAAATCTTTTACTCCTATCCGTGCCCGGCCTGTTTCCGGTACTACCAACGCATTCCAAATAAAACGCCCTTCATCGGCCATAATATCCGTGTACATGCGTTCATACACCCTTTCCATGTAATCTGATTTTACCTGGCCATTGGAATATGATAGAATCTGTTCCCGCAAAGCCCGATTAAATTGCCTGGCGTATCTGCGTTCATAGATGCTGTGACGTTTAAGGTGTTGGCGTTCGGTCATTTCCTTAGTTGGTTTCCAACCATAATAAGCAAATAATACGACATTGCAGAAATTACCGCCAAATACAGGAATGTTGTCCACCACTTCATGTAAAGGGTTAATATCTCATGCAAAGCTCCTACAATTGCAAAGTACAGGAATATTACCGTTAAAATTTCGAGTGTTGTTTTTAGGTAGTTCATGTTCAAATATACTAATTCAATTTGTAATAACCAAAAAAGCCCCGATAAAATACCGGGGCCTCTCCAAACAAACAAGATAAACCAAAACAAGAAAACAAGAAATTACGAAGGGTCGTTAATTCTTACAAATGCGTTGTTGTAGAACACAGGCAGGGCAATTCTTTCCTCAATTCGCACCAAAATAACGTTCTTTTCGGCATCGTCTTGGTTTTGCTCGAAGAATCTCAAACGTGGCATAGAACGCATCAACAATTGCGCTTCGTTCCAATCACCAACAATTGCACTGGTTCCGGTGCCATCCAGGTAGGTGTTAGAAAATACAGGTCGGCCCAAAATACGCAACTGACCATCATTCCCAACCGTAACAACGGAAGGCAAATCATATTCACCCGATCCGCTGGCTTTGTTGATTATGATGTCCGTATAAACCGCATTTGTCAGGACCGCACCGTTGGCGGTATGGAAGTTGTTCTTCAACTGCCTGGTCATGGCATCAATCAGTTCTTCAATGAATACCGTTTTTGTACCATTGTAGGCCACGGAGTTTGACGGGTCAAGGATACCTTTCAGATTCCCCGTTCCGTTCTGGATCTCTAAATCCTCGGCCTTAATCAATTCTCGTTGTGCTTTGTTGGAAATAAAGCTGGTCATCCAGGCAATATCTTCCAACATGGAAATTGGAACCTGCTTAATCAATCCCGCAATCCAAACGGCCTGGGCTGTGTATGTTTCAATCTTTGGCTCAATTTCAGGCTTGGCCTCGTTTGCACCACCTCCGCCGGTTCCGTACGCCCAAACATCAGCACCTCCAACGGTTGCAACCTCTTTTGGATAGGTAACAAATTCACCGGACATCGTTCCCCGTGGCAGAATGTTTCGATAATGGAAATCCTCGTATTTGTTCAGGATCGGAGGCCGGCCAAAATCGGTAACAAAGTCAGCGTACCCGGTAAAATCGGAATAATCAAAGGCTTTCAGTTCAATGGTTCCGGCCTTACCTCCCTTGATCGTTGGTAAAACAGAATCTTTTGCCTCTTCCAACCCTTTTTGGATGGCATCTTTGAACGTTACCGGTTTTCGTGGGTTTGCCTTTTTGAATTTCTCTTCCAGTTCAATCGTAATGTCAGCAATTTCCTTTTTGGTTTTGCTTTCCATTTCCTCGGCCTTTTTCTGCATTTCTGCGGAAAGGTCGGCTTTGTAGGAGTCCATCAACTCAACTACCTTAGAATCGAATGCCTTTTGATCGGCCTCTCGTTTCTTTTCCCATTTTTGCTCAACGGTCTGTAGACCTTCTTCGAGCATGTCTTTAATTTCGTGTGCCATAATTTGTAAAGAAAGATTTGATTTCAGATTTAATCGAGTCTTCTTCACGAGTGGCAGGTTCTACCGGGTCGCTTGAGAGTGATTGTAAGATTTTTTCAATATTTTTTAGCCTTTCATCGGAATAAGGAACGTTGTACATCTTTGTAAGCAGTTCCAATATGCCGTAATGGCTTTTAATGCTTTTCAGGTCAGTAACTAAAGAAAGTTCATTCGCAGCCCAACTGGTAAGAAATGAATACTCCATTAGCTTGTATTCGGTAATCTTTCGCCGGTCGTTCGGGTCTCGCTTCACATCCCGATCGTATCCAATAGACAATTCAGCATTTAGCCCGTTTTCTGCCATCAGCTGAATATCGTAGTACATATCCCGGCTAACTTCTTTCTTCATGTTAAATTGAGAAAGTGTGTTAAGGCCGTAGGAATCGTTGGCATCCATTTCAAGCGGAACCCCCAAGCTAATTGTTGAATTGTGGTCCTTTAACACCCTAATTCTTTTGAAGTTGTTGTTTACCGTTCGCTTGAAAGAACCCTCAACGGAAATATCACCGTCTGAATCCTCAACATTGTAAACGTTCGCATAGGCCCGAATAATGCCTTTAGTCTCGTCTAAGTCTTTAACCTCGTGCGAAACCTTTTTAAATGCGTAAATAACTTCGTTACCAGCCATACACCAAAGATACAAATTTTTTTTCTATACTTTCAAATGGGCGGTTGCGGTCCTTGTATTGGGTGCTTCGATCCGGTAATTATGGTAAAGGTAAATCCCTTCAGCTATACCCAATCTACCAAACTGATTGACGGCCCGGCTAAAATAGTAGTCAACAAATTTACCATTAATTTCAATACCACCCTCCGGGAATTTCCCGGCCCTTAACCAGGTCTTTTTAGAGAACAACATAAACAGCCCGCCGATTGTCTGGTATCGTTGCAGGGGCTTAATTGTTTTTCTTTCCGCTAATGCCTTAGCTACCTGTCTATGTTTCAAAATATCCTTTTCATCAAACATGCCTGGTACCAGCTGGTAAGACAACCCTAATCGGTTAGTCATGCATCCAATTAATGCAAAATTATGGTCTCCATTTGCAATTGTATCAACTTGCTTAATGAACTCTTCGTGGTAAGGGGGGAACGTGTCAATATCCCTAAGACATATCCAGTCATTTTCTGGCAAACCCTCAATTAGCCGGTTTATTGCGTATCCGAAATTTTTATCAGATGTTGCGGGGGTAATATGGTGAACAGTTACCTTTTGTTGTTCATGCATTGATTTACCATGATTTACAATTGTGATATACCTCTTTGCTATGTAATACGCTGTGACTTTCTTAGGCCGTATTCCTGTTTTCCATACGGCAAAAGGCAGGCTTAACTGGTCCCTGTATGAAAATCTTTTCACATTTTCCCACCAAAGTTCATGTAGGGTATTAATTTCTAATGAGTGGTCCCGGACAAAGAACCCGTTACAAAAAACGCCTTGATTGTCTTTGAATCCAATACGCCGGTAACTATCTATTTGCTCTTTTACTATATCGGAATCGTCTTTTTTCAGGTCTATTACCGCCCTTGCTTCAAAAATAATTTTTGATCTTGATGGATGGGAAAAGAAAATAGGATGGGAGGGTGGTTCTTTGTTTAATTTCATGTTTGCATCCATGTAGCAAACTAAATTATACTCGGATAAATAGATATGGCTTAATATCTTGTATTTGCGGGATAGTTTGCGATTGCATAGGTTGTTATCCGGTTCAATTAGTCTAACCTTCCAACCCATAGGATTTTCTGGCACTTTGTCCGTAAACAAAACAGGCTCCCAACCGGGATAGTTAGGAGCCTGTATTAATTGGTCATAATTTCCGGTTATGACGGTGTAAATTGCTTTTTTCATCGACCGTAATAGGTGCCTTTATTCTCCACAAAATACCCCCAATCCAACTCCGGTTTATTGAACCCTTTAGTTACCTTATACCGGCCTGTTTTCCAGATAGCAAATATCCCGGCCCGTTCTGGTATGTATTCGGTTTTGATCTTTTCACCGTATTCATCAATGAATCCGAAAACAGCTTTCCAAACGTCGCCTGTCCATGCAACGGATTCCCTAGGTACCCGCTGAATCTTTTCATCCCAGGGGTTACAGTCGTGAAGCAGGATAACCCCGCCTTGATTTAAGCATGAATAGGCGTTTACAATGTCCTTTTCTACCTGGTCGCTATGGTGTAGGCCGTCTATGAATATTAGCTCAAATTTTTCCTTTTGGTTTTCAAAGAACTCATCTGAGTATAACGAAAAAATGTTTTGACCACCTTTTACGTATTTTTCGGAAAAACTCCATTCGGGATCAACGCCAACCTTATTCCAGCAATTGACTTTACTAAAATTCACCCCATCACCAAGCCCAATTTCCAAATAGGATTGAAACCCATTTTTGGCAATCAGTTCGTTAATTATTTCAGTTCTTGTTTTCATAACTTATTTTTTCTTTTTCAACTTTTCCACCAACTTTACAAATTCAACCCTTGCAGTAGGGTACAAAGCAGGCCGGGCTGGTAAATTCACCTGTTTGATCCCAGCCCCTTTAAACTGGATTGCATACGATTCTAGCCCCTCTGGTACATCCACTAATGCCCCCGTTCCAAACTCAACATAAGGCGCATATTCCTTATTGCTGCCAACCATTTGAACCAATCCCCTTTGCTGGGGCGCACATACAGGAATCAAATCCCTGCGCCGCGACCTGGCTATCATCTATTCAGAACA
>CAZVSU010000052.1:0-18972 GCA_964629645.1 uncultured bacterium | reverse complement strand
TTGGACGCGGGATTGCGTCACTGTTTGAGTCTCGGTGTCGGCAATCCAGACAAAAGATCCTTTCGTGTCGAGGTTGACCGCCTCTTCCGGCACTAATACGGCATCCGGAATCTCGTAAAGGACGATCTCTGCATTCAAAAACTGTCCGGGCCAAAGCGACCGATCTTCATTTTTGACGACCGCTCTTAACGTGAGCGTTCCGGAGTTTTGATCGACTGTATTGTTGATAAAATCTAAGGTTCCGATATGTTTGACAGAGTCATTGCCGATGACAGACAGGTTGACTTTGAGGCCTCCGTCTGCTTTTTGACTGTATTTTTGGATGTCGAAGAAGTAGCGCTCGGCCACGGTGATCATCGCGTAGATCGGGGTGATCATGTTGATAGTCAGCAGCTCCGATTCTTTCGAGACGATGTTGCCCGGGTCGATCAGGTGGCGCCCGCACCGCCCGTGAAACGGGGCTGTGATCGTGCAATAGCCCAAGTTGACAGCCGCCTGGTCCACCGATCCTTTTGATTGGACCAGCTTTCCAACAGCCTGCTTTTTGTCTGAAACATATTGGTCATAGTCAAGCTGGGAGACGAAATCATCGGGCAGAAGGTTTTGGTAGCGCTCAACCTTATCTTCGCTGAATCCAAGCGCCGCTTTTGCTTGGAGATACTCTCCTTTTGCCTGCTCGAGCTCCGCCTCGAACATTTTCGGGTCGATGGTAAAAAGGAGGTCGCCCATTTCGACGTCGGCGCCGTCAGCGAAATAATAGCCGGTCAGCGCGCCGCTCACCTGCGGCTGTATGGTGACAGACTGGTAGGCCTCAGTGTTGCCAATCGTTCTGATCACATAAGGGACCGTTTTGGAAATGGCTTCGCCGAGTTCAACGAAGGGGGCAGGAGCTTTTGGCTGGGTTGGCTTTTTGCCGCATCCCGTAAAAATGAGCAAACTTAAGGTGAACAATAAGATCTTTCGCATAATCCTCCAGGGCAACAAGGCTTTGTGACCACCCCTGTTGCGAACATAAGTTGAGCCAATGAGTCAAACCAGTTTTTCCTGGCGTCGGCGAGCGAGTAGCGCGCGTTGGCTAAGCTGGTTTGTGAGTTGACAACCGTTGTGATATCGACTGTCCCCGTCTTATATTCGCTCAAGCGGGCGTTGAACGTTTTTTCCGCGAGAGCCACATACTCTTTGCTCACGATGACAATTTCTGTTGCGTAGTTGAAATCTTGGTAGCTTTGCACCACCTCTTTGACCATGTCGACCTCTGTTTGCCGAAGGTGCGCTTTTGAACGCTCCAAAAGAGCTTTAGCCTCCCGAATTTCATTCATATAGCGCCAGCCGGCAAAGAGGGGATAGGTGAACGAGAGCTGGGCAGAGTAGGCGCTAAAGGCCCGGTCCGATCCGTTAAAACGGCTCTCTCCGATGTTTCCTTGAAAATTGACTTTCGGCAGCTGATTTTTTTCGGCCGCATCGACGAGGTGCTCGAAACCGACAACACGGGCGTAAGCGGCTCTGAGGTCAGGGCGGGCGTCATAGGCGGCGCAAACGAAATGGTTGACCGATTCTAAAAGCTCCCTTTCTCCGATGGTCTCCTCAATCCCGGTAATTTCGGTGCATGTATTTGCCGGAAGTCCGGCATCGGCAAGAAGAGTCGCTTTGGCATCGGCGGCCGACTGCTCATCCGAAAGAAGAACGATTCGTTCCCTTGCGACCTGTGTTTCCGCAGTGAACACATCTGTGATATCGCTGATCCCGAAACGATGCTTGGCCCTCGTCGCTTCCAGCGTCGTTTCAGCATCGCGCAAGTTGGCCTCTCCCGCCGTCACCTTTTCCCGGTCGGCGATCAGCGTGTAGTAGTCAATGGTCACTGTTTTGATCACATCCTGGATTTCCCGGTTGTGGCTCCAATTGGCTTCCTGAAGAGATTGGTAGAAGAATTGGCTGTAGGAGCGGACAGTGCCAAAATCAAAAAGGAGATAGCTCAAATTGAGGTAGGGGCCAAACTCCCGGAATTCGTCGATAAAAATTTGATTCTGACCAAAAAAGCTTGGCTCTCTTAAAGCCTGCCAGAAAGCGTCGAACTCAAGCTCGGGGTAGAGGCGCGCCCGGGAGCTGCCCCACCGTGCCGCCGCAAAGCGGGCCGTCGCCCAAGTTTCTCTCGTAGACGGGCTTCTCTTCAAAGCTGTATCTAAAAGCCCGGCGAGATCGAGACTCCCTTCGACACCGCTTTGCGGGCACTCTTCGCAATCTGCCGATTCCATCAGCAAGCATTTGTCGAGAGGCTCTTCGTGGCAACGCTCCCATGAACAGCAAGCAGACGGGGCGGCGTAGCGCTCGGGATCGGCAGCAGGCTCCCGAAAACAGCAGCCAGCCAAGATGAGCGTCAAAAAAATCCCGGTTGCGTTTCGCGACAAAAAAATCATAGGCAAGGTCAAATAAAAAAATGATTTTGCATTAAGGCGTTAAAAAGTCAATTGAAGCAAAGAATAGGGCCGTCGCGCGTGCCGGTCATAAACGACCAAGCAAATGATTTGCAATTTGCATCTGCGATACGTTATGCTGAGAGTCCATTTCTTTGAAAGGACTCTTTTATGGCAAGCCTTCTGGAATTCCAGAACATCACGAAGAAATTCGGCGATTACGTAGCAGTTGATAATGTCAGTTTTTCTATTCGGGATGGAGAGTTTTTTTCACTGCTCGGTCCCAGCGGCTGTGGAAAGACCACGTTGCTCAGAATCGCCGCCGGACTCGAAACTCCCGATTCGGGAAAAGTCATCCTCGATGGGAAAGAGATCACAAACCTTCCTCCCAACCGCCGCCCTGTCAACACAGTGTTTCAAAACTACGCTCTTTTCCCCCATCTCACAGTTTGGGACAACATCGCATTTGGCCTCAAAGTCAAAAAGAAGCCGCCGGAAACGATTCAAAAAGAGGTGACAGAAGCGTTAAAACTCATTCAGCTCGAAGATTTAGCCCATAAAAAACCGTCGGAAATTTCAGGAGGACAGAAGCAGCGGGTCGCCATCGCAAGAGCGCTTGTCAACCACCCCAAACTTCTCCTGCTCGATGAACCTCTTTCGGCACTCGACCTTAAGCTCAGGCAGAAAATGTTGATGGAGATCGATCTGATCCACGATGAAGTCGGCATCATTTTTCTTTTTGTGACCCACGACCAGACCGAAGCGATGGCTGTCAGTGATCGGATTGCTGTCATGCATCATGGAAAATTAGAGCAAATCGGCACTCCGATGGAACTTTACGAAGCGCCTAAAAGCAGTTTTGTGGCGGCCTTCATCGGGGACACGAATTTTTTAGACGGGAAAGTCTCGGAAAAAATTTCCGAAGAATACAGCCTGATCAGCATCGAGGGTTTGAACAGCCCCGTCCGTTGCTACAACGATAAAAAAATTAGGATGGGGGAGCTCATCCACATGAGCATACGGCCGGAAAAGCTGCATATCACGAGAGAGAAACCGGCTGACACCCCCGATATCAACCGTTTCGAAGGGGTTGTCGAAGATATCATTTACAAAGGGGACCACACGAAGTTCTGGGTCCGCGTCGACGACCAGCGCTTTTCCATATTAAAACCCAACAACCGCTTTATCTTGGACCGCAAGGCGATCACCTGGGAGGAAAAAGTGTGGGTGTGGTGGCATGAAGACGACAGCTACATGCTGGAGCGCTACAGCGCAGGCGATGCCAGTCTGACAGAGCTCCCTTCCGAGATGATCGGAGACGTGGAGGAGTATGAGTGAGTCGGCTCGCCAAAAAACCGAAGTTTGGACGACGGCACCGACTTTTTGTTGGCTCATCCTTTTTTTTCTCATCCCCACCTTGATCGTCTATGCGTTTTCTCTGAGACCCAGCGAAATTTACGGTGGCGTGGGAGAGGGGTGGACTCTCCAAAACTTGAAAAATTTGTTCAGCTCAAGCGACGCTGTCATTATTTTGCGCACATTCATCATCAGCATCATCTCGACGCTGGTCTGCTTGACGATTGCTCTTCCCGCCGGTTTTGGGCTTACGCGGATTCAAGGCAGACTTCAGAAAATCGTGCTGCTTTTGATTATTCTTCCCTTTTGGAGCAGCTTTATCATCCGCGTCTACGCGTGGAAATTTCTCCTCCATCCCGAAGGGTTTGTGAAAAACACTCTCGCCTGGCTTCACATTGTTTCCAGCGATGCTGTTCTTCTCTACCAACCTTGGACTGTTATTTTGGTGATGGTTTACAATTTTCTCCCCTTTGCTATCCTTCCCATCTACGCCGCATCCGAAAAATTTGACGACCATCTCTTCGAGGCTGCGGCCGACCTCGGGATGACGCGTCTCAAAGCTTTTTTCAAAATATTTATTCCCGGTATTCGCACAGGCATCTTGATGGCCACCTTGCTTATCATCGTCCCGGCACTTGGCGCTTATGTGATCCCCGACGTGATCGGCGGACCCCAAACGGAAATGATCGGCAACAAAATTGTTTTGAAGACCTTCACAGAACGGAATATTCCTATGGCGAGCGCCCTTTCGGCCTTTTTGTCCCTCGTGGTCTTCGCTCCCATGATTATTGGCGCTTTTGTGCAGTCCCGCTCCGGTAAAGCTCACTCGGTAAAGGGGGGGCATTGATGCAAAAAATACGGCTGCCAAAAATCGTGCTCTTCTTTGTGATCCTTTTTCTTTATCTGCCCATTGCTGTTCTCGTGGTGACCTCTTTTAGCGAATCGCGATTCGGAGATCTTTCCGCAACATTTTCCTTGAAATGGTACCGCGCACTCTTTCAGAATCGAGAGATATGGGAAGCGCTGCAAAATACACTGATCGTCGGCACCGCCGCCACCCTTTTATCGACGATTTTGGGATCGCTGTCCGCCTTTGCCCTCTATCGCTTCCGCTCCCGATGGCAAACGCTGCACTACGGTCTGATTTATGCGCCGCTTGTGATTCCCGAGGTCTTAATGGGAATGAGTCTGCTTCTTTTATTTCTCTCTTTTTCCGTCCCCTTGAGTTTGGCGACAATCATCCTGGCTCACACAACATTTTGCATCAGTTATGTGGCGATGGTGGTCCTCGCCCGTCTCGACAACTTTGACTACGCTGTCATTGAGGCCGCCGAAGATCTCGGCGCTGATTGGCTCACCATTGTTGTCAAAGTTGTGCTCCCCATTTTGGCCCCGGCAATTCTATCCGGCGCCCTTTTAGCGTTCACGATATCTATCGACGATTACATCGTCACCTCTTTTGTCTCCGGCCCCGGGACAAGCACGCTGCCGATTCACGTTTACGGGATGATCAAATATGGCGCGACTCCGATCATCAATGCCTTGTCGACCATGATCTTAGCGGTCACATTTGTCTTTGGAATTGTCACTCAATACCTGACGAAGGAGAGTTTAGCATGAGGTTTCTGATTTTGCCCTTACTCATGTTGCTTTGTTCTTGCGGCGAGCAGAGACCGACACTCAACATCTACGCCTGGGCCGAGATGTTCTCTCCCCAAATTATCGAGCAGTTCGAAAAAGAGTGCGGCTGCCGCGTTGTTCTTGATACTTACGATTCTAACGAAATGCTCTACGCTAAGCTCAAATCGGGAGCGACAGGATACGATTTGATCCTCCCGACCTACTATTTTGAGCAGGCGATGGTCAAACAAGGTATGTTGCAGCCCATAGACACATCTCAAATACCCAATCTGAAATATCTTGACCGTTCTATTTTAGGGCCGATCGAAAAAACTCTCCTTCAGCACAGCGTCCCGTTTTCGATAAGCTATACCGGCATCGGCTACCGAAAAGACCGCATCGATGAGCCGATCACAAGCTGGTGCATCTTCGGGGATGAAAAGTATAAAAAGCGGATGACCGTCTTAAATGACTATCGCGAGACACTCGGCGTTGCTTTAATGTGTCTTGGATTTAGTCCAAATACACTCGATCAGGATGAGCTCAAGCTGGCATCAAACCTTGTGATTGATTGGAAAAACACGATCGCTAAGTTTGAAAATGAACAGTATAAAAACGGGATTGCCACCGCTGAATTTTTGATTGTTCAAGGGTACAGCAGCGACATATTACAGGTCATGCGGGAAAACCCTGAGGTTGGCTTCACGCTGCCTCGGGAAGGGGCTTTGATCTCTTATGACCAATTCGCCCTTCCGAAAAATGCCCCCCATCCACACCTCGCCTATCAGTTCATTAATTTCATGTATCGGCCTGAAATTGCGGCGCAAAATATGAAGGGGACCGGCCTTCGGATCCCCAATCGCGAGTCTTACCATTATTTGCCTGGCGATCTTAAAAACAGCCCTGTCCTTTTCCCAGCCCAGCAGTCTCTTGCGAATCTGCAGCTGATTGAAGACCTTGGCGATAATATCCGCCTGTATCAAAAGGCTTGGGAAAGAGTGAAAGAGTCTTGGTGATCACGACACCACACATTTTGGACTTTCTTCTCGCAGCTGCGCCTCCACTTGCGCCCTTTCTTTTTCGTTGCATTGTCTGAAGGTGACAAATTCCGGCTCTGTTTTTCCCAATGTCGAAACAAAAAGGGACTCGATGATCGTTTGTTTCGGATCACGAGAATACGCGGGGTTGAGCAGAAGCACATATTTGGCGTCGCTTAGCTTTAAAGGGATGATGTCATCCTCTTCACTCCCTATGTGAGTGAGGCCGATTTTAGTGAGGGTGACCTCGTCATTTGAATAAAGCGTTTCGGAGCGGGAGATATCCAAATGAGCGTCTACTTCGGGATATAAGGGAATCCGCGGAGCAAGCGTCGGATATGGTTCAGTGATTCTTGATGACACATGCATACATCCTCCTTGGGTTCGGATTGGCCCCCTTATGAAAAAGAATCGGGATTTTTATCAAGTGATAAATTTTCCCGAATCATAATCGAAGAGCTCGTCGCAATTGATCGGATGTTTGAGCTGAACGGCGCGATCTGTGACACTTGCCCGTCTTGAATGCCCGATAGAGCCTCGTTCCGAGTGCCCCCCTTCGCCCAAGCGCCAATGCTTTTCGTAATCAAAAAACCACTTATCCTCGGAGCGGTAGGCGCAGACGCAGAGCACCTCAAATTGCGGAATTGACCTCGCCGCTTGGAGTCCCTTCATAATGGTCTGCAGGTGTTTCCTTCGGATTCCCTCCTCTTTGGATTTCCATACAAAAGAGTACGAGTTCCACTTCGCGCCTTCCTCAAAGGCCGAAATGCGGAGGTAGACTTGATGAGCCGGCGCTCCGAATGAAGAGGACGAAAATGTCTCGAGAGCAAATTGCCGCACATCGTCAAGCCGCTCAAAAAGCTCGTTTTTTGCCGATTCCCTTTTTTGGGGCAGGGGAATATGCCGCTTAAGACCTTCGATAAATTTCATGTCGGTTCCTTGGATAAAATTGTCTACGCCTCAACTTAGGCACCCACCCGCTCAATGCGGATTGCAGTCACAATCAGGAGTTAAAACAGATGCGACGCCTTTGTTATTCGAGGCGACAGCCAAATCGAAAGCTGTTTTCCCCTCCTTTGTCCTCATCTTAATATCCGCTTTGTGATCGATAAGAAGTTTGGCGGCCTCTTCTTGCCGATAAAAGCAGGCGACGGCGAGCGCTCCGCCGGCATGATGCCCCGAGGCTAAGTTAGGGTCGATGTGTTGAGGAAAAAGTTTCGTGAGCGCATCGGTATCGCCCCTTACAGCCGCCTTTTCAAGTGGTGTCATGTCTTCAAGCTTTTCAAATGGGGAAATCGGATTCATGGCGCCCTTTAAGTTGTCTCAAAATGGCCCTGGCAGCTTCCTGGCTGGCGGCTTTGTTCCCGATCATGTCTTCCAAAGCTTTGTATTCATCTTGGCATTTGCGTCTGATTTCCGGATCGAAAAGAAGCTCCGTCACAGTCTTGACCAGCTCATCTTCTGTAAAGGGCTCGATCACAAATTCAGGCTGAACCCTTTTTCCCGCGATAATGTTGGCAAGGGCCACGTGAGGAGTTTTGATTCTCAGAATATGTTTTGCGCAAAAACGATTGAAGGCATCCACTTGATAGACAACGGCTGTCGGTTTTTGGAAGAGGGCAAGCTCAAGTGTCACCGTACCCGATTTTGCCAAAGCCGCATCGCAGGCTTCCATAAGGGCATAGGTTTTATCCTCTTCGATGATGCGGACGTTTTTTAGGCCGCTCTTGCCGATCATGTGTTCGATAAGAGGGCGATAGAGTTCTTGGGCACAGGAGACCGCGACAGTCAAAGGGGTTTTTTCGGCGATCTTTTGCGCAACCCTCAGTTGCAGCGAGCAATTATTGATGATTTCAGTTTTTCGGCTTCCCGGAAAGACTGCGAGCAGCTTTGTTTTCTCCCTCCGAACGAGTGGCTGAGGAGCGCATTGGTACTTTTTGACCGACTCTAAGACGGGAGATCCGACATACTGCGCGGCGAGCGTTGTCTCTTGATAGCACACGTTTTCAAAGGGGAGAATGGTCAAAAGAAGATCGTAGTGCTTCGCGAGTGTATGGATCCGTCCTTTGCCCCACACCCACACAGTGGGGGAGACGTACTGAATGATAGGTCCTTTGTACCCTTTCTTTCTCAAACTTTTCGCAAGGCGGAGGTTAAAGCCCGGGTAGTCGATGAGGACAACGCCATCGGGTCGTTTGGACAGAATCGCGTTTCGGACGTCGAAAAATTGCTTGGCGACACGCGGAAACTGCAGCACGATTTCTTTCAGCCCCATTAATTGATAGTCTTCCATCCGGCCCATGCAGTGAAAGTCTTGGGAGCGCATTTTCGGGCCGCCGACGCCAAAAAGATCGCTCTTTGGCGCTAGTTGTTTGAACGACCTGATGAGTTGAGCGCCCAGGAGGTCGCCGCTGGCCTCTCCGGCGAGTAAGAAGAGGGAGCTCACGACCCGACCGCTTGTGTCTTTTGCTTGTTGATCAGCATAATGTTTCGTATATAAGGGATCAGCCCCAGTCCCGGTCCGATGAAATTGACCGGATCTTCCAGGTTCACAAAGTAAGCCGCCGACAGACCGCCGCCGATCAAGCTGATCCACCAGAAGGTTCTCCCCACTGTGCTTTTCTTTTGCATTTCAGAGCGCCACCACTGCAGCCAAAAGCGGCAGGCGAATAGTGTGACGCCCAAAATACCGAGGAGGTGCCAGTAGAGGGGAAGGTTCGGAGGAACGTCGCTGATGAATGTCGGCGCTCGTGCCCAAATAAATTTTCCCCCGTAAAACATCCAGCTTTGGGCGAGAAAACCTGCAACGATCACCCCCGAAACGACGGCGAAAAGGGCGATCACAGTGCCGAGCCGCGCCTGCCTCTTAGGACCTTTCATCAAGTTGATGTTGCGCCAGGCGATGATGCCGTTCCATGCTTGGATGACGCAAACGCCAAATTGCAGCTGCACCATCGTATGGGCGGCCATAATGATGTTGCCAAACAGCGAAATTTTCCAAAATCCTGAGTCGACGACGCTCTTTTGTTTGAGCTCGCTATTGAACCATTGGTAGGCAAAACGGATGGCAAAAAGGATATTGGCAACAAATCCCATGGGATAGAGAGCGTCGCGAAGGTCAAGGTCCATACCCTTTCTCCCGGTAGCAGAGGTGGCGGCTTTTCATCCAGCGAACCGCCCACATATCAACGATTGTGTTAAACGATCTATTGAATAAATGGTACTTCGTTTGTCCTTTCGTACGCTCCCGGTGATTGACCGGCACTTGGCCGACGGTGTATCCGTGCACGAGAAAAAGAGCGGGGAGAAAGCGGTGCATCCCGTCGAAGAGGGGAATGCGCTTTAAACAATGCGCGCGGTAGAGTTTTAACGAGCAGCCGGTATCGGCGACACCGTCATTGCAGACGCGGCTCCTGATGGCATTGGCAAATTTGGAGATGATTTTTTTTGTGATCGGGTCTTTCCTGGCCACCCTCCGGCCGCAGACCATGTCGAACCCGTTCATCGCACCAATGAGCTTCGGGATATCGCGCGGGTCGTTTTGGCGATCGCCATCCAGTGTGATCACAAACTCGCCCTCGGCAGCCTTAAAGCCGGCGTCAAAGGCGCTTGACTGACCGAAATTTTTTGTGAAAGCGATGACCTTTATATGGGGACGCTCTTGCTGCAAGCGAGTCAGTAAGGGGAGCGTGTTATCTGTCGATCCATCGTCGATGCAGATCAATTCCCAAGGCTGGCCGATGCTTTTCATGACAGGCTCCAGCTCGAGAATCAGATCTTCGATGTTGCTCTCTTCGTCTTTGAGGGGAATGACAACCGAATATTTCATGTGTTCAGTCCTAGCTTAAGTTTGATCCAATTGGCTCCGCTTAAAAACGTTTCCGGAGCCGTCCCATGTCCTTTGTAACCGATCGAAGGGGATATGATCAGTTCGATTTCAGGCGAACGCGTCCCTTGCGAAAAGGCAAGTTCAGTCAGCTCTACGACAAACTCAAAGCAAGCGCTCGTCTGGACCATCGTATCCCGATTGCCAATATAAAATCGAATGGGCCTTTTCACAAGCTCTTCTTTTACACGGTCGAGACTTAATGACGAAAGAACAGAGCTGCCTTGCCGATCATGGAAACTTGTCGAGACGCTCAGTTTTGTCAACGGGGCAAACCCCACAAGAGCGCCGAAACGCGGGTCGCGCGCGGCGAGATGAGCGGCGATGAAACTGCCTCTCGACAATCCGCCGAGAGCGAGGCGCCCCGGATCAATCGCCTCCATGTCGATCAACTCATCAACAGCTTTGACGCACCGGTCGATGAATGGCGTGATGAAGTCATGATTGGCGGCGATTTCATCGGCCCAATGGGTCATCACGCGGCGCTTGTCGATGTCGTCGTGAAAGGGAAGGCTAAGTGAAAAAATACGCACTCCCTCGCCCTCCAAAAAGGCTGCGGGTTGATTGTAGGGATCCATTGCCAGACTGTCGGGACCTGATAAAGAAAAATAGAAAAAGGCGGGCAGCGGCCCCATCTCCAGGGGAGCCCCGAGATGGTAGGCGCAAAACCCGTCGCTCAAGTTTGTTTTATGGACAGGGCCGGGCACTGCGCTTTTTCCCCCTTCTCGGTTTTCTCTTATTCGACAGGTATTTCGGCTTTTTGTCTTGGTGATGTCCTGTTTGCCGCATCAGCTTTTCCCATTCGTAAAAGAGGTCGGAAAGAGAGTCGTCGACTAAAGCGCGTATTTTTAAAAAGCGCAGGGCCAGAGGGAATGTTTTGTCTGATAAGAAACGGTTTCTGGTTTGTTTTTTCTTCACAAGGGGCGTCAGCCTATATTGGGTCATGAGAATGTAGATGCAAAGGGAAGAAATTTTACGGGGAAAGTGGGTGAAAGCATTGGTCATGGAGGCTTTGAGCACCGACCAGCAGATGAGTTGAATCTCCCCTAGATTGGGATTTTTCTTATGGCGTCTTTCGTGATCGGAAATATGGGCTTCGACAATGGGGAAGAGAAGGCAGCTGAGCAAAATGGAGCGCTCGAGCGTGATGGTCTGGTTTTTTTGATGGATGATGTCTGCCGTTTCCAGAAACTCAAATATTTTCGGCCCCTCTTTTCCTTTTAAACTGCGATCGAGATCGGGAATGAGAAGTTCGAGAAGGCCATGTTTTGAGAGAAGCTCGAAAAACTCTTTTCCGTGTCCTGACTCGAGCATTCTTAGAAGCTCTTCTAAAACGCGGGCCGGAGAGCTTTTGGTGATCTCGCGGCGGCAAGCTTGAAGCGCTTTGAGACATTCGGGCCTGATCTCGAAGTGGAAGCGGGCATGAAACTTGAGCAGGCGGATCATGCGGACCGGATCCTGCCTGAACCGCACTTCAGGGCTTCCGATCGATTTTAAGAGTCCGGCTTTCAGATCGTGCCATCCCTCGACATAATCGATCACTGTTTTGTGGTGGGGATCGTAAAAAAGGGCATTGATGCTGAAGTCGCGCCGTCTGGCATCTTCTTCCGGAGTGCCCCATTCGTTGTCCCGGACGATAAGCTCGGTTTCTCCCGGGTCTCCGGCGCGAAACGTCGACACCTCGAATATTTTTCGGCCGAACCTGATATGCGCCAGTCGGAATCGCTTTCCGATCAAAAGACAGCTCCGCTTAAAAATGGCTTTGATTTGTTCGGGAAGGGCCGACGTCGAAATATCGAAATCTTTCGGTTTTTGGTTCGTCAGGATGTCTCGGACGCTTCCACCGACTAGATAAGCGGTGTGGCCGGCGTCTCGCAATTTTTTGAGGATAAACAGCGCATCGTCATCGATCAGGGATTCGTCGAGAGAGTGATCTTCGGGGAAATAGATATTCGGTTCCACGTCTACCGTGTGCGATCTTTTTGAATAGGGTTGATAAACCCTTAAGTTAAGGCAAATTGAGGATAAAGTCAAGGAGAGTTGTCCCCTCTTTTTTCCTTGAAAATGAGGGTGATATCGATTAATTTAGAAAAAAGGATTCTTTTATGACAAAATGGGAAAAATCGATCAAAATCTTTGGGACCGACGGCGTGAGAGGGCGGGCGAACCGATTTCCGATGACTGTCGAGGTAGCGCTGGCGCTCGGTCGAGCGGCGGGCAAAATTTTTCGGCGGCACGAAGGCAAGCACCGCGTCGTGATCGGAAAAGACACAAGACTTTCTTGCTACATGTTTGAAAATGCCTTGATCTCAGGCCTCTGTTCGATGGGTGTCGATACCTTGATGCTCGGTCCCTTCCCCACCCCGGGTGTCGCCTTCATTACGCGCGCTTACCGCGCCGATGCCGGCATCGTGATTTCAGCGTCTCACAACCCCTATTACGATAACGGGATCAAGTTCTTCAACTCCGAAGGGTATAAGCTCGCCGATGAAATCGAAGATGAGATGGAGCTCATGGTCACGAACAACTCGTTTGAAGACTCTTTGCCCAATGATGACGACATCGGGCGCAATGCAAAAGTGCGCGACGCCGACGGCCGTTACACAGAGTTTGTCAAGTCCACGTTTCCGAAGGAAATGACGCTGAGCAAAATGAAAATCGCCCTCGACTGCGCAAACGGCGCGGCCTATAAGATTGCCCCCCACGTCTTCTGGGAGCTCGGAGCCGAGGTCTACTCTTACGGCGTGGAACCGAACGGATTCAATATCAACAAGGGATGTGGTTCGCTCCATCTGGAGCTTGTGCAAAAAAGGGTGATCGACCACCACGCCAACGTCGGCATAGCCCTTGACGGCGACGGCGACCGGGTCATCATGATCGATGAAAACGCACAAATCATCGACGGCGATGTCACCATGGGAATCATTGCCATCCACGCTAAAGAAAAGGGGCAGCTGACCCACAATCGAATTGTCGGAACAGTCATGAGTAATTTCGGCTTCATCAAAAGTATGGAAGAACATGGAATCGAAGTGATCCAGGCTCCCGTCGGGGATCGCTACGTCATTCAGGAAATGCGGGAAAAAGAAGCCGTCCTGGGCGGAGAACAGAGCGGTCACATCATCTGCTCGCGGCATAATTCGACAGGAGACGGACTCATTGCCGCCCTTCAGCTTTTGGCCATCATGATCGAAAAGGATATGCCGCTCTCCGAACTGGCCCAGGCGATTAAGAAATATCCCCAATCCCTTGTCAATGTTTCGGTCTCGTCGAAACCGCCGCTCGAGACTTTGGAGTCCGTCCAAAAAACCATTGAAGACGTCGAAAAACGGCTCGGTGATGCCGGACGGGTACTCGTCCGCTATTCAGGGACAGAAAATATTTGCCGCGTCATGGTCGAAGGGCCGGTGATGAAACAAGTTGATGCTGAGGCAAAGGCGATCGCCTCTTCGATTCAAGACGTGATAGGGAGCTGAAGCAGATGTGCGGAATTATAGGATACATTGGAACCCGTAACGTCGTCGATGTGACAATCGAAGGACTCAAAAAGCTCGAATATCGCGGCTACGATTCATCCGGAATTGCCGGCCTCCGCAACGGTAAACTTTTATACAACAAACAGGTCGGGAAGATCAGCGAACTTGAAAAAGAGATCAAAAAAAAGAATCTGGAGCTCGATCTCGCCATCGCCCACACGCGGTGGGCCACCCACGGAAAGCCCAACCGAGGCAACGCCCATCCCCACTTTAACAGCGGCCATTGCCTCGCCCTCGTTCACAACGGCATCATAGAAAACCACTCCTCCCTTCGCGATATGTTGATCAAAAAAGGCGTTGTGTTCCACTCCGATACCGACACCGAAGTGATCGCCCACCTGATTTCCGATTTCTATCGCGGCGATCTTCTCAAAGCAGTCATGGAGACCATTCCTTTGCTGAAAGGATCTTATGCGATCGCCTTGATTCACCGCGATCATCCAGGGAAAATAATCGGCATCGCAAACGAGTCGCCCCTTGTGATTGGAATCGGAAGAGAAGAGATGTTTTTAGCATCGGACACCCACGCTTTCGCCGGAAGCGCACACAGCGCCGTCTATATCGAGAGCGGAGAGGTGGCCGTGATCGAAAGAGACGGATACGAGGTTTACGACTCGATGATGACGCCGATTTCAAAAGAAAGCCGAGAGTTGATCTATCAGGCCGAGGAGGTGTCAAGAGGCGCGTTTGACCACTATACCTTAAAAGAGATTTTTGAGCAGCCGCAAGCCCTTCGTTCAGCATTGACAGCGCGAGGCATCGACGAGTACGGAACAGCCAAGTTCGATACCCTCAACATCGAGATGTCTGAGCTTCTCAGCGTGCAAAGGATCATTATTCTTGCGTGCGGGACCTCCTACTACGCCGGGCATATCGGAGAATACATGCTCGAAGAATTGGCTCGGATCCCCACACAAGTGGAAATCTCATCGGAATATCGCTACAAAAATCCGATTGTCCCGGAAGGGACGCTCGTGATTGCGATCAGTCAATCGGGAGAAACGGCCGATACACTCGCAGCCTTTCGCGAACTGAAAGCAAAAGGAGCCACAGTTCTTGCGATCTGCAACGTACACGACTCGTCGATTGCCCGCGAGGCCGACAGCTGCCTTTATTTGCGGGCCGGGATTGAGATCGGAGTCTGTTCAACAAAAGCGTTCACCAGCCAAGTTGGCGTCCTCGCCCTTTTCACTTTGATGATGGCGAGAATGCGGCACCTAGGACGAGACGACGGGCAGGCGTTTTTAAATGAAATCAAAAAACTCCCCGAGCACGTCGAGAAAGTGTTGGAGTCATCGGATCAGATACAGGCGATCGCAAAAAAGTATGCCCGCTACGACAATTTTTTTTATTTGGGACGCCGCTATATGTTTCCCGGAGCGCTTGAGGGCGCTCTTAAATTAAAAGAGATCGCCTACATCAATGCCAACGGCTATCCTGCCGGAGAGATGAAACACGGGCCCATTGCCCTGATCGGTCCCGATTGCCCCACCGTCGCCCTCACAAACGACGGGGTCACCTACGAAAAAATGCTCAGCAACCTGATGGAAGTGAAGGCGCGCTCAGGGCCCATTATTGCCATTGCAGAAGAAGGGGCCGAAGGGCTTGAAGAGATCGCCGATGATCTCATTCGGGTGCCGAAAACGCGCGATGAAATCGCCGTAATCCCGGCAACCGTTGCAACGCAATTGCTGGCCTATTATATCGCGTTAGAGCGGGGAACCGAAATCGACCAGCCCCGCAATCTCGCAAAATCAGTCACAGTTGAGTGAGGGAGTCGAGTTTCATCGCGAGACCGTCTTTCTAAGAGATGCGAAGCGGGATCACTATTTCCCGACACAGGCTGCCTTTTACCCTTTTGTCAAAATTCAAAGCCAGCCATAAAGCGGCACCCGACGATGTGAAACTGCGTTTCATAAAAGTCAAAGGGTTCCTGGGCTTCGTAGCCGTAGCATCTGATTCTGTAAAACGGCGTGACGTTGGCAAGCAGCGTCCACCTTTCGAAACAAAAGGCGAACTGTAGAGGGAAGTCAAAAGAGTACTGCAGCTCATCTCCCATTCGAATCGTGACATCATCTTTATCGGGATCGCCCGTGATGCGGCGCACCCCTTCAAACGTTGTCTTCACCTTAAAGTCAAAGCCGGCAGAGAGCCCCTCTTCGATTCTAAAGCGGGTCCTGACACCTGCGGAGATGAATTGGAATTGATTTTTAAATGTAATGGGTATGGGGTAGTCTTTCGAAAACTTATTCGTGCTGTAAAAACTGCCGTAACCCAAATAGGATGTCAGGAGCAGCCGCGGGCAGTAGCCGGTATACGCGGTATACCCGGCGCGCCCTTCAGCTTGCCCTTCAGACAGCCAAGAGTTCATGGGGGAAAGGGTCGTGTCGTTGCCTAAAAGCTGTCCGGCAGCCCCATACCCCTCAAGGCCGAGATAAAGCGAGCGGGGATGGATCCTTTCGATACGAAGCCTTCCGCCGCCGAGCAGACCCTGCTGATCGCCCCCTTCTGTCACTCTGCGGCGAATGTGGTACACTTCGGGGCCGGCGAGAATTTCGTAGGGGCGCGAGAGAAGGTTCAGACCTTGTATCATTGCCGGAGAAGAAAAAAAGCAGGCGATAAAGAGAGGCAAAAACTTAAGCATTTAGTTATATTATGGATTTTTCATGCTTCTTGTCAAATATGAGCGAACATGTGATAAAAGAAACTTGCTTCCTCATCGCTTTGGGAGGGAGTTTCATCACCATCACCCTAAAACAAAGGCGAGTCTTATGAAAGTGCTGACAGTTTCTTTGCTCTTTTTTACCGCCGCCCTGCACCCTCTGCTTGGCGTCGATCTTATTATGCAAAATTCCAAAGGGGGATTCGTCCACATTGATGCCGCTGTCGATGCGACTGTCGACGAGTTGCAAGTTCTCGCTGAACTTAAGTCCCAAGAGCCGTTTTTCATGTACGGAGAGAGTCCGACAGCCCAATCCTACATACCTAGAAGCTTTGAACAAGGACTGTCGGCCAGAGATGAAGCCGATATCCGCTACATTGTGACCACCCTATCCGATGTCTCAACGCCTCGCCTTCTGTTCTTCAAAAGTTCCCTAGACGACGCCGGCGATCGCATTCACCATGTGCATCCTCTCAATTTCCTCGGTTTGATTTTTTCCGATGCCGAGCTTAAGGTCAAGGTGCGCAACATAAAGGCGAAGTCATGGGTGTGGAAAACGTTTATGTCAGGGTTAAAAACCAGCCTTAACGAAGAGTATGCCAAGCAAAACCTGTTGCCGGAATATTACGCTTCCTTTTCGGAGCGGGTGGGCATTGACCAAAGAAAGATTGACGATGCCGCACAAAATGCCAGGTGGGACGATATGGTCAACATCCTCATCAAATTCGTCACCCGCCAGTCCGGCGCCGACCGCTACAAAATGTAACGGAGGCCCTCTTTCTGTTGCGTCCTTGGGACCATCGATGTTAAACTCGAAGCCATATGGAAAGAAAAGGGACTGTTTTTAAAGGGTCTTTGCTCATTGCAGGGACCACAATTGGCGCCGGCATGCTCGGCATGCCTGTTGTCACAAGCCTTGGAGGGTTTCTCCCCTCGATGGCCATTTTTTTTCTCACCTGGCTCTTCATGTGCGCGACAGGCCTGATGCTTTTGGAAGTGTGCCTCTGGATGGAGGGAGACACCAACCTTATTTCGATGACAAGAAAAACTCTCGGGCCTTGGGGAGAAGTCTTTGCTTGGCTCGTTTACGTGTTCTTTTTCAGCTGCTTGACTTTAGCCTACGTTGTAGCGTGCGGGAAACTCATCTCCGCTCTGCTCGCTCATGTGCTCCCCCAATGGACCGGCTCGATTCTGTTTCTCATGATATTCGGCCCCATGGTTTATGTGGGCGCCCGCCTGATCGGCCGCATCAACATTTGGCTCATGGCAGGTCTTGTTATCACCTTTTGCCTCTTCGTTTTTATCGGCTCTCCATACGTCAATATCGTGCACCTCAAAACGCAAAACTGGCTCCTTTCGTTTAAAGTGTTGCCCGTTGCCTTTGCCGCTTTCGGATTTCAAGGGACTGTCCCCACCTTGAGCCGCTACCTCGATTACGATAAATTCCGCTCTCGCCAAGCTATTATCATCGGCAGCTTTGCCGCATTTTTTGCTTACGTCATTTGGCACTGGTTGATCCTTGGCATCATCCCAACCGAAGGGCCGGGAGGGCTAGCTGATGCTCTGCAAAACAATGACACGGTTGTCGAGCCGTTAAAACACTTTTTAGGCAATCCCATGGTGCCTGTAATTGCGGAATTTTTTGCTTTTTTCGCCCTTGTCACCTCCTTTCTGGGTGTGACTTTGGGGCTTCGGGACTTTTTAGCCGATGGTCTTGGAATAGACAAGACAGCAAAGGGACGCCTTTTCCTCTGTCTTTTGATTTTTGTACCGGTGCTGATCGTTGCAGAGGCCTACCCGAAAATATTTTTGGATGCTCTCGGTATCGCCGGGGGATACGGCGGCGCCCTTTTACTCGGCCTCCTTCCTATCCTGATGGTCTGGTCCGGCCGCTATCACCTCGGCCTTCCCGATCAAAAGGTTCTTCCCTTAAACCGACCCCTGTTGAGTGTGATGATTTTATTTGTCCTGCTCGAACTCACCCTCGAAACGCTCCACTTGATCGGGATTTACTAAATTTTTGAAAAAATTGATCTTTATCGTCTCTTAATGATTTTGTTTTAAAATTAATCACAAACTTAACCCAATCTAAATATGAGATCACCATGTTTGAAAAAATTTCTACTTATAAAAAAACTTTGATTGCGACCGGTGTCGCTGCTGCTGCGGTCGGAATTTTGGCTTACCGCGGAAACTTATCTCCAGTCGCACAAGCAACAGCGTCAAAAGTAAGCGCGCTTAAGCCCTATATCGCTCAATTTCTCAAGGGGGCAAAGGGGGCCGCCGTCAGCCTCGAACGCCGCGCACGCCCTTTCATGGCAGCCATGTCAAAAGCAACGGGCCTCAGCACAAAAGTCTTAACCGGAGCCTTCGCAGCTGTCACGGCAACGACTGCTCTTGCTCTCAGCATCATTGGTTATCGGCTCATCAAGAGCAAAGGTCTAACAGAAACGTTGGACTCGCT
>CAZVSU010000051.1:0-18983 GCA_964629645.1 uncultured bacterium | reverse complement strand
CCGCGACTCTGATTTGCTGCTGCTGGCGGCAGAGCGTACCGGCACCGATGATGCGCCTCGCAGCCGCCGAGACATCTGAAAAACTGGCGATTATCCGAAGCTATAACCAAACACACATCCCTCTTGAGGATGCTGTCGAAACGTACAGCGATGTCATCAGGGAACAATTGTATGCAAGGCGCGCTTATCTTCTAGTAGAAGAGGATCTGACCAACCTTCCCGCCGAAATGGGACTCTCGGAGGCTCAGGGTTTTTTGGCACCTTTCGACGAGGTCGACGAGGTCAACTGGGTCGCTTTGCTGAATGAAATAACAGAAAAAGGAGGGGGCAGAGAAGAGATCATCGACTGTGCCAGGCAGATCGCCATGATACCGTTCACGCAAAGACTGATCGACCGGCTTATGAGAGAGAAGCTAGAGGGAAAGCTCTCCGAAGATTTGCTCAGCAAACTGAACGGTTTTACGCAGCGTCCTCTCACAAAAGCAGGGGCCAAATTTTTTGGCAAGGCTGCATTTGACATCTGCACAGCAACAGAGAGGTTGAAAAAAGACGCAGAGAGCGCCCGCAAAGCGCTTATCGCCTTGGGAGCAGAACAGGACCATTTCGATTTATTTGAAAAGACGATCCATGAGCTGCTTAAAAAAAAGGAGTCGTTCACAACGGAAAATGAGCTTTTGGATGGTTTGATCGATGGCGCCCTTAAGCAAAATCTCATCGGCGAACCCGAAACACTGATCAATCAATTGGGGGTCATCGGACTGGCCCTTTCTTTTGAAAGGCTAGAGGGGGACACTTTTTCAGAAAAAGTCCGGCATGTCAGCGACCAAGTGGCCGCGTGCATGGCCGACAAAGCCGAAGAGGTGGAAGCGCTCAAGTCTTTGAGCGCCGAATCGAAAGCGGCATTAATCAAGGAGATGATGGAAGATGACCTTTCCATCCACAAAGCTGTCTCTGAGTCGACTTTGGAAGGAGAAGAGCTGTACGATTATATGATTGATAAAGTGGCCGCTGATGAACTTTCGATCGAGATCGTCCGGCTTTTTGTCCGGAGCGAAGACTTGCGGCCTCACTTGCCCGTGACATTACAAAATCTCGATGTCGAAACAAGTCTCGCCAGCCTTTTAAGCCGTCAATTGGCGCCCTCTATGTCCGAGCTGGCGCAGGGAAATCAAGTCCTTCAGCTCTTTCGACTTATGATTGACAAGCCAGGCGTAGAACAAAGGCGTCGTAAAATTGCAGAGCAGGGAGGTCAAGAGGTTTTGTCTCTGATCGACACCGTGGTTGAAAAGGGATTTGCGATCGGGAAAGAGTGGACATTTGGCGACGAAGTGATGGATGGGCTGTTCAATCGGGTCATAAAAGACATGCCCGCCCAGCAAATTTTGAAAAACATCACGGTCATCGCGATTTCAGAGGCCTTAAACAATGCAGAAGGGGAGCAGTTTGATGACAAGCTTGAGCAGATATCGCGTCAAATCAGCGAAGGGATCAACGATGTCCTTAGAATCTATCGTGATTTTAGTCGCCTGTCATCGATTGAAGAACGAACACTTTACATCCGGGAACTCATAAATTCCGAAGACATATTTGACAAGCGGCATTTTGAGCTTTCAGAAGGGGTAAGCTACACTCATGTTGAAGCTTTGCGTTTGATCATGAATGGGCTCTTAATCAAAAGATGCGCCCTCGTGTGTCTCCCCGAGAGCTTGATGAAATCAAAGCTTGGCCAAGATCTTCTTTTCACCGCAGCAGATCAGATGGGGGAGTTGCTGGACCCGGTTTTGGACATGTATGCCGAGCTGACGCGTCCTCGAGAAGAACCGGAAGGCAGCGGTCTTGACACTATATTATTCGATATTGCAGTCCACGGCCTTCAAGCGGCATCTGAACAAGCGTCCGGCGAAATCCAAGAGCGGATCGAAAGGCGCATCGCGCGCGACTTAATAAGAGGAGCGCAGCCGGCTCTAACCGATGACGACAATCCACTGAACGAGGCTCTTAAAGGCTTTGCAACCGTTTTTGCCGGCCGGGTCGAAGAGCGTTTCTCAGGTGCATTGAATAGCAATCGAGTGCTTAAAGAAGGTCTAAGAATTTTATCCGACGCCATTGTCACAACTGAAGCAGACGTCAGCAGCGAAGATAAGGAGCAGTTCGGCGACAAAGTCGCAGATCATTACAACACACAGTTGTCAGAACGTATTGTCTCATTATTTTATCGGGATGCATCAGAGCTGCCCGTCCCTTCTGCTTTGCAGGAAAAAGTCTGGGAACAAATGCACGATCTAGTCAAACAGCAGATGTCGCAGATCATCGATGATGCCGCCGATCGGAAAAAAAGGTCTGAACTCCTCATCGATATCGCTTACAGTTATTACGTTTCCATAGGGGGCCAAACTCCCCGAACGGCGACCAGCAAATTAAACGGTGTCGAAACCGATCGCGTACTTGCCGGCATGATTGCCGACGTGATGCTGCAAAGGCTTAAAAATCGAGTCCCCGGCTTTCTCAAATTTCAGGGAATATTGCCTTTTATTTTCGCTCCCCTGACAGCTCTTGCTGCGCTATTGATCCGTCGTCTTGTCAAAAAGAGATCGGAATCGTATTTAGACAGTTTTGACAAGGCAATCAATCAAGAGGCCGGTCCTGTCGTGATTCGAAAAACAGTATGGAATTTGGTCAAAATGCTGGGTGAGGAAGAGGCTTCCACCGACGAAAAGGAGGCAACAGTTCACAAAAAAGTGGGCATTGCGCTCTCTGCCTTTTTCAATCGACGCCAAAGGGTCGCGGCGCCGATTATGATCTCTTCCTTTTTAATCGATGAAAAATTTACGATTTTGCATTTTCTTAAAGGTTATCACCAAAATATCACTAAAAATTAACGGTATCAGAAACCTCCCTTAATTGAATCTTAACAATTTAAAGGCAAAATTGGGGTCATCACTATCATTTTATCGAGAGTATTATGGAACCAATCAATTCCCCTCAGCACTCCCTCGGCAGTCAAGATATCGCCCCGGCCCAAACGCAGCCTCTTGCGTCTAGGCTGACAGATTTTGCCTTGTCCTGGCTCACTCCACAGGTTCAAGAAACACGCTCCGCCTTAAAACTCGTGTCAAAGTTCGAAGGCGATGAATTTCAGCAGACGCAAGACCTCGTCAAAACTGTTGTTTCGCTTCTCTCGGGTTGGCTTCCCATGACCAAGGAGATGAAAGAGATCCTTCAAGGTCCTAAAGTGCAGGACTATTTGGAAGGGCTCCTCAATCGTTTTTTCGTGGAAACGGTGAAATTGCTAAAGGACGAAAGTCCCGACTTAGAATTCGATGACTTTCCGGATCTTGTGAGCAAGTGTGTCATGTTTAAGGCCCGGCAAGTCTCAGAGTTTTTAGACGACAACAAAACACCTGCAATCGATCTATTTGAAACGAGAATCGCAAAAAAAATCGACAACAAAGACTTAGTAGAAATTCCCAAGGAAATCGACACGTTGACACGGCGCTTGCGCCCTCTTTTATCGGATTATGTCGATGCAGAGAAAGTTTTTAAAGCACTTGAAGAGATTCGACGCGATGTTGTTTTTGAAATGGAACAAGTTCCTTTCAAACGGGAGCGCTATAAGGCCAATGTTGATTGTGTGAGGGAGTTCCTCAACGCTCATAAAGGACATCTGACTCTTCGCGAACCGCGAAGATTAGCTGAAGATTGCTACAAAGAATGTCTCGGTCATGTGATCGAAGGGACGGGGGCCAATATCTTTTTGCAGTTTTTCGCGTCTGTTGTCGCATCATGGACCATAAGAGATCAAGTGATTGATTGGCTTCAAGAGGGGATCTCTCACTCCTTCGAAATTGCCGATAAAGCCGACAAGATTCTGACAAGCGAGCGCTTCTCGGAACTTGAGGATTCTTACGCATTTATCCACCCTTTTGTGCAAGCGCCGATTGATCAGGTGAAACGTCTTGTCGATCAAGCCACGCACCAATACGAAGGGGAGTCGGGAGAGACGATACGACGTGTTTTTAATGGCTTGCTAGAGGTTTATCTCAGCGAGACAAGCCCGCTGATGAAAAATCTAAAAGCCGTTATTTTTGGGTCTTTGATCCGAATAGATCAGGGAAAAGAGACTGTCGACCAGAAGACGGCGCAGTTAATGGGAGGAGTTCTAAAGACCGTCCTGAGCGGAATTAATGAGTTGGACGATGAATTTAACAGTCGAGTCGATGGTTGCGATGACGCAACCGGCGTTCACTTTGCACTTTTACGATACACCTACGAAACTGCCGAAACGGTTCCGGATGTCGATCCGACAACTATGGACTCTTATCGCTTGAAGGCGATCAAAGAAGGCAGTAATGTATTTAAAAAGAACGGTCTGTGCGATGGGGACAGTTGTGTGCGCGCCTTTAAATTACTTTGCCGGGATAAAATCCTCGTGCAGGAATATGAGACATTGATCTGTGATAAAAAAGAAAATATAGACGCTGCAAAAGAATTCTTCATCCACTGCCTCAGGCTTGAAAAGGCAAAAAGCATCATCAAAAATCTGGCTGAAAAGACGCTAAAAGAGTGGTTGTCAAGCGGGCTTTTTGATCGCTTGCTTTATATTGCCGCAACCTATGGCGCACGCCCATTTGCCGCTCAAATCTTCTACCTGTCAAGCGACTTGCAAAACGCGTGCGGCGATCATCAAGCGCATCTTAAAAGCTGCTTGCCGCTTAATGAAACCGAATCTGTCAAGCTCATGGATCAACTGGATAAACGTGTTGCCGGGCAGGTGCCGGATTTGATGAAAGATCTCGAAAAAGAGCCTTTATTAAAAGGCGTTGTTCAAGGAGCCTTGGAAAAGACGGTTTCAGATCCTTCGAAGGAGACGTCATTTGCTCTTTGGTTCGGAAAACAGTACGCATTGTTGATCCTTTCTCGTTATTTGGAGAGGTTTGAGTCATTCGAGGCGTTTCTCGACAGCCTCGGCCTCGAGCTTTTGGCGCTCCTCAAGACGCCGGAACAAATTGACGCTTTTTTAGATCAATCGATGGAAGATATTCTCGCAGATGATGCGCTGCCTTCTATTATTCGATGCAATGGTTTGACAAACAAAGTCCGCGCGCTTGCGAAAAAACAGGTCCGGGCTTTCCTTTCCGATGTATTGGAAGCATACGGCGCTTACAAAAGCGTCGCTGATCATCGGCGCTATCAAGAGTTCCAGTCCGCTTGCCGCTGCTTGGATCCGGCGATCGCACCCATCCTGAGTTCCTTGGAGAAGGCGTGCCTTTCCCAGCTGGCTGACGGATCCAAAGAAAAGATGAATATCCGTCTCAACGTGATCCTCAACCCAAAAGGAGAATTGGTGGATGCGGTGAAGGCCCTTTTTATCGGAAAGAATTTACCTTTTAACGAAGAAGACCTTCTAGAAGAGCAGGTCAAAATCTTGATCGCTTCTTTTGCAACTGATGTGATGGCTTTCATACAGAAAGAGGAAGGAGTGTCGGCGGAAACGGTTAAAGAATTCATCAAAGAAACAGTAGAGAAAAAGTTGCTCTCAGTGCCGAAACGGCTTCGCAACTCTCTTGCCGCCTCCTTAGCAGAGGCAGCAGCAGAGCCGATGGCAGAGCAGCTCTCAGTGCTTGCTGAAGACCTTCCCGTGTTAAGGGAGTGCGCCCTTGGTGGGAAGAGGGCACTAAAGGATCACCTTCCTGAAGATTTGATTGACCTTGTTGACAGACCTTTAAACGACGCTCTCTCAAAGCTCAGCTCTGATCCTTTGATTTCCGGACTTTTGCAACCCTTGGGCGGTGACAATTTTGTTAAGGACTTGATCCAATGGGTGTTCGGGCAAATGTTAGCCCGAACCGGCAAGGTGGATTTCAATGGTAAAATGGAAGCCTTGTCTGAAAAGTTGCTCACTATTTTTTCTTGCGATGATGTGGATCAGCTCACTCGTGACCTCAGGAGCTTCTTGATACCCGATGAATTGATACCCGCAATCCGTCGACAAAACGGGTTAGATGAAAAGATCGACGCTGAATTGAAAAAGCAGATTGAGCCTTTGTCTCCATTTCTTAAAAACTTGCGCCATATTTTGACCGATGATCAGCTCCTTGCAAAATGCGCGACTCGGGCCGCATATGTGACCGATCGATTCCTAAAAGGAAACTTGGATGTCAGCGGTGCGGTGAACTTCGAGGCAGCGCTTTCCGAAAAACTCAAGGCATGCATGGGTGAAAATGCGGCGCAGGAGAAGCTACATGCAGAAATTATGAAGAGTCTTCCTTTGTTGGACAACACAAATGGCGGCAAACAAAAGCTGCTCTCCATGATGGGTGTGAAAGGGGATTTGTCACACCTAGAGCGTAAAGAACTCGACAAAATGATCGAAGAGCAGGCGGTGCAATTTGTGAATAAGCAAATCGAACACTCTTTGCCGACATTTCCTCCTCTTAGATTCATCTTGAGAGTCGTTTTTTGGGCTGTTTCATTTATTGTGAATTGGCGCGTCCGCAAAGTGGTCGGAAAAGTGTTGCGTCTAGAAGATCGAGAAGGCTTCCAAAACTACCTCAAGATGCTCATACTCGAATCGATCGATCTTTTGGACCGGGAACACTTTGACGCTGCAGAGGCCGACTACCATCAGCCGATCAAGGGGGCTCTAAAAGGGGCGAAGCTTAATTGGTTTGACAGCTTTGTGGTCCAGAGGGGAGTGAAGAGAGTGTCAGTCCCGAAAGGAACGGTCAGAGATCACATCCTCGTTCATCGGAAGAAGCTGCTCAAGACGATCTCCCCTCAGATCGCGTGAAAACACCCAAAATGTGGCCTCTTCAAAGCGGCCGGCCCACGACTTTGCCTGTTCGACTGTCGGGAAGGTCATGGCGGCTGTGGCAAGCGCGTCGGCCATGGCGCATGTCGGCGCGCATACAGTCACACTGACAATCTCCCCCTCGCTTTTTTTGAGGGGTTTTTTTGTGAGGGGGTTGAAAATATGGGTGTAGACCTCGCCGCCGATTTCCCAATATTGCAGGTAGTCTCCGCTTGTCGCAACGCCTTGATTGTTCAAAGGAACGACATCTAGCATGTGGTCGAGGTCTTGTTCAAAAGGAGGAGCGATGGCAATCGTCCAGGGGCGCCCTTCCGGGTGCTGGCCTGTTGCCTTGATCTCACCACCCCATTCGACAAAGACATCCGGATAACCAAGCGCATTCAACGCCTCGGCAATAAGATCGATGCCATGCCCTTTGGCGATGCCGCTTAAATCGAGAGCTGTCAAGTCCCATTCTTTCCAAAAAAACTGCTCCTGGATGTGGACAAAGTGCCACCCTGCCGCCGACTCCAGGGGCTTTAAGTCTTGGGGGTCGGGGAGCTCTTTTTTTTCGAACGCCTCTTTCCAGACGCGCTGCACAGTCCAAACTGTCGGATCAAATTTCCCTTGGGTTTGGTCGGCCATTTTGTCTGTCAAAGCCAAAAGGGTGGACAGCTCGCTCGAGAGGGGCTGCTTTCGCCCTGCCGGCAGCCTGTTGAGCTTTGTCAGTTCCGACTGTGGATTGAAGCGGTTGAAGGTTTGGTGGATCAGATAAAAGGTGTCGTCAATGGCTTTTTGGACATGATCGCGCTCTTGCGGGCTCAGCTCTCCTCCGACGACAACGTGATACCGCATTGTCATTGCAGAGCCGCTAAAGTGGGTGACAGCGCCATTTTTGGATTGGCATCCGGCAGTCAGCAAAAAGATAAGGAGAATGAGCGCTCTCATTTTTGAAAATGGTGGTAGGCTTTCAGAGTGTTTTGCATCAGCGATGCAATGGTCATAGGGCCCACGCCTCCTGGAACAGGGGTGATGTAAGAGCACTTCTCCTGAGCCGCTTCAAAATCGACGTCGCCGACAAGACGGGAGCCGCTTTTCCGAGCCAGATCTTCGATGCGATTGATGCCGACGTCAATCACCGCAGCCCCTTCTTTGATCATATCGCCCGTGATCTTGCGAGGAACGCCGATCGCCACAACCAGAATGTCGGCTTGCGATGTGATCTCTTTGAGGTCCCGCGAAAAGCGATGCGCCACTGTCACTGTGGCGTCGATCCCTTTTCCTTTTTGCAGAAGCATCGCAGCGAGAGGTTTGCCCACGATATTGCTTCTTCCGACGATCACAATGTGTTTTCCGGGGAGCTCGATGTCAGTCGATTGAATCAAGGTCATGATGCCAAGCGGTGTGCAGGGGAAAAAGCCGTCTTCTTCGCCGATCAGCATTTTTCCAACATTTTCGGGGTGAAACCCATCGACATCTTTGCAGGGATCGACCCAGCGCATGACGCGGCTTGCATTGATATGGCCGGGCAAAGGAAGTTGAACGAGAATGCCGTCCACCTCGGGGTTGACGTTGAGGCGGTCAATTTCTTTGAGGAGGTCGTCTTCTGAGACTGTCGCTTTCAGGTGGCGTCTGATCGAGCGGATTCCCACTTCTTCGCATGTTTTTGTTTTGCGGTTGACGTAGATTTGGGAAGGGGCGTCGTCGCCGACTAAAATGACGGCGAGGCATGGGGGCCTTCCTGGAAGACTTTCGATCTCTTTGCTTATGGTCTTGCCAAGATCTAGTGCGGTGGCTTTGCCGTCTAATAATGCCATAAAGAAACCATAATCCATTGCCCGATATGATTCAAGATGCGAATCCGATTGACCTAAGCCGCTCTCATGGGTTATACAAATTAAAAAAAACTGTCGATAAGGAGATTTTATGAAAACCAAAATGCTCACTTTAGCATTTTTAACTGCTGCGGCCGGCTTTCTCTCAGGAGCCGAGACCGATTGCAGTCAAGACGTGATGTTTAAGTTCTTCCCCAAAACTTTTGTGCTCGATGTCCTCAATGACCACGATATCCCCCAAGAGACAGCGCAGACGATCGCCGACTCACTGTATGACTCTGATCCCGAGGTCGTTCAGCTTATCGGGCGAAAAGCAAGGAACATGAATCCCAATCCATTGGAAGATGTACGGGCCGAAAGCGAACGGGCGAAACTTTTTCGCGATTCGCTTGCGGAAGTGTTCACCGAAACGCTTGTGAATAACGGGGTGACCGACCAGCAAACGATCAGTCAAATGCTAGACGAGATTCAGCAGATGAGAATTCAGCGTTTCGATCAATGCCGAAAAGAAGGGCGCCTTCCCGAAGTTCCAACCGATAACGCGGTCAATTGATGCGCGCTCTCGGTTTTCTTGTCGTGTTTTGCGTCTGCGTCCAGGGCTGGGCGCAGACTCCTTGTCAAGAGCTCTATGCAGACGATCCGTTTCCGCGCGATATCGTGAACCAAGTGCTCGAGCGGTTTCGGGTGCCCCCCGGAGAGTGGGAAGGAATCAACCGCGCTTTGGTGCGCCAGAAACCTCTGATCGAAGTGCAGATCCAGCAAAAAGCGGCCGCTTTAGAACGAAACCCCTTCAACCCCCCCGAACAAAAAGTTGTGATCGGAGCGATCACCCGCGAGGCGATGATCGAAAGTTTCGGGTTCGTCTTAAGGCAGCACGGAGTGAAGGAGACGCGTCAAATTTATGAAATGTTTGATGCCATAGAAGATATCAAAGCGTCGAGAATTTGGAACTGTCTACGAGGATCTTGACGCTTCCCTCAGCTTCTCGAAATACGCTTTTCATTTCGCTTGGAAAATAGTTTTGTCCTGAAAAGCCATTCGGGGAGCCGAAGGACGTTGACTCCGCGGCTATTAGCCGCGCACTCTCCCTCAGGCGATCCGAGCCTCTCATGGCTCTCCTTGGCTGCAACAGCAGAGGCGGTCTTCACCCCCTTCGAGCCTTCTTGAAAACTAATCAAGAGCTGCGTCAGCATCGGATCCCCGGACCGGTTTTTCGGAGCGCAGATATGAGGTTAATGTGCTTAACGCCGTTTTTGTCGTAGTGGGCCGCATCTTTTCTGCTAAAGGCTGCCTTTCGCGATTCATTGTTCGTCCATAAAATAGTGCCGGCGGGAGCTGCGCGGAAGAAAGAATCCCGGCAGGGTGAACCCGACCAAACCGTAGAACGCATCAATTCCCGGCATGATGATGAGGTCTCTTGTCCACCAAAGGGGAGAAAAGAGGAGCGGCCCTTCGAGCATTAGGTAAAGGGGAACGTGAAAGAGCGTGGAGAGCACAGAAAAAAAAAAGGTCATCAGTGGAATCGTTGAGATCCGGTCCTCAAAGAAATGTTTTTTTTGGCCATAGAGCAGGCCGCTTGTCATCACGTAAGTCAAAGCGTGGAGCCCTAAATGGCGCGTTGACGATGCCAAGTCCATCAAAGTGCCGCAAATGAGTGCGAGCCAAAGGGAGGTGATCATCGGTTTTTTGTAATAGGAGATCACAAGAAACGGGGCAAAGTACGTCAAGGTCCAGCCGGGTAAAAGGGGCTCGCAGATAAGAAAGGGGATGAGGGCAAAAATAAAAGCGCCGATCAGACGGACTGTGTCTTGTTTAGTACGCACCGCGAGCCGAAATCATTGCAGGGATGGTCCGAAAGATGAGGTAGAGATCCCAAAAAAAAGAGCGATGGCGAATGTAGTGAATGTCGAAGCGCACTCTTTTTTGGTATGTCGTGTCGCTGCGTCCCGACACCTGCCATGGGCCCGTGAGACCCGGCCGCACAGTGAGAAAGCGGTTGGCGTGAGGACCGAATTCCCGGATCAGCTCCTCTTCTGTCACAGGTCTTGGCCCGACAACGCTTAGGTCTCCTTTTAAGACGTTGAGGAATTGAGGCAATTCATCGAGCGATGTTTGCCTGAGGAAACGTCCGATCGTGGTCACTCTGGGATCATTTTTCAGTTTGCGGCAGCGCTGCCACTCCTCTTTCAAGTGAGGATTGTCCTTTAAAAGATCGTGGAGGCGATTTTCTGCGTCGGGATACATCGTCCGAAATTTCAAACAGCGAAACCGCTTTCCCCCCCGGCCAATCCTTTCGTGGGAGAACATGATAGGACCCGGCGATGACAGGCGGACCAAAAACGCAATAAGGAGAAAAACAGGAGCTCCCAAGGCCAAAACCGCCACGCTGAATGCGATGTCGAAGATGCGCTTCAGCGGCAGATGGCGGATTTGGCCAGGGGCAGTCTTGAGATTGTGTAAATGTGCAGAGTTTTCCATAGTCCGGTGTCAAATCGAAGTGTCTTGAGGCCATACTATAGATCGTCTCCTTTTTCATCAAGACGATAAGCTCATTCTTAGTTCACGTTAAAATTGACATCGACACCGAAGTGCTTAGCGAATACTTGACTCGCGGCAACCAAGCCGTTAAAGATCACCGCCCCTTCAAAAGGAATCGCGAGGACTCGTGCTGAAAAGAGAGTCGCAAGGGTATAGACGCTTCCGCGTGCGTAATTTGCGTACTTATCCGCTAGTGTATTACTGATGATATGGTGTTTTTTCGCGAGATCTAAAACTCTTTTTGTCCCTTCGTTAGCGACGAGGGCGGGAACAATTAATAGAGCAGACCATTTCGCTGCTTGCACCATAGTATTAAATGAAATTGACATAATTAACTCCTTTGTTAAGGTGTAACTAATTTAAATTAAACGAGTTTAATTGTCAAATGGACAGGTGTTGTAATAAAATTTTTTATTAACGATGATGGAGGCGTTTCCACATTCCGAAAAGAGATGTTATGGAAAGCTCAAGAACCTGCACGACCACAATTAATCCGCCGCTTGCGGCAACGCTGTTTTTGCGCGCTCCTCGTTTGATCGAGGATCGCGTTGATTCTGAAGCGACAGGTGCCTTTTCCCATCACGCCTCTTGTCAAGATGAGGGCTCATTAACATCTTCTCTTGCATCAAGGGAGCTCTCATTCATTCCCGCCGAGGAGGGCTGGACAGTGACAGGAGCCGCTTGGTCTATAATCGCGGCTCCCTTCGAGCTCACTTATGACAGCGGTTTGTATGTATTGAGTCTTCTCAGTTCCCCAAGAGTCACATATGTGCTGAAATTGATGACAGCAAGAGGGGTGATCGGAACGGTCAACTGCATGATGGGCGCGTTAGATGGGGCGCTTTGGGGCATCATGATGGCGGACACGATTGGCAAATCTCTCATCGACCGTACCGTTGCGGTCGCCTGCTCCTATAAGGGTGTGGACCCCTTTTATCAAAGATTGTTGAAAGAAGGCGCCTATAATGTGATCAAGCCGGGCCTAAAAATCTTTATCGTGGGGTCCAGTGTCGTCGCCGGAGGGTTTCTCTTTGTTATCATCGGCAATGTTTTGTACGAGCTGTCGCGGAGCGAACATCGCGAGTTGATCCGTGAATGGTTAAGAGAGCGGGAGACCGATCTGGAAGAGGCTTTGGTTGTCGAGCCGCCAAAAGAAAGCGCTCTGGACCGCATCGATTAAGGGGATAAAGAGCAGAGAAGGCGTTTCAGCTCGCCGCTCTCTTCATCCATTTGATCTAAAATATTGAGGCAGCGGCAGATCAGTTCTTCGTATTCTTTTCGCGCCTCTTCGATGCCAAGATGGGTCACGATTGTGACCTTGCCATTTTTCATGTCAGAGCTCACCTCGCTTCCGCGCAGCGCCTGACTCGATGAGACATCGAGAATGTCGTTTAGTATTTGGTAAGCGAGGCCGAACTGTGATCCGAAACGGGCAAGTTGCTTTTGTTTTTCTTTTGAAGCGTTTGCTGAAATGGCGCCAAGCTGAACGGCTGCAGAGAAAAGGGCTCCGGTTTTGTTGAGATGGAGTTCTTTCAGTTCATCCAGCGTCGCGTGGTTTTCTAAGACGTCGACGACCTGGCCTCCAATCAAACCGTAGGCTCCTGAAGCTTTCGACAGGCACTGAATCATGTCAATGCGCTGCTGAGCAGACAGCGCCTCCTCGTTAACGATGATTTCGAAGGCGTGTGTCAGCAAATAATCACCGGTGAGAACGGCGTGTGCTTCGCTGTAAACTTTATGCAAAGTGGGATTGCCTCGGCGATAATCGTCATCATCCATACAGGGGAGGTCGTCATGTATGAGCGAATAGGTATGGATCATCTCAACGGCAACAGCCGGCGCCATCGCTTGATGAGGTTGACCCCCGAGCATGTCGCAGGTCAGCAGCGTCAGAAGAGGCCGCAAACGCTTGCCCCCGTTCAATAAGGCGTATCTGCCGGCTTCAAACAGCGTCCGAAAGGGTCTGTTTTCGTTGCGAATCAAGGTGTTTAACGCGTGCTCGATATCAGAAAGGTGCTTTGATAGGGGAGACTGATCCTCAATTCTGGACTCGGGCTTCTGCAAGTAGGGGGTCTCGACCGATGCAGAAGTAGTCAAACCCTCTTTCAGCCATTTCTTCCGGGTCATATTGGTTTCGTCCATCGAAAAATGCCTTTCCCTTCATGTTTTCTAGAAGAGCGTTGAAGTTGAGGAAACGGAACTGTTTCCATTCCGTGATCAGAGCGACGGCGTCTGCCCCTTGGACCGCTTCCATTTCACTGTCGCACCACGCGATATTGCCCTGATCGGGAATCAGCTGGCTAGCGGCGTCCATGGCAACGGGATCAAACAGTCTTATACTTGCGCCATCGGCTAAGAGCTGGCGGATGAGCACGAGGGAAGGGGCGTATCTCATGTCATCTGTGCCCGGCTTGAACGATAAGCCTAAGATGGCCACGACTTTCCCTTTCATCCCGCCGAAATAACGACGCATTTTTTCTCCGAGGCAATGCTTTTGCCTGTTGTTGATCGCTTCGACCGCATTGAGAAGCGGCATCTCATAATTGACATCGGCAGCCTGCCGCACAAGAGCTTTCAGATCTTTCGGAAGGCAGGAGCCTCCGTAGCCTAAGCCGGGATAAAGGTAGGTATAACCGATACGGCTGTCGGCTCCCATGCCGATCCTGACTTTGTTGATGTCGGCGCCATTGCGTTCGCAAAGGCCGGCCATCTCATTCATGAATGAAATGCGTGTCGCGAGCATCGCGTTAGCGGCATATTTGGTCATTTCAGCCGACGCGGGATCCATCATGAGAATGCGCTCATGGCTCAGCATAAACGGCGCATAGATGGCCTTCATTGTTTTGGCTGCCTCGGGCGAGCTTGTCCCGATGATGATCCGGTCGGGTTTCATAAAGTCTTGTACCGCGTTGCCCTCTTTCAAAAATTCGGGGTTTGACACCACGTCAAAGGATATGTCTTCGGAACGTTCGGCAAGGACAGAGTTGATGAGGGCAGTCACTTGCGCCGATGTGCCGACCGGCACTGTGGATTTATTCACAAAGATGAGGGGGTGCGTCATCCTTTCTGCAACGCTTCTAACGGCAGCGAAAAGAGACAACAAGCTGGCCTCGCCGCCGTCGCTGCTCGGCGTATCGACGGCCATGAAGCAGACCTCTGCATTTGAGACCGTAGAATCAAAACAAGTCGTAAAATGGAGCCTCCCCGCGCCGGCATTTCTGACGACAATTTCTTCGAGTCCGGGCTCGTAGATGGGGATTTTCCCTTTTTGGAGGGCTTGAATCTTTTCTTTATTGATATCCAGACAGACAACGCGATGCCCCATTTCCGCGAGGCACGCCCCCGTCACAAGCCCGACATATCCTGCACCGACGACAAGTAAATTCATAAAAATTATAGTATGTGATTCCCATAAAAGACGCAAATCGAACTCGACTTCTTTTGACATCTAACTTGCGGCAGAGCATCAGAAGCCGGGGCGTTCGCCGCCGAGAGTGAAGTACATCGTGATGCGATGTTCCCCTTCTCTTTTTTGATAGCTCAAGCGTCCTTGCCAAGAAGCGCGGAGATAAAGCAGCAAGTCGCACTCATACTCTGTGTAGTTCGGTTCATTGATGCGGTTCCATCCGTGGCGGATGATAAACTGCAACGCCCAACTGGGGTCGAGGCGGGCGTAGAGGTGCCCGAGGAAGGTATTTCTTTGATCGGAAACAAGGGAGTCTCTAAGCTGCTGCTCGTTGCGGAAAGAGTCGAGGATAAAGTTTTCATAGCGCACTTTTCTCCACCAAAAGGAGCTCCGCTGCCGATACTCGCAGCTAAAGGCAATATCTTCGCTTAAAGTGGCTTCTATTCTGTAATTGATGTAGTTGATGGCGTTTCGCTCGTTGTCCCAGGCCGATCCGATCCTATGCTTGAAATAGTAGCTGGGATGCCACTCGAGGTTGGCGTACACCTTTGGAATAAGGAGGGGAATCGTGGGGGTGTCGTAAAAGGCGAATGAATACAGGTCGAGCGTCAAGTAAGGAGAGACGTACTGCTGGCTCGGCTTGACATACATCAGCTGCCTCGCTCCGAACCTGAACGCATTCACCTGAAACCAGCCATCTGTAATGTCGAAAATAAAGTGTTCGTTCGGGTTGATATTAGGATCGGTGATGTAGGTGTAGGAAAGGTAGGGCTCCACAACATGCTTGACGTTCTTGAAGCAGCGGTAAAAGCTCGTTTTCATCTCTCCGGCAAAGCGGCCAAGCAGGAGCCATTCGACTGACGATTCCGGGCTGCTGCCATATAAAATGGCCACTCCTTCGGCTTCCGGCGTCACTGTGACATGTCCTAAATTGAGGGGTCTGTAGAGGCGGTTGAAAAATTGCACGCGCCACGCGTGAAAGTCTAAGACATCTTCTTCGTCATCGGCATATTTAAAATCGTAGTAGCCCATGCGAAAGGTGTTGTCGGTGATCAGCCCCGTCTGACCTAAAGAGAAGGGATGGAAGATGGTGGCAATCGAGGGAAGTTCTTGTTTGATGGTTTGAAAGTCGTTGATTCTGACGCGTGTGAAAAAATTCGCGACAACATATTGGTCTTCCTGCCTGCGAAAATTGAACTGCGTCCTCTGGGCGGCATCGATGTTAAGGCCGTTGTCTTCGTAGTCGGTGGGCATCTCTTTATCGCTCAAGTAGTCGTAGGAGAGGTCGATTCCCGTATGGCCGGAGTCCCATTCATTGTGGTAATACCCTTCGAGCCGGTAGCGGGTCCTTTGTTTAGGGTCGTCGATCGAGGAGTCGTTTGCGATGTAGTTGATCGAATGGAACCAATGCTTTTTGTAGGGAGATTCAAAGTGGGTTTCGATGCCTGCTCCGGGACCTCTTTGGATTCTGTAATCGAATCTTAAGAACGTTTTGAAATCGTTGTAGTCGAAGACCTCATAAATCATCCCGAGGCGAAGCCCTTGCTTGCCTCCCCAGCGAATGCGGTAGCGGATCGGTGAGTCAAAAATAGAGTCGAGATTGATTTTCATTTGCGGCAGCCAAAACAGAGGCCAGCGAAAAAAGTGGAATTCAAGACCCCATGCCGTCATGACATGGTCGGACGTGATGATCGTGTTTTGCGTTCTGATGGCCCAGTCGGGGCGGTCGCTTTCCGATGTCGTCACATATCCGTTGACAATCCGAATTTTATCGTTTCCGTAGAGGTAGATTTCATCTCCTCCAAAGTACCACGGTTCAATTGCGCTTCTCCCGTTGAAGATCACCCCGGTTTCAGTTAGGAAATCATACTCGATGCGATCGCCGACAAAAATATAGTCGCCAAGAGAGACGATGATATTCCCTTCTGCAATGACCGAAAGCTCCTGCTCCTGACCATCCCGCTTCGTCAAACAGATGCGCTCTGCTTGAATCCGCACACGGTTGGCCTCGACAGTGCCCCCTTCTTCTGTGCTGAGGACGCCTTCAGAGTATGTGGGATTACGCAGATTGACAGTGATGCCTACTGTGTCGAGGCCGTCTAAGAGTTCTTCTTTAATCCCCCCTTCTAGGCCAGCGACTAAGAGCATAAGAAAAACGATGACCCGCGTCACTGAATGGCCCTCATCAGAAGTCCGGCCAGCGCGTAACGGTTTTTCGGATTTCCCTGTTCCATAGCCTCAAGAAGCATCATCACGTCCTTGTCTTCTTGCGAGCGCGTGAGGGTTTCTAAAGCCTCTACGTAAAAAGCCGAAGATTGATTGGGAGTGAGTTGGTATCCAGGGTCTTCGAGCCTCATTTGAAAGGGCATAAAAGGGGAAAACTGAATCATCGCCAGGTGATACTGGCTCCGCACCCAGTCGCGCAAATTTTGTTCGTAAGGGCCCTCTTCATGAAGCCTGAAGAGAGCGAGATTGCAATAGTTTCGAACGAGGGGAGCCCCGACTTTCTGCTGGTATTTCTTAAGCAGTGCGATGCTTTCGGTTGAGTGGACATTTTCCAAAAGGCGGACAAGATGAGGGACGAGATCGTTCGCTTGTGAGGCCAATATCCCCTCTGCGATGTGCAAAAAATCCTGTTCGGGAAGGTTCATGGCTTCCTGGAGGAGTTTTGCCTTCAGTCCGGTCGAAATTTCGGCAGCGAGCGCAGCTTGCTCGTCTCCAAGAGAAGAGGGATCGATGGTGCGGAAAAAGATAAGCGCCCTTGCAGGCGAATGGGCTTTCACCAAAAGCTTTTCGGGACCCTGAGTCAGGATCGCTTTCAGCGCCCCGGCACACCTTCGGTCTCTTTGCGCGAGGAGAGCGATGGCAGCATTCAGTCTGACCTCGGGATCGGGAGAGCCTGTCAACCGCGCTAGGTCGTCGGCAGTTTCTTGCACATCTTTCAGAAGGAAGAGAGCAAAAGGAAAGTTTTCTTGCGTTCCCTGAACAAGAAGGGAGGCATACTCTTTTCGCCCCATCATGTACAAGGCATGGGCCGCAGCAACAGCGACATAAGGAGACGATGACTTTGTGAGCTGTTTCAGGTGATCGACCGACTTTTCATCACGAAACCGCCCGAGCGCCACTGCGGCCGCTTCTTGCTGCAGGGGACTGACATGTTTTGCAAGCCGCCTTATCTGAGGCACAAAATCGTCTCTTTCGTATTCGATGGCGCTCAAGATCGATTCAATCCGGACTCGTTCATCGGGATCGTTGAGGAGCTGCCTTAATATAGTATTGGCGCGGGGAGTTCCGATGCAGGAAAAAATTGTCGGAAACACCACCTTCACCTGATCGGGGAACTTGGCCATCAAAGACTCGGTTTGAGAGAGGGCGTGGGGATGCTTTTTCTTCGCAAGGCAAAAGGCCGCCTCTAGTTGAATGATAGGATCGGGGGTTCTGAACAAAAGCTTAATTGTGTGATCGGCTCTGTCGTGATGAACGCCGGACAAAAAATTCAAACAGACAATTTGAAGCTGAGGATTGGGACTGAGCAGCCCCGATTCCAAGATAGGCACAGCTTGTTCGCTCATACAGATGCCCGCACCAAAGTAGGTCATAAGGTTCAGCTCGGGATCTTCCGAGCGGGCGCCGTGATTGAGGATCGTCAGACACATCTGCTCGAGAAGCTCGAAATCGTGTCTTCCCGTCTTTTCGACATTTTGTCGATAAAGCGAAATCGCCTCCGGCACATTTCCGGAATTGCTGACGTACAAAATATGGTGCAAAGAGGTGTCGGCAAAGCCCTGCGAACAGATCAGAAAAGAGCAGTAAGCAGCGGCGAGCAGAATCCTTAAGCGGTCAAGTCCCATAGATAAAGTCCAAGGTCAAGTGACGTAGCATGCAAAGTGTTCACTGGAAAACCCACACGCGCTATCATAGCATCCTTTCATCTCCTTGACAATGATGCATCCTTCAGGGTTGAAGAAAGGGAAAATTAGGTCACAAAGGTTTGAGGAAAGACAAAAAATTTCAAAGGGAATTGATTCACTCCGGGGCAGTGATGGATCAGCTGCTTTCTGATTTTGAGCTCCCTGTCTTTGATTTCTTCGATCGTCAAAGACAAAGAGTCGAGGTATTTCCCCACATATTCTTTTCCCTCATAGCGGACGATCTGAAGTCCGTTTTCCTGGCTTTTCCAAGCAATTTCTGCCATGTGCCATTTGTCGCTTACGAACATTTCTCTTCTTATGTCGGGATGGATGACAAATCCGGCAAACAATTTAACTGTGACACGTTTGTCTAATAGCGAACTCATGCCGCGATCATATTGGATCCTTTAAAAATCTTCAAATGCAAAGTCCGGAAAGACAGATAAACACTAGTACTTAGTTAACAAAGTTTTTACTTATAATCGAATGTGTGTTACGTTGGT
>CAZVSU010000050.1:0-19073 GCA_964629645.1 uncultured bacterium | reverse complement strand
ATGGGCTGGAAGTCGGGGTTGATTGTCGGGATGGCGCTCCCTCTCTCGATTTGTGGCGCCCTGTTTTCTTTGAGCTTTTTCGATGAGGGTATTCATCAGATGTCAATTTTCGGACTGATCATCGCGATCGGTCTTTTGATCGACACTGCGATTGTCGTCACCGACGAAGTGAGAAAGAGGATCCACCGAGGGACCGAGCGGATACAGGCCATGGACGAGTCGGTGCGGTATTTGTTTGTTCCCCTGCTCACCTCGACGTTCACGACAATTTTGGGATTTATGCCTATCTTCCTTCTTCCCGGGAACGCAGGGGATTTTGTCGGTCCTATTGCGATCAGCGTCGTGACGGCCCTTACCGTCTCCTTTTTTCTTTCGATGACAGTCATTCCCGCTCTCACGGCCCGTTTCACTCATGCCCATCAGGAAGGAATTGTCTATGGCTGGATGCAGACAGGGCTGCCGAGCCCCAAGATTTTTGAGGACTTTCAGTCATTTCTTTTATCGGCGATGAAACGGCCTGTTTTTTTTCTCTGTCTCTCACTGATTCCTTCGCTGGTCGGGTTTGTCTCGATCTCCACGATGCCTATTGAGTTTTTTCCGGGATCCGACCGCGATATGTTTGAGATCAAACTTTGGGCGACAGAAGGAAGCTCGCTCGAACACACTCTCTCTTTGGTCAAAAAGACAAACGCTTTGCTAGGCGATGTCGAAGGGATTGATCAGGTGCAGTGGCTGATCGGAGGCTCGATTCCCCCTGTCTACTACAATCAAGTTCCCCTGGTCGACCGCAACAGCTCCTACGCGCAGGCTGTGATCGTTGCCGAAAGCGCGAAAAAAGCGACCCGGCTGATCAGCTCTCTTCAGGACCTATTGAACAGAAAAATTCCGGAAGGGCAGTTCGTCGTCCAGGCCTTTGGGCAGGGGCCGCCGGCAGACTCGCCGATCGCCTTTCGCATTTTAGGTCCTCAACTCTCGACCTTAAACGACCTTGGAGAACAGGTGCGCGCTGTGATGGCAGAATTTCCCGAAGTGACCCAATCGAGGGCGACGATCTCGGGTGGTGAACCCAAGCTTTGGCTTTTAGCCGATGAGTTCAATGCGCAGCAGGCAGGTCTCCGCCTTCGCGATATCGCGGGCCAGTTTGAAGGGAACCTCGAAGGGTTTGCCGCTGGATCTGTACTCGAAGATGTCGAAGAGCTTCCTGTGAGAGTGCGCATTTCCAGCGAAGAGCGGGGATCGCTGGGCGCGATTCGCAATCTGAAGCTTGTGTCCCCTAACGTGGAGGGATGGATCCCCACTTTGTCTCTCGGTCCTATGACGCTAAAACCTGAACTGGGGTCGATTACCCGCTTCAACGGAGTGAGGGCCAATAATATCCAGGGGTTCATCAAAAACGATGCGACAGCCGTCTCGGTTGCCGGCGCCATTTATGATCAGCTTGTCGAAACAATCGACTTACCCCCGGGATATTCCCTTCAAGTCACCGGGGAAAGCGAGCAGCAGGCAGAAGCGATTGATAACCTGCTTCTTTATGCCCCGGTCATTGTCATTTTAATGGTCACTGCGCTTGTCTTAGCCTTTAAAAGCGCGGCCATGGCTCTTATCATTGGATCTGTGGGTATTTTATCCATCGGACTTGGCATGCTGGCCCTGAAAATTTCGGGATACCCTTTGGGTTTCAACCCCTTGATCGGCAGTATTGGCCTTCTCGGCGTGGCGATCAACGATACCATTGTGGTGTTGTCGGCCATCCACACAAATGAAAAAGCCAAAAAGGGGAAGGCATCCGAGATCGTCGCTGAAACATTAGGATGCGGGCGGCATGTTCTCTCCACGACGTTCACCACTTTTGGCGGATTTATCCCGCTCCTGCTCCTCTCCGGCGGAACATTTTGGCCCCCTCTTTCTGTCGTGATTGCCGGAGGGATTGCCTTTTCTCTGATTTTGGCGATGTTTTTCACTCCGCTGGCCTACAAAGTGTTTGCCGACTGGACCCAACGAGAGGAAACAGGATGAAAAAGATCTGTCTGACCGCTCTTGGACTCGCCTTAACGTTGACTTCGTGCATGGTTGGCCCCCATTACACTCCCCCCATTATTTGCGATGAACCGTGGTTTGGGGAAGAGGAGACGATTGATGAGGGTGCGCCCATTGACGTGAAGTGGTGGAACGCCTTTAACGATCCTGTGATGTCGGAACTTGTCGAGGAGGTGGCCACCGGCAATCTCACCATCCAAGCGGCGAGGGAGAGGGTGCTTCAGGCAAGAGCCTTAAGGCAAATTGCTTTGGCTCCCCTTTTTCCCTGGTTCGGCGCAAACGGAAATTACAATTCCTCTCAGGTGAGTTTGAACGGTCCGAACGGAGAGCCTTTCTTTATCAGCACAGGGATCGCACGGCGCACGAACGAAGTGTATGATGTCAATTTTGATGCGTTTTGGGAGCTCGATGTCTTCGGAGGAAAGAGAAGAGCCGCCGAAGCGGCCTGCGCTGAAATCGGCTTTGAAATCGCCTCTTTGAGGGGCGCGGTTTTGACAGCGGTTGCGGAAACAGCGCGAAGTTACATCGAACTTCGCGGCGCGCAAAAAAGACTCGCGCTTTTGAAAAAAAATGCGAAGCTGCAGGAGCACACTCTCACTCTTGTCACAAATAAAAAAAATCTCGGTCTCGCACGTGAAGTCGATGTCACGCGAGCTCGGGCGCTGTTAGAGGGAACCTTGGCGCAAATTCCCGATCTTGAGGGACGCGTGCAGACCATCAGTTACCGCCTTTCTGTTTTGACGGGCCGCGAGCCGGGATCGCTCTATGCCGCCTTAAGGGAGGAGCGCCCTCTTCCCTGTTCCGACGATGTGATTCCTGTGGGACTTCGCTCAGAAATCCTGTGCCGCCGCCCCGATGTTCAGCAGGCGGAACGGCAGCTGGCCGCTGCCACCGCTGAGATCGGGGTGGCGACGGCAAGGCTTTTTCCCTCCTTCACCTTGACGGGCGATTATGGCTATCTCTCTGCGAACAGGCTTAGCGATCTGATCACCGGCAACAGCGTGAACTGGTTTTTCGACGCCCTGATTCGTCAGCCTCTTTTCGAGGGAGGGCGTCTTCGGGCCGAAGTTAGGCTCAACCAATTCATTCAGTCAGAAGCAGCGGTCAATTACCAAGAAACGGTCCTTTTGGCTCTGGAAGATGCAGAAGGGGCCCTCGTGCGGTACGGACGGGAGCGGGAGGCGAGAGAGAGGCGTCTAGAGGAGGTGAAGGCAGCAGAGCGCTCGACAACGCTCTTAGAGAATCTTTATGAAAATGGGCTGACCGATTTTCTCGACGTTTTGGTGGCGCAGCGGGAGCAGACCCAAGCCGAAGATAACCTCGCCATTTCAGAAACCGCTGTCCTCACAGATCTTGTCTCCCTCTACAAAGCGCTTGGCGGCGGTTGGGAGATCGACAAAGACTGAATCCATTCGGCGATCGCTTTGCCGATGGCATCGGGCTCGTCTTCTTGGATATAGTGAATCCCTTTTCCCACATCGACTGTCTTGAGGTTTTTGAGATGGGATCGGCACCAGTCAACGCTTTTTTTTCTGATGAGCGCTCCTGGGTGGGCGTAGAGGAGAAGCTTTGGAAGTTCCGACTTTTGGAGCCAGTCGTTGTACGTTTCGATCGCTTGATGCGTCTCTTCGGGCTTTCCTTCAATGGGGATCTCACTCGGCCAGCGCCAGAGAGGAACGCGGTCTTTGATGCGCCGGAAAGGGGCCTTGTAGGGCTCCATTTCCTCGTCGGTCATTGTCCTGATAATGGACATCGGCATCACTTTTTCGATGAAAAAGTTGAACGTGCCAAGGAGCAGCCACCCTATCACAGGAGTGCGGAACAGCCGAAACATGAGGCGCGCTTTCGAAGGGAAATCCTGCCATGAGCGGACAGGCGCAATGATCGCCTCCATAAACGCGATTCCTTTCACATTTGCTTCATGTTCCATGGCGTACATAAACCCAAGCGCCGAACCCCAATCGTGAATCACCAAAGTCACATTTTTAAGGTCCAGCTCCTCAATGAATGCGTTCACATAGCGAACATGGTCAAAAAATCGGTAGTCACAGTCGGGCTTGTCCGATTTTCCCATGCCGATGAGATCGGGTGCGATGCATCTCCCTTGAGAAGAGAGGTGGGGGATGATAGTCCGCCAGAGGTAAGACGAAGTGGGATTGCCGTGCAAAAAAAGAATCGGGTCGCCCGATCCTTCCTCAAGGTAGTGCATTTTCGATCCCAATACGTCGCAATATTTCGATTCTGCCGTTAAATGAGTCATAGTTTGTCCCTTTTATCATTATTATCTCACTTTAGAATTTGATCGTTTATTTTGAAAAGAGAATCAAGCAGGGCGATTTGACAAAAAGAAGCAGTTGCGATAACCCAAAGATCACAATGACAAAAAAAGACGCAAAAAAGCAGCTTGTGATCCGGCAAGCCAAAAGGGCCGATATTCCCCATATCAAAGCCCTGTCCGAGAAGGTCTACACCAAGCAGTGGGGATATCGTTCTGCAGAGCTGAGAGGGCAAATGAGCCGTTTCGCAGAAGGGCAGTTCGTTGCGGTGTTGGATGGGAAAATTGTCGGCTATTGCACCTCTATTGTCCTTCCCGAAGACAAGGTTTTGGAGCGGCATAACTGGCGCGAGGTGACAGGCGACGGTTTCGGATCGACACACAATCCGAAAGGGGACTACCTGTATGGCATCGATATTTTTGTCGACCCCGACTGCCGAGGCTTAAGAATCGGCGAACGGTTTTATCAAGAGCGGAAAAATCTCTGCAAATTCATGCGCCTGAAAGGGATCGTTTTTGCCGGCAGAATGCCGCTCATGCGAAAGAAGTACCGGCAAGTCGGATCGGCGGAAAACTACCTCCAGCAAGTGTTGGACAAAAAAATTCGGGATCCTGTGATCAACTTTCAGATCCGGCAGGGGTTTGAAGTTCTGGGGATTCTCAACGACTATCTCCCTCAAGATACCGAATCGATGGGCTACGCCATTCATATGATCTGGCATAATCCCGAGGTGGCGGCGCAGGAGGCGGCAAGCCCAAGAAACGGCAGGAACGTCTCGGAATCGGTCAGGGTCGCCTCGGTGCAGTACCAGCAGCGCAAAATCGATTCCATCGACGAATTCAAAAAGATGATCACCTATTTTGTCGATGTCGTGCATGACTACCGCTGCGATTTTGTCCTCTTTCCCGAGCTCTTTACGTTGCAGCTTCTTTCGCTTGAGTCTCAGAAGCTTCCGCCTGAAAAAGCCATTTTGAAGCTGACCGATTATACCGAGGACCTCAAAAGCTTTTTCAAGCAGCTGGCGATCGAATACAACACGAACATCATTGCCGGCTCCCATCCTCACCAGGTCGCAGACAACATCGTGCACAACATTTGTTATGTGTTCTTAAGAGACGGTTCTATCCACGAGCAGCCAAAGCTTCATCCCACCCCCGACGAAAAATATTGGTGGAATATTTCGGGGGGACACAAGCTCGAGGCGATCGACACCGACTGCGGCACCATCGGCGTTTTGATTTGCTATGACTCTGAATTTCCCGAGCTTGCGCGCCACCTCGTCGACCAGGGAGCCGATATCCTGTTTGTCCCCTTCTGCACCGATCAGCGGCAAAGTTACCTGAGGGTCCGTTACTGCTGCCATGCCCGAGCTGTTGAGAATCAGTGCTATGTGGTCTTAGCCGGAAACGTGGGAAACCTCCCCCATGTCGAGAGTATGGATATCCAGTACGGACAGAGCTGTATTCTCACACCTTGCGACTTTGCCTTTTCGCGCGACGGTATCGCCGCCGACAGTACTCCGAATGTAGAAACGATCATCTTCGCCGATCTTCGCCTCGACAGCCTCTATGAATCGCGCATGTCGGGCAGCGTCATCAATTTAAGCGACCGCCGCCACGACCTCTTCAGCGTTGTCTGGCACAGGCGCACGTAACTGAAACGGGTGGCTTATGCTCATCAGCTTTTTTCTTTTTTTGACCCTTTTTCTTCTCGTTGGCATCGCCTCTGTCATTAAAAATCGCCACACCACCATCGACTACCTCGTCGCCACGCACAGTGAGAGCCCATTTGTGGTCGCCACGTCTGCTGTTGCGACCAACAACAGCGGCTATATGTTCATCGGCATGATCGGCTTTACCTATTCATTCGGTCTGATGTCGATCTGGCTGGCGATTGGCTGGGTGATCGGAGATTTTCTCATCTCTTTTGTTGTCCACCGCCACCTTCGGGAGGTGTCGGCAAAAAGTGATGTCTACAGCTACGCCGGCGTCTTAAGCGACTGGTACGGCCGCCCGTTCCGCACGTTGAGGAAATTAGCGGGAGGCATCACCTTGATTTTTTTGGGGACCTATGCCGCAGCGCAGCTCAAAGCCGGGAGTAAGGCGCTCCACGTTCTATTTGGCTTTCACGAAAGCATCGGCGCCCTTTTGGGGGGCGGCATTGTGCTCGCCTATTGCTTTGTCGGGGGCATCCGCGCGTCTTTTTGGACCGATGTCGTCCAATCGTTTGTGATGTGGATCGCCATGGGACTCCTGCTGACGGTCGGTTTGGAGACCGCAGGGGGGTTCGATCAAGCTTTTCAGCAACTGTCTGCAATCTCGCCCACATACATGAGCCTTTTTCCGCATGACCTGCCCCTTGGCCCTTACTTAGGGCCGCTGCTTTTTCTTGGGGGCTGGCTCTTTGCCGGCTTTTCCGTTGTCGGGCAGCCCCATATTATGGTGCGGTTTATGGCGCTTGACGATCCCAAACACATGTGGATCTGTCGTCTTGTTTACTACGGGTTTTATGTGACCTTCTATGCGCTCACGATTTGCGTCGGCCTGCTGACACGGATCTTGCTCACGACGAAAGGAGAGTTCGATCCCGAGCTGGCCCTGCCGCTATTGGCAATCGAGCTTCTTCCCGGGGCGCTGTCGGGCATGGTCCTTGCCGGCATTTTCGCCGCGACAATGTCGACAGCGGACTCTCAAATTTTGGCCTGCACCGCAACCATTACCGGCGATTTCACAAAAGAACATGTCACCAATTACTTTGTGACGAAAATGGCCACTGTTGCCGTAATGATCGTTGCTCTTTCCATCGCCCTCGGGGCAAGCGACAATGTCTTCAACCTTGTTGTGTTTTCTTGGGGAGCTCTCGGAAGCGCATTTGTGCCGGTTATCGTGCTTTATTCCTTGGGACGAAAGCTCTCAGAAAAGCTCTCGGTTGCAATGTGTCTGACAGGACTCGCAGCGGCCATCCTGTTTCGCACCTTTTTTTCCTCTCTTATGATTTTCGAAGCGCTTCCCGGGGTGCTCGCCGGTTTTGTTCCCTATATCATCTTTCGCCGAAAGACCTCGGCATGAATGAGGGGGAGCCTTGCGAAAAGAGGGGTGTCAGGAAAAGCGGGCGTCCCAGTCAGGGGAAAGATCCGCTGTTGCTACGAGCTGCCTCCCTTCCGGAAGGATTGTCCCATCGGCTGTCGTGAGCTCGACGATTTCATCACTCGATGCTCCTTGCGGAAATCCGAAGGGAATAAACTCGCCCCAAGACCTGTCTTGAAAAAGTTGGTCGCCGTACTCGGGCTGTTCGCCGCACGGCCAGCCGTAACAGTACCAAAATTGCCGGCTTAAGGGCTCAAGGATTTCGCCGCTCACCGTCCCCCAGGGAAATTTTTCAGGAGGAGCAGACTCTTGTTGCCTTGTGCCGTGGTTGCAAATCGAATAGCCCCACGCTTCGAGTATGGGGTTGTCCATGGGGCTTTGCGCCCTGTTTTGGTGATCGGACAGCATCTCGGCAAGGCGGCCGGGTGTTAAGGACCCTTGAAAGGCGTCTGCGATCTCTTGCCCTCGTTTCCGCCGCGCCTGGTTGTTGTTTTTCGTATTCTGAAAAGAGGTGTGGGGAGCATTTAAAGACTCAAGCTTTTCGGACAGATAGCAGTTGACGGCGAAAACCACGCCGGGCGCCTCGGGGGAAAAGCGCTCGTAGACCTCTGCCCTATGGGCGCCGACCTCGAGATGAACCAGTCCCCCTTCCGCATCTGCGATGAGGACCGAATACGCCGGAGCAATCGCCTCTGGAGAAGAAAAAAGGGCGATCGCCTCCTCCACTGTGGAGCAGCTGTCCATCATTTCGGTCGTCAGAGACGCAAAAAGTGCGGGGCTTGCCGACCTTTGTGAGAGTTCGCTTTCCAGAATCATGGCTGAAGTAAACGCCAGTCCCGATTCGTTGATGCCTCTGGTCGTTTCTCCCGGATTGGCAAAATAGCCCCTCTCGACCAAAGAGCGCTCGGTTGTTGAGACAAGCTCGGTTCCGATGTGCGTCATTTTGTGAGGCTTCTGAACGAACTTTAAAAAAGTCCGCACATCATACGGATCGTCGCTCACACTACCGAGCAGCGCATCTCCCTTTGCGGTCACTCCCTTCCCTGTCGCGCCAAATAAAAAGCAGCCCATCATTTCCCTATATGTATGAGTGTGTGATAAAGGTGCAAGTAAGGAAGGGGAACCTTTCTTGACAAATATCTTAAGACACTCTCTTATAGAAACTTTGTTTTAGGAGATCTTTTGAAATTGACGACTTCCCTTCCAACTTTCTGTGGGGTTCTTGCCATTTTTTTATGGGGATCGTCGCCTTGTTTCATCTGTCGTTTGGACCATATTCCCGTTTTGCAGCTTTCGATGCTCTTGCAGCTTTTCAGTCTCATTTTAAGTATCGGGGTGGCCCTCGGCAGAAAAAGATTAGGAAAAATCGTCCGGGAACTTCCCAGGTCAATGATCATGCTGCCCTTTCTTGTGGGAACGCAGGTGTTTTATCTCTTCGCCTTTCGGTTTGCCCCGGCCGATCAGGTCGATTTGATCAACTATCTTTGGCCCATCATGACCGTCATCGGGTCGAGTCTTCTCTTTGCCGAAAGGCTGACAACATTCAGTATTATCGGCATGGCCCTGGGGTTTTTGGCCATTCTTTTTCTCGGAAGGGTTGAAATTTTTTCCGGCGGCTACGACCCTGAATTTTTTATGGGTTATGCCTTTGCCTTTGGAGCCGCTCTTTCTTGGACCGTTTATACCTTGATCGGCCGCTCCATCAAGGGGATCGATGCCAGTCAACATATCGGCATTCACCTCGGCTTATCGGGACTTGTCGTCGCCCTCTTTCACACCGCCTACGGCGGTCCATTTGTTCCGATGGGACTCTGGGAATGGGCAGTGATTGCCGTTTTGGGGTGCCTTGTGTATGGCGTGGCTTACCCGCTTTGGTGGTACGGAATCGAGTATGGCGAGTTTGCTCTTGTGACGTCGTTTTCCTACTTCAGCCCGATTTTGTCGATTTTACTTCTCGTTGCGAACGGGATCGTGGAGTTGACGCTCGATCTTGCCATTGCCTGCACGATGGTGGCGGCGGGCAGCTGGCTTGTGAATAGAAGCAGCGGCGTGCGGCAGAGCGATCAAAATGAGGAACCCATCGGCAGTGAGTCCCTGAAGACGTGAAACCGGAACTTACTTGGCTACGAAGTATGAAGACAATACGCTTTCGCCATCAATGCATAAGTGCCTGGAGTTACGGGCTGTGATTGAGTGGAAACTTGGGGACGCTCTTGAAATTTTGCGTAGGCCTCATAAAGCTGCATTCCAGGGGCAGTATTGGCAGGCGCGTGTAAAACGGGTGCCGAACACGTTTCTGACTTCCTAGCAGCAGATTCATGGGGGGCGGGCTTGGCCGTGTCCTGTCGCTTGAAAACAGTCGCTTTACGATGTGACGCAGCGAGGTACTGGCCGAGAGAAAAGCCGGCGATAAAGGAAAGTGTGAAGGGGATCAGAATGATCGTAAGCGGCAGTTTAACGATGCGGCAGGCTTTATTTAATCCTAAATGGGCGTACTTTTCAGCTAAGTCTAAAGAGTGAATAATCATACTTCTTCTCCAATTTATAAAATTTAATTGTAAAGAAGAAATATTAATATTTAGTTAAGATTGTGGCTTTTTTTCTACTACGTGAATCAATGGAGCCGCTAAAAAAATCGCCGTTTATTGTGGAAGAAGAAGGTGATGGATCAAAAAAAAAGGCCCTATCCGAAGATAGAGCCTTATTTTTCTTAGAAAAACGGATTAGAATCCAATTCCCAAACGGACATAGAGACCATCGAATCCGATGCCGTCAGTTTGACGATCGAATGTGGTTTCTCCGGACTCGCTCTGCAATGCAAGGAAGTCAGAGAAATTCAGGTAGTGATGGAACTCATATCCGGCGCCAAGAACCACGTCGTAGCAGTTGCAGATTCTGGTTTCGTACTGCATGCCAATCGCGAGATTCAAGCCGCTGATGGTTCTCCAGCACTCGTCGCGAAGATTGGCATTGTCAGTGAAGTTTTGTCCGCCGTCTGTCGTGTTGCGATAGCTGAAGTGCCGGTCTGTATTCCCTGCGAGAACGTCATAGGCAAATGAGCCTGTCAGGCCGATGCAATCGTAAACATGGTAGACCATATCGAATCCAAGGGTCAGTCCATACCCGTCGAGCTCAATTTTGTCATTGATGCTCGAGTAGGTATTGGCAGGACCGTCAATGTCTTCAGCATCGGAATAAAGGACGTTGAACTTCTGCTCGATGAACAGTCCTTTGAAACCGGTGAAGAGATGGAAATCGAAGCAGCGGCCGACATCCATGTCATAGCCGAGAAGGGCGTCAACGGCATGGTAGTGGACGCTGTAGTCCGCTCTTGCGAAGTTGAATGCCCCTTGGCTTGCTCCCCCTGGAAAATCGTCAACGATCCGCGTGCCGATCAGATTTCCTGTGGAATCAACGACGCTATCTTCAGACGAAGACTGATAGTAGGTGTAGCGTCCCTCTAGGTAAAGGTCGCCGCTGCCGACGATGCCGCCGACACGGAAGCCGCTGTCATACTCGGGGCAGACAGTGTAGACATTGCCGACAAATGGCCCGGAAGTTGAGTTTCCAGTTGTCGGAATCGCATAGTCGAGCTCGCAGCGGCGCGTTCTCCAGTAGAGATAGTCGCCGTAGATCTTAAAATCAAAGTCCCCGTTGCAAAAATCGATATTTGGGCAACAGCTGTTGTTTTCCATGCATGGATCGCATGGATCGTAAGTCACATAATAGTTATCTCCTGCAAATGCGCCTGACGACAAAGTCAAGAGCGCCAGAAGACCAATCATTCCTTTTTTCATAGGTCATTCCCCACCTTTGTTTAGGTTTTCTTCTTAATAGGAGATTTTGTTTTTTTTTGCAAAGGGGTCTCTTTCTATCCATTGTGTCAAAAAAAAATTTCACTATAATCACCATAATTTGCACAGGATTTGACATGCTATTTCGACATTCGAAAGGCCTTCGCCTTCTTTTCATGACCGAGATGTGGGAGCGGTTCAGTTTTTACACGCTTCGTTCTTTGCTCGTGCTTTATATGGCCGCTTCCATTAGCGAAGGAGGCCTCGGATGGAGCAAAGCCGAGGCCATTTCCCTTTACGGCATTTACATGAGCGTCGCTTACCTTACCCCTCTTTTGGGCGGCACGATAGCCGATCGATTCATTGGCCAACGAACCTCGACCATGATTGGCGCTGTCCTGATGGCGATCGGCCACTTCTGCATGGCCTTTCAAGGGCTTGTTTTTTTTTACACGGCTCTTGGCCTTGTCGCATTGGGCAATGGTTTTTTCAAGCCCTGCCTGACCTCCATTCTCGGGGAGCTTTACGACGACAGCAGCGAGAGTCAAAGAGACGGCGCTTTTTCCCTCTTTTATCTCGGGATCAACATTGGAGGGGCGATCGCCGGATTTGCGGCGGGGTGGGCCCTCGATTTTTCGGGTTATGACTTTGGTTTTTCGATTGCCGGGATCGGGATGGTGATTTCCCTTCTTATCTTTTGGCGGGGAAAAGATAAGTATTTAGGAACGATCGGGATCGAACCGAGAGCGGCGCGAAAGGGCGAGGCCATCCGTCCGCTTTCAGAGGAGGAAAAAAATCGCCTTCTCGTCGTATTCGCCCTTTTTCTGATCGTTGTCTTTCTTTACATCGCCTGGGAGCAGCTCGGAGGATTGGTGCCTCTTTTCATTCGAGACAGTGTCGACCGCACATTATGGGGATTTGACATCCCGATCCCTTGGTTTTCCTCTCTCAATCCTGTCATGATTGTATTTTTTGCCCCTTTGCTATCCCTTTTGTGGCTCTGGCTCGGCAAGCGGGGCCTCGACCCTTTTTTAGGGGCAAAAATGGGGATCGGTTTTTTAGCGATGACGATCGGTTTTTTGCTTCTCGGTTGGATGACGTCGCTGGCTCAAGGAGGCAGCGGCGTTTTATTGGGCAGTGAGTGGATCATACTGTTTAACTTTTTTCTTGTTGTCGGCGAGCTTTGCATCAATCCGATCTCTTGGGCGGCGGCGACAAAGCTTGCTCCTCCCGGCTATACAACGCGCTGCATGGCTCTAATGCTGGCGGGATCGGGAGTCGGCTCTTATCTGGCCGGGTTGATCGGGTCGTACGTCGATGATTGGGGAGAAACGGCGATCTTTTATGGATTTACGCTCGGCCTGCTGATTGTGGCCGTCTTGTGTTTTTTGATTAATCAGAGGATGAAACGCCTCGCTCACGCCGCTTAAAGCAAAGGAGGCAAATTGTGGATGACAGGACGGCGCCCTTCAGCCATTATCCTTCGAGCATGTACAAGCATGGCCTTTCGAGGTGGGCGGGGGCATGGGAAGCCAAAGCGATTTCGTTTTCGGAAACATATGGCGCACTTCCTCTTTACCAGGCTTATACGTGGGCGCGGGAAGGAAAAAACGCCAAAGTCAAAAAATTCGAAGCCTTTTTGATGTCTCATTCAAGTGAAGAGGGGGCAGCCGATTTCACTCTTGATTTGAGTCAAGAAAGGGCTTACGGCGAGCAGCTCATCCGCGCGGGAGTCATCAAAAAAAAAGTCGCTGGAAAGAGCGCGTCTCCACAGCCTGTTCCATAGCTAAAAAATGCGGCGTTGCCGCCGGCATGGCGCCCCTCACCCTTCCATCGGGAGCTTTAGGAATTGGCCTTCGCTACGCTGTTCAAAATGAAAGGAATACGATCACGGCCCTCATGCCTGATAAGACGCTGGGATGGGACGGTGAGAGCATGCGGATCCTGACAGCGAATGTCGCCATGACCGAATTTAAGATTATGGATTTTGTCGACGGCGTTTCCCCCACAAGGCCGCGCGTTGCCTCCTGGTTTGAGGTGTTGAAGCAGATTCAGCCTGAAGTCATTTTTCTTCAAGAGGCGTTCGATGTGGACGCTATCGTCCCGAAGGCTAAAGAACTGAGAGATGAGGGGTACTTTGTCCTGATCACAACAAAACGGGCGAAAGTGCTGGGCATGACTCCCGGTCTTTTGATGGCGACCAAGTTTCCGATGATTGAAGCGGGTTTTATGCCCTTTAATCACTTGAAAGGGTGGGACAAGCGCGCCGGCAAAGGAGTGCTGGCCGCCACTGTGAGCTTGGGCGAAGAGAGAATAATCTGCCTCGCCACAAGCCACATGCAGGCCGGTTATCCCCAAGGCATGACCTTAAAGGAAAAAATCAATAATAAAACGGCAGAGTTTCATCAGATGAGGCGGTTTTTGAGTCGCTTTTTGAGCGACTCTCCTGCATACGACGTGTTTTTTGGCGGTGACTTCAATGTGAGCCGTTTTGAAAACGATGGCATTGAAGATGTGGTCACATGCAATCTGTATCCCGCGATGGAAAATGGACTCTTAAGGCCGACCGAGCATCACCCGGGATTTAAAGATCTCACGGTTCCCGATACATCGGAAACCTTTGAGACCTACCTGGAACACGAACTAGATTTTCCTCCCAACCCCGCTTATGAAGAGCTGGGGGAAGCGGAAGGGACCTGTTTTAACACAGCGTCGCTCAGTTATCACTACTTCATTCCGCTCTGTGTTTTGCAGGTGGCCGAGCAGCTTGGGCTCGATGAAAAGGAGTCGCGGAAGCTGGTCAAAAAACATTTGTCAAATCGTCCCATCGAGGATGAATCTCTTGCCGACAGTGTTGGCGCCATCATTTCAGAAGTCGCACAAAATACGTATATAAAAGGGAACACTGTCGATCACTTGGCGTTTGAGGTGAATGAACACTCTTATTTCAGTGAAATCGACTACGACGTTGACGTCATCCGTCCCGCCGGTCCCGAAGGGTTTCTCTCTGATCACGCCGCACTTCTATTCACCTTGTATGTCAAATCTTGACATCATAATCAGGGGCGATTTTACAATTAATGCCCTAAGCGCTAAGAGGATTTCATACCGCTTTGACCAAGGAGACATGATGATGATCGAACATGAGCCCACCCCTTCTCTCATCAGAATCAATGACGACAGTTACGTTTTCGAACGGGATGACCGCCCTCTCGTAATCAAAGTCAGCGGGAGCGGCGCGGATGGACGGCTTAGCCGCCTGGTCGCTGAAGCGGCTTTGCACGTATTAAAGGTCCCTGAGCCCGATCTGTCCGGAGGGCTGGACGTTCGGGGACGGTCGTGGAAGATTGTTCCCTCGGACACAGAAGGGGGCTATTTTTGGAGCTTGCTGAATTCCATTCACGGCTTGCACACCAACACCAAGGCGCAAAAATACAGCGTTTATGAAACAGGGGCTTTGGGATGGTGGTATGACAAAGACTCACCGGCCCAAAGTGAGGCATCGATTCCCTTAAGCGCATCATTTGCCAAAAAAGTGTCTGATCAAATCGCACTCTACGAATCCTACGAGTCAAAACCGTTCGAAGATCCCTTTACCCGGCTTGCCGCCGAGGCGTTTCAGAAGTACGAACCCCGCTTTTGCCACAAAGATTTTTTCTCTTTTGAGGAGTGTGCCACCCGCCTTGTGTTTTCGGGAGAGGCCTTCTTGCTGGTGAGGAAGGAGAGCGCTCTTGCGCACAACCCGGACCTTCATCGTAAGACTTACCGCCTCTACTCCCGCTACATCCGCGATCTTTATGGGGACGAAAAAATCGAGGAGATCATCGCTCGCTACCGACTCACATTCGATGACACGATCGGCCTCACTCCCGAACATATCTATCGGATCAATATCGGGGTGCATGACTTTTGGATCCGCGATCTGCGCGCTCTTTGGGAGCGCATAGATGTTGCCTTGCAAGAGTATGGGAAACAGCATCTCGAGGCTCCTTTAGAGGATTTTCTCGAAGCAATTCCCTCGTCGCTGATCCCCGGATCCATCAAGCGGGCGCTCTACCGGAAACTCAAGCGGAAGTGGGCAACGCCAAAAAAAGGGGATTTCACCAATTGGGTGAATCAACTGAATCAAGCCGGAGCTGCCCGATCGTTTGATGACCTGACCATGACCGCTTTGAACGAACTGATGACTCTTTTTCTTCCCGATGACGAGGCCTGTTTTCGCTCGCTGACCGGCAGGGGGACATACGGGTTTATCCGAAGCTACTACTCGCACGCAGAGACAGGAGAGTACAAACCCTGGGTCGATCAACAGGATGTGCTGCAAACGGTGATCCTTCTTCGAGGCCAGAAAGACCCTGATATTTTTTATGAAAAGTTGGCCCATGTCATTGTCAAAAAGCATTTGGCAAGAGACAATCCCGACGGCGACTACCGCGTTGGGGAACTGATCCCCGCTCCCCTTGGCACAAGTGGACAGCAGGCGTGGTATGTTGTCACGAGTTGTATCAGCACGCCGACGGGATTTCACAGCTACACACTTGAAAGCGCTGTCCCCTGTGAACCCTTGGACAAGATCAAACTTTACCGCAGCACAGCCTCCAACCCATGCTCTCTTCGCTATTCGGAATCGATTCAAAATGATCTCAATTGCATCAACTCCCCCGGCTACGAGGGGGTGGGAATGGCAGAGAAGTACGAGCGCCTTTTTTTCTTCGAATCGTCAGTGCCTGTTTGGGTCGGTTATATGACGCTTGCAAAGCGGGAACTCAAAACCAAAAGTCCTGACCGTGAAGCGGCCTTTCAAAGCCTTTTGAAGGCGACCCAATCGCTTGAGGCGTATCTGACGCGCGACTTCAAAAGGAAAGACTTAAGGAGCATCGTCAGGAAGTACGACGCTGTTTTGAATCGTCTTTATCGCAGCAAAAGAAGCCGCTTTCCCTCCTACAGCGACATCACACGCTTGATCCGTTTGGGATGGTCGGAGCGGTTGGTTGAGTCGATTACGACAGAGAATGAAACAAAAATAGCGCAAGATCTCTTCGATGAGCTTTCGACGTTTTCGGAGCAGGAAGAAGATCCCGTCGCCAAGTTTTCGATTGTCTCTTTGAAAGACGAGATCTTTCGGCACGTTTTGAACTACTACGAAATTTCTTTCCTCAAAGCGAGAGAAGATTCCCGCTTTTTGGTCCGCGATCTGTCGCAGTTTGAGGTCTTCTTTCAAAAAGCCGATGACGAAGACAAACAAGCGATCTTAGAGCAATGGGTGGAAAGACTCAGCGATATCGCGATGGAAGATGGGGAGCATCCTTCGCTTAAGAAAAAGCAAAACATTGTCTTGACCGGCCACAGTCTCGGCGGGGCATGCGCTGCGTCCCACATCATCTATTATTTTTTGAACCAAGGCCGCATTCCTTGTTCCGGCTGCACCTGCGTCGCGATGCTCTATGACGACCCTTGCACCAACGACATAGACAACGAGCGGTTTAAGCAGTGGGGGCTTTCTCATTCCGAACTGATGCGCCGTTTGGATTGCGGCTTTTTTATTCAGAGGAGCCACGAAACCGGAGACGTTGTTCCGACAGGAGGGGAGGTGCACCTCGGAGCCACCTATAGCCTTGAAGAGGATCGACAGCTCAAATCTTGGCTGGGGTACCACTACCGCCTTTACGAGCGGAAAGAAGATGCTGCAGACCTTGCTGTGCTCTGGTCCCGCGTCACTCATGAGACGCAGTTTTCAACGGGGAAAGAAGGGGTTGATTATGTCTCGACTCCTTTTCGCAGCGACGAGCTTGGAAAATTTGATCAAAGGGGAAAAATCAAATCGGTTTACGACAGGCAAGCACGCTCTTTTGTCAGGGTCAAATGCGAGGAGGAGGAAGAGGCGAAAGTATGGGAGGCGTTATCGGCGAAATGGAAGCTCGGGTCGAATGCCTGCATCTACGACAGCGAATCCATCAGAAGCGATCCGTGGTTCACATGGCTTTGGGCCAAATACTTTCATGGTGAATCTGAAGACCGCATCAGCCAATATACCGACGATCGCGGTAATTTTGTCGTGACCGATCAGGGTGTCGTTTCGGAAAAACTGATGCTCACACACTGATGAGAGGGGCAATCAGGGGTTTAAAAAACTGCGACGAATGAAAAGCTGATTGTATCGGACATCGTTTGAATTTTTCCCGATAAATCGCCTCTGAAGGCGTTCCCTTCGTCAGTCAACACTTGGTTGATCTTCGGATCTCTTGAAAACGTGTGGTCCCAGGCGATATCGAAGTAAGCGCATTGGCAAAAATTCCATCCGATTCCCGCCGCGATCGTGCCGGTTTCTTCCCCGTAGAAAAGAGGCGTTTGCGTCGCCTCCGACGGAACCGGATTTTCCTCATACATCGCCCCGATGCGCACATACCACGTGCGCAGAGGATTGTAGTATTTGCCCCCTACTGCGATACCGAAGGTATCTCTCCAGCCATCTTTTACGATCACGAGATCGGGCTGGTCGCGAAGTGCAAATTTAACACGAATGCCATTTGTGTCGGACCACGACTTCCAGATGGTGCTGGCCATTAACTCGCACTGGCAGTCGTGCTGGTAGTGGATGCCGGCGACAATCATCCGCGGTGTGTTGATTTCCATCGACGCATCGGCTTGCGGGTTATAGAAGCCCGTTTCAGCGACAACACTTTCTCCTATATTGCCCAGAGTGTATTGAGGAATAAAATGAAAGTTGTGCTTAACGCTGGAACGGATACTCGCGCCAAGCCGGATATAGTGACAGGGCTTCATGATCACCCCGACGACATATCCGTAGCTCCAGTCGCCTGTGTTCAGTTTGAAGAACCCGTCCTGGTTTCCCGGCGATGCCCCCATGATGCCGAGGGAGTCGGCAATGGATCCAAAATCGATGGCCTCTTCGTACTTAACGTTGAGGTAGTCCACTTGGGCGGCCACGGAGAAGGCGAGGACGTCCCGTATGTGGAAGGCAATCGATGGGGCAATATTGGTCGACATCATTTCAAGGCGCGTTCCATAGTAGCGCCCAAACCAGTCGCCGGCGTATGTCTGCTTGCGCCTCCAGGGAGTCGTCACGGCAAGACCGAGGTAAATATGTCTCGGCATCGGAAGAAGGCCGTAAAACCCGCCGCCGCCGATATCTTGGGCAAACTCCTTGATGCTCCCGTCTAAAGCCAAGGCGGTGTTGTTTTCAGTGAAAGCGATTCCGTCGGTGAACGTGTCGCGCGGAAAGATCACGCTTCCCACTACCCCCGCTTCCGGTTCATGGAAAAAAGGAAGAACGGCGGGGTTATAGAATTGCTGGGTAATGTCTTCGGTTCCGGATGCACTATTGGCGTACGCCGTCCCCGAGGAGGAGGTCGAAAGAGCCGGAAAAAAGAAAAGGTCGCCATAGCCAAAGGCAGGCAAGGCGATGGATAAGATCAAGAGTCGTGTCAACGTTTTGAGCATTCAGCAAAGTCCGGCTTAAAGCTGTACTTATAGCGATCTACTCAAAAATACGCAAGCCCACCCATCGAATTGGTGAGCAGACGGATCGTTAAATCGAAGTGTTCAATAAAATGAATCCCCACCCAATTTGATTAGTTCACACGATTTCCAAAAACAGCTTGGAAAACGCGTGATGGTGCGCCTCCTTGATTTGCGTAGGAGCGCTGTCCGCCCATTCTTTGTCTCGAAAGCTCGCGGGCAAAGCGCTGCTGAGCCCTCTCTTTGACTGCGGGGCTGCCGGTTTTGAGGTCATTTTTGATATAGAGATAATGACAGAGCGTGCTTTTTTCCCGCCCCGACAAACGGTGAAGGTCCGGGATCGTCCCTCTGTAGGGTTGGTTTCGCCCTCTAGGGTTGATTCGGTCATACTCTCTTGCAAT
>CAZVSU010000049.1:0-19669 GCA_964629645.1 uncultured bacterium | reverse complement strand
GGAAGGATAACATTTCAGGTGGTCAGGAAAAAGATGCGTCACCGTTGACGCTTACAAAAAAAGCCAGTTTTTGAGGCCGAGGGCAAAAGGGCGTATCGCTCTTTCCACGGTATTGTTATCTAGGGGGAAAAAGGAAGATTTAAGATGATTATTTTTAGGTGGGGAATCAAGCCGCAAGAATATTTCAGGGCTTTTATAAGATTTGATTTAGGGAGAATCCTCGGTTCTTTGTGCTTCTCTTTTATTTCCTTGATCAGATCGTTGATGATTAGCTTCTCACTGATATCGCAAATCTTCTCCCCAACAGGAATATCGGCAGGAAGGGTTATTTTTACCTGGCCTTCTTTTTTTAAGCTTTTTTTTGGCATGGGCGGCAACTGTATGCTTCTCTTCTTTTTCTTCTTGAAGATTGCCAAACCCGTCAAGCTCCAATTGACGGGTTTTTCAAACACAAAAATGTGGGCATTGCCCGCTTTTCTCAGCTCTCGGCATGCCTTTTCCTTTAGCAGGGCAAGGCAGCGGAGAAAAGCTGAAGGGGTCGAAATCAGCTGCTAGCCGGATGCGAAGGTCTGATGTTTCAATGACAACTCCCGAGTTTTCCCACCTGCCGTCGTGTCATTCGATGAACCTCTTTGTTATGGCCGTCTTGTCCAGAAAATGCCCCTTCCAATAAATCGCCTGCGTGTAGGTGAAATGATTCTCACGGCGCCCCTTCAACCATTGACCGATCCTTTGCTTCCAAGACCGTCTAGTACTTAGTTAACAAAGTTTTTCTACAAATTCGAATTCTAAGCCGCCGGGATGAGCCGATCTTAATCGGCTCAATATTAACAATATAGAGCAGATTAAGATCGGCTCATCGCGGCGCTTATAATGCCGAATTAGATCAAAAACTTTTTATAAGGTGTACTAGATGCACTCAGTTCTTCGCCCATCTCTTCCTCCTTTTTGGTTTTGGCAGAAGAGTGGCTGGATTTAGGGGACGTCTTCAAATTAAGTTGATTGCAAATTTGAAGACGTTCTACAACATTCTCATGTAAAGTGGGATGAGCATAAGGTTCAGTTCGATGGTCAAGAGAGTCATCGGTTCAAATCCTGTCTGCTGCGACAGCCAGTGATTGACTGCCGATACGACTTTTGTCACGACATAAAGAGTGCCGACGACGATAAAAACAGTGAGCCAAAAAATTGTGGAGATGACCTTGGTCAATGGATTGTGGAAGTCGATAGGGTGAAACCGCAAGCGGAAATTGGTCGGGACAGGCTGGGCATAAGCAATATCTGTCATGGTTTGATATCTGGTTTTTTCTTTTTCGCTGATCAACCCTTGTTGGGAAGCGTCTTCGATGAGAGTGTTGATTTGATGCTTATGGGGCGTCAGGGACCGGCAAAAAAAGCAGGTCCACTGTTTATCTGTTTCATTCAAATTTTCCATATAAGGGCTTAATTTTTGCTTGAACCAATTCCAGCTGCATGCGGTGCATGTTTTGTGGTTGTCATTTTCGCAAAGATAGTTTTTAAAGTGGTGCTTAGGGATATTGTCTTCTGCACATATATGGCAAGGAACGAATGACATAAGCTCTTTCTCTCCTTTGGCTTCCTTATCAAATTTATCGCATGTCGGACATCTGTTGACAAGGAGAAAAGAGTAGACATTCTGGATTAAAAATTGGTAAAATCGACGCAATATTTGAATATTTTTATCGAAAGGAATCAACGATGACCGTCCGCGTACGCATTGCGCCGTCTCCAACAGGCGATCCCCATGTCGGCACAGCTTTTATGGCGATTTTCAACCTGATTTTTGCCCGTCATAATAATGGCCGCTTCATTTTAAGAATCGAAGATACAGATCGCACACGCAGCCGCCCTGAATATGAAGAAAATATTTATAAGTCCCTTAAGTGGTGCGGGATAGAGTGGGATGAAGGGCCCGATATCGGCGGAGAATACGGCCCTTATCGTCAATCGGAACGTCTCGAACATTACGGAAAGTACGCTCAGCAGCTTCTGAATGAGGGAAAGGCCTATAAATGCTACTGCACGGCTGAAGAGCTTGCCGAAAGGAGACTGGTGGCGCAAAAAAAAGGGGGGAGGCAAGGCTATGACCGCCGCTGCCGCAATCTTTCAGATGAAGAAATTCACCAATTTGAAGGGGTTGAGAAGCGTCCTTTTGTGATCAGGATGAAAACACACCTGTCGGGCGAGTGCGTTTTTGAAGACGCGATCAAGGGACGCATCACGACCCCTTGGGCCGACGTCGACGATCAGGTGCTTTTAAAATCGGATGGATTTCCTACTTATCACCTCGCCAATATTGTGGACGACCACCTGATGAAGATCTCTCACGTGATCCGAGGAGACGAGTGGATCAGCTCAACGCCTAAGCATATTTTCTTGTACGAGGCGTTCGGATGGGAGCCTCCTCTCTTTATGCATATGCCGCTGCTGCTGGGTATGGACGGGAAGAAGCTCTCGAAAAGACGCAATCCCACCTCCATTTTTTTCTACCGAGACAGCGGTTATTTGCCGGAAGCATTTCTCAATTTTATGACTTTGATGGGCTACAGCATGACAGGGGACCGGGAGATCTATCCCTTGGAAGAGATTATCAAAGAGTTCGACCCAAAGCGCATCGGCGTTTCAGGCGCTGTTTTCGATGTGAAAAAGCTCGATTGGCTCAACCAGCAATACATCATCCAAAATATCCCCGAAGAAAAGCTTTGGGATCGCTTAAAGGAATGGATGTTCAATGACGCGTTTATGGCAAAATTGATGCCATTGGCCCATTCCCGGATCAAAACATTCGGCGATTTCATGACGCTTTGCGATTTTTTCTTCATCAACGAACTCGACTATTCAGAAGAGCTGTTTCAGATAGGAAAGCTAGAATCGGTCCAGGTCGCCTCCCTCTTACAGGCCATGATTTGGCAATTGGAAGAGAGTGCCGATTGGAGCAGTGAGGGAATGCAAAAGGGATCCAAAATCGTCGCTGACGTATGCGGCATCAATCACAAAAAGGCCATGATGCCCGCTCTCTTTTCCAGCATTATGGGGAAAAGAAAGGGCCCCCCTCTCTTTGGATCAGTTGGCATACTGGGAAAAGAAAGAACAAGAGCTAGGCTTTTGCAATCGATTGAATTTCTTGGCGGAATTTCGAAAAAGAGGGGCGACGCTCTCCGAAAAGCCTGGGAATCAAAGGATTGTTCTTCCTTGTTCGATAAGGGGGAATAAGAGTATGATGTACATTTAGACCACCGGCGGCCACCCATGCTCACTGCTCCCAACCTTATTTCATTTATGCGCATTCCTCTTGCGCTGGCCTTTTTTCAAAGTCATGTCGGGGTGAGAGCCGTTGCCATCTTGCTTGCTCTCTTATCGGATGGACTTGACGGCTTTCTTGCGCGCCGCTGGAAACAAACGACACGGGTCGGCACATTTCTCGACCCCTTCACAGATCGATTTTTCGTCGTTGTTGCGGTCGCTGTCCTTTTTACCGAGCATAATATGGACGCTTGGAAGATTGCGGCCATGTTCACGCGCGATGCCGCGATTGCTTTTTTCGCGCTCATCTTGCTTTTGCAAGGAAAGGCAAGGGAATATCGTCTTCGCGCCATTTGGTGCGGTAAGTTGACCACGGTTTTGCAACTCGTCATCTTACTCGCTCTCCTCTTAAATTTCCCTGTGCCGAACGCCGCTTTTGCTTTGCTGGCGGGTTTAGGCGCGATGGCTCTTGTTGAGCTTTTTCGTTCCGATCCGACGGCTCTGTCACAAGGGGAGTGATCGCCGCCTGCCGCGGCGCTGAAATAAAAAGACAGGATGTCAATTTAAGCGCCTTTAGTGGGAACAGGAAGGATCCGGTCTTTACCTTTTCTGAGGCGGAAGATCCCATGGTGCACCTCTTCTAAAAGTTTGACCGTCAGTTTGAGGAACTCCCCCTCCTCTGAGGACACTAAGATATTGCCGTGGTGCAGTTTGACGATGATATCGAAGGCAAGAGATAGCCCAAGATCATCTTTTCGCTCTTCGCTTTCCTCTGCAAAGGGGTGGAAAAAAGACTCGAGCTCTTTACGAGAGGCCCCTTTTCCGTTGTCTTGCATCACAATATCGAGGCCGTTGAATGTGGCTTTTGTTGCAATCGTGAGCTTAGGCGTGTAGTCTCCCTCCATGAGACGCTGCTTTTCGGTCATAGAATGGAACATCCTGTCGAGAAGTTGATCAAAAGAAAATGCCAACTCCCATGGAAGTCCGGTGATGGAGGCCACCCTCGGGTCGTAATTCCGCTCAACGACAAGATTGGTCAATTCATCCCTTTCCCGGTACTTATTTTGTATTTCGCCGAGTCTTTGATCGAGCAAATGATGAACATTGACTGTTTTGATGTCGATTTTATCGTCGGAGGTCATATCAATATGATTCAAGATGGTTTCGGCAATATAGTGAGCTTCCTTTTCTGCTTGCAGAATCAGGCCGAAGGAACGGTCAATCAACTGGACATCTTCGGGAATTTGACTCTCCTTTGTGAGCAGGCGCTCCTCTAACTGTTGACACGAGCCGGCCCCTTTCAAAGCGAAGTCTTTGATCTGACTCAAAAAGAGAAGAATTTGCCTCGTGACTTCAGAGGTTTTTTTGCCGACTGCTGCCATTCTTTCCTTAAGAAAGATCTCGTAGTAGATCTCTTGGATCTCTTCAAGTTTTTCATGAACCTCTTCTTGCAGGTCGAGATTGCTTCTTTCGATCACAAGTTTGGCCTGCTCTCGTTCTTTTAAGACAGCAGCGAGTAAGAGGGCCGTGGCAATATTCACCTCGAGAAAGCTCACCAAAAAAAGAAGAGGATTAACGATTGAGGCGTTCGGCACAAAAGGGCCATAACCTAAAGAAGTCAAAACGACGGTGAGCGTACTTGTCAAGAAGACCAGAGTCGTGGCGCCATGAAAGAAAAAATGAAAGGTTCCCCAGATACAAAGCGGCAGATAGAGGTGAGTCAAGCTGAAATTTTGAAAAAAAGTAAGAGAGCTGACCAAAACAAACAACAAAAGAATCGCAGTTCCCTCAACTAGATGCCTTTTGATCGGGACTTTTGGTTTGTCTAAAGCCCAGATCACAATGAGAGACGTAAAGACGTAAACCCCCATTAAATCGCCGAGCCAAAAGGTGATGAGGGTGTACCAAAAGTCCTTTCCTTCAAGTCCCCCGTAAAAATAGACAGTCAAATTTCCTATCGAACTCCCCACGACACAAGTCAAAAGCCCTGCAGGAATGAGGAAAATAAGAACATCTCTTAATCCTCCGAAATATTCGTATGAGCAGTAGCGTCGGATGATGGTGCCACCGAGAGCGGCTTGCAAGGTAGAGCCTAAAGCCACAAATAACGCCGCCGTCAGATTTTCAAACAAAGAACTATTGAACGTTTGCAGTTCAAAAAAGTTGTAAAGAAAATTCCCTAGAAAGATCCCCGGGATCACATGAAATCCAAACAGAAGAATCGCCGCAAGCGAGATACCTGCAGCCGGCCAAATCAACGAAAAATCGAGCGCAAGACCTTGTATTCCAAACTGACCTCCAAGCCGAGCGGAATAGTAAAGCAAAAGGGTCAAAACAAAAATCGCCATCCATTTAAAGAATGGAGAATCCATTTTTCTTTCGAGAAAAAACCGTTCGAACATCAGCCGCCTCGCTGTCACTGGTATATCAAATTCTCGAAATCAGAGACAATGATTCCTAAAATAGAGAAAGAGAGGATGATACATTTTTCCAGACAGCTGCAAACCCGCCGTCATATCCTTCTTCGCTCGGGAGGATAAGGCGACGGAATGCACGACTTTGATTCAACTCAGGATGGTCGTGCTCTTGCCTTAAGATACTGCAAGTCATATACCAAAGTTGCCCGCCCGGTTTGACAAGGGACTTTCCATGTTGGATAAGCTTCGACTGGAGCAAACGAAGAGAGTTGATGGTCTCGGGTGTGAGGCGCCATCTCGCTTCAGGCCGTTTGTTTAAGACGCCGGAGTTGCTGCAAGGAGCGTCGATTAAAACCAGGTCGTACTGTTCATGTGAGGGGTATTCCTCTCCTCTCCACTGTGTGACCTTTGCTTCAACTTCGTAAAAGGAGAGATTGTCTCGTATGCGCTTGATTTTTTCTTCTGAGACGTCGTTGAGTGTCAGCTGAGCCTCGGGATAAATATCGTGAAGCAAAAGCGACTTTCCCCCGGGAGCGGCGCAGAGATCGAGAATAGAATCGGGCTTTTCAGTCATGCGCTTTGCGCAGTCATACACGAGGGATACCGGAGTCTCGTTTTGGATGTAGATGTCTTGGGAACTAATAGCTTTAGACGTATCATCAATCCTATCGATACGACCTGTTGACCTTGAGCGTCCCATGACGATCGGAGGTCGGTTTCCGACGTTTAAAATTTCCATCATGTCAGTTTCGGAAAACTGCTTCTTAAGTTCTTGAATGAAATAAGTGGGATAAGAAAAGGCGATACTTAAGTCGTCTTGCGGCAAGGTTAACTCCGCTTCGGGAATTTTTCTTAGGACGGCATTTAAAAACTTGGCAAATCTTTCGTGACTATATTTTTTAGCCAGGGCGACACTTTCATTGACGAGAGCGTGCATCGGCACCTTATCCATATAAATGGCCTGATAGAGGGCCGTATACAGCAAAATCTTTTCTTTTCTCTTCAATTTAAGAGCGGCGAGTTGGTGCGCGTAATGGTCGAGAGTCAGCAGCCGCTTAACGGTACCGGTTGCCAGCTCAAGTGCAAAACCAAAATCTCTTGAATCAGGGCGGTCAAAGGCGTTCCATTTATCGAGAAAAGAGTGGACGAATTGCTCCTCTCTTACGGACGAAACAACGGCTTGGTAGGCAGCATCACGTGGGGTCATGAATCAATGATAAACTGTTTTGTATCAAAATCCTAGGATTTTGCGAGGAGGCCGCGCAGCGCCCACTTTTGAAACCATTCTGGTAGCTTTGCTTCCGCCTCTTGAATCATGAAAGAGGGCTGCGCCTCTAAAGCGTCGCACGCCTGAGCGATCGTGGTTCCTTTTTGAAAGAGAGACAAAAGGAAGTGTTCGCCGGGATGAATCTCTTCAAAAGTGAGATTTAATTTTTTATTGCGGTAGAGAAGCGTACAGACTTGCGCCCCTTTGGCGAGCTTGGGAAAATCGTGCTCTTCCCAATAGTCCGGCTCTTTTTGAAGCATCGCTTGGCGGAAGGGAAAAAGATGGGAGTCGAAGCGGTAAAGAGACGCACTGGGCTGAAGGCGCAAAGGGATCTCCAAAAGAGCATAGAGATTATCCTCTTGAGAGAGGGGAGGGAGCTGAAGGGCTGTAAAGCCATCATTATAAGCGACGTCAACGCGAGCCGCGTCGATCACAAAGTCTCGGTCCTCCTGATCATAGTTTTTTTCGAGCCATTCGACGACTTTGCTTCCAAGAGGGTTGAGCGACCACGAATCGGGTGGGTGATCTGTGAGGTAAGGAAACCCAATTGTTTGGTTAAAATCGACATACCCGAAAAGACGGACAAGGAGCGGTAAATTTTCGTGCAAGATAGAGAGCAAACGCCACCAGTACTGCTGATTATAAATTTGGATGCGTTCGTGGGGCCTTAGGGTTGGGCTTGGCAAAATGTAGGCCTTCGCTTCTTCTTCCATGCTGACGCCGGATGGGGAAATGGGATTCATTCGGCTGTTGATGTCGATGGGTCTTTCGATGATGCTGCCAAACCAACGCTGCGTTTCAAGCAGTTCTTGCGGTACGGTCATGAGACGAGCAGCCCCTTTTGAAACTGTTTGGCTTTTTTGGCCTCTTCCCACGTTTCTTGGAAGCTGATGAAGTTGTCATCCCACTCCAGCAAGGTGGAAACACCTCCTGTTTTGGGGTAAACATCGGCATAGAGCTTCCAGACGGCATCGCAGACGTAATCATCGTGGGTATCAATCACATAATCGCCTAAGTCCCGATGACCGGCAAGGTGGATTTGAAGAACCCTTTCCATCGGGATCGAGTCGATGTAATCGCTCGGGGAAAAGCCGTGGTTGCGGCTTGAGACGTAGATGTTGTTCACGTCGAGCATCATGTAAATATCGGCTTTTTCGACAATGGCAGAATAAAATTCCCATTCCTGCATTTCATCTGCTTTGAATGCGACATATGATGAAAGATTTTCCAGGGCGAAAGGCACCTCTAGAAAATCTTGGACGATTCGCGCTCTTTCCGAGACAAAATCAATGACTTCTTTTGTGTAGGGGAGGGGAAGGAGGTCGTGAAAATGGGCCCCTGCAAGTTTGCCCCAGCAAAGATGGTCAGAAATCCAGGGGGTTTTGGTGATACGGGCAAGTTTTTTGAGTTTGCCCAAATAGTCGAAATCGAGTGGATCGGGGCTGCCGATCGCTAAAGAGACGCCGTGCTGAACGACGGGATAACGCTCAAGAATACGATGGAGGTTCTCGAGGGGTTTCCCGCCGTCAACGAGAAAATTTTCACTGATGATTTCAAACCAGTCAACTTCGGGCCACTCGCGGAAGATATCGTCATAGTGCGGTATTCTGAGCCCAAGCCCAATCCCTAAGTTCGGAATCGTGTGATTAGTCTTTCCCATTTTGCTCTATCTCTTGCCTTTTCGCCGCCATTTTATTCGCAACGAGCTTGACCGCTAGGTTTTTATCACCGATCGCGCATTTTGTTTGCCCTTTGCAAGATCCTTGCCCGGCGCAATCATTATCGTCGGTACGGCAAGCATTGAGTCCTTTACATTCATTCGCGTTGTTGCATCGCCGGCTGGCCACCTTCAATGCAAGTGTTTTTCCCTCGGGTGACAAGCTATTGTAGACTTTACGCCCCCTTTGATTGAGTTGCAAGAGGAGCTCTTGCTCTGTCATGAGGTAATAACCTTCGTTTTCGGAGTTCGGATCGTAATTTTCGTCATCCAACTCCGGAACAGATCCATCGGCAGGGTCTTCGCCTTCGACGGATTCAATCTCTTCGCTTATTATATTTTGCCCATCCACTGCCGACAAAACGAGAAGTCCCGAGGCAAGTCCAAGGGCTGCGAGCTTCTTGAGATTTCTTTTTTTCATAACACACTCCAAAAAAAAACATGCGGCTTTTTTCAGCCGCATGTTGTCGGAATCAATTAAAGAGAAAGGCCGCCGCAGCCTCCGGGACCCCCGCAAGCTGAATCGCCGTTTTTGCCGTTTTTCATGTTTCCGTTTTTGTTGTTACCGTTTTTCATATTGCCGTTTTTCATGCTGTCTCCATTTCGCATGGAAAGATCTCCGTTATCGTCATCATCGTCATCGTCGTCATCGTTGTTATCCTTGTAATCGTTCCTGTAGCCGTTTCTTTTTCCATTCTCGCCGTTGTCGTCGCGCATCGAAAATCGGTCATTTCGATAGCGATAGTCTCCGTTGTTGACGTCGCCGTTGCCGTTGCCGTTGCCATTACCATTACCGTTTTGCTTCATTGAGAATAGACCGTTACCATTACCATTACCATTACCATTACCATTACCGTTGCCGTTGCCGTTGCCGTTGCCGTTGCCGTTGCCATTCTTTTTGTTATAATCCCACATAGACACTTGATCTTGGCCACTGTTTGGATCATATCGGCGCGTTCTGCTATTTTGGTCGTTTCCATTGCCGTTTGAGCGGTCTTTTCCTGGGCATTTGCCCGGGCAGCCGCCGCGAGCGATTTGCTGATTCGAATCGTCGCTATATCCATAGTGATTCATGCCTGCATCAGCACTATTTGAAACCATTAAGCCAGCCGCAAGTCCCATGAGAGCGAGCTTGGCTAAACCGTTTTTGGAAAAATCTCTTTTTTTCATTGATGAACTCCTTGGGGTGAATCTAAGAATTGGTCTCTTACGACCAATTGTCTCTTCAATTCGGATCTTATAAAAGGGAACAGTTTTTGTCTATCAGTGATAACAATCTAATAATGAAGGAATTAAGATATTAATTCCCTATTCAAACTCTGAGAGATCCATGGGAAAAAAAAGACGAGCACAACGAAAGGGACAACTTCAATCGACTGATAAACACATGTTTGCGCCATTGCCGCCCAAAAGGCAGCTTTGAGCCACAGATGCTCAGGATGGATGAAACGGGGAATTTGAAATAGAATTGCATAGAAGAGGATCATACCTGTCAGCCCGAAGTTCATCAACAGCTGAAGGGGGCTCGACTCCGTGACGTAACTTCGATTCAAGTCCATCGTTTTCTTTGCTTTCATATTGTTTGAGGAGTTGGTGTATTTACCCGCTTCTTCGCCTACCAAAAGATTTGTTGAGAGATACTCATCGACCACTCTGCTCCATATCTCGACGCGAACACTGTTTCCGACCGACTTCGTATTGACAGATGAGACTAACCGATAAAGCAAGTTATGCAAGAGCGAAGACCGATTTTCTTTGGAAAAGAAAAAAAATAAGGAAATCAGCAAAGCAAAAAACAACAGGTAAGCCAATAAGATGGGTTTTGAGCGGCGTATGGGCAAAAAGAAAGGATAGAAAAAAAATGCAGCTAAAACAATCATGACACCCGATCGGGACGCAGACACAAATGGACTGAGACAGAAAATGGTGCCGGATAATAAATATAAAGGTGTTTTATGCCGGGCATAATTTTGAATGCAAATCAATCCGATCAGACCCATCACAAGGGGATAGTGCAAAAAACTGCCTGTCAGCGATGCCGGTCGAATCACAAACATTTCACCGGAGCCGGTCATCTTAACGAGTCCGAGCTGTTCTAAAACACCCACGAGTAAAAGCAGCCAGCCAATCGCGATTAAGGCAGGGCCAGGACTTATGCTGAGTTCAGACTGTCTAAATGTCCGAATTAAAAAAAGGGCTATAAGGAGCAGCCCTCCGTTGAAAGCCATATAAACGATCCAAATGAGACTTTCTGTTTTCAGGAAAGTGACCAGGCAGCTAAAGAGGGCTGCGCTTAGGAAGAGAAGGGTAAAAATGAAAAGCCATTTTTGTTTTTTCTGAATATATTTCGGGGCGAAGCAAAACGAAACTAGGGCAATCAAGCCCCCTAATTGAACGATCATGGCAAGTTTTTTGCCAAGGGCAAACTCTAATGTTCCCCGACAGACCATAAGGAGAAGAAGGAGAAAGAACAAAAAGAAGGGCCTGTCCAAAGGTATCGGACTGCGGGTTAAAGACGCGGTCAACCGTGGCATAGAGCTTTACTTGGCGTCGACGAGTTCTTGTCTAGCGCTTAAATCCTTTTCTGCACCGAGGAGAGTCAGTTCGCTGCCCTCGAGCTGGTAAATGTCTCCGGTGGCAGGGCATTTAGATGTGAGCTGACGGTCGGAGCGTAACGGCAGGTCGAGCTTGTTTCCTGTACGGCTCATCCAGCCTGTTTGTTTAGCCGGCGAGCCCACCATCAAAGCAAACGGCGGGACGGTTTTGGTTACGGTCGCGCCCGCTGCGATAAAAGCGTATCGACCGAGTTCGATTCCGCACAGTATCGTCGCGTTGGCGCCAATTGTGACCCCCTTACGAACCAGTGTCGGTAGGTATTGATCCCTCCGGACGATTTCCGACCTCGGGTTTAAAATATTGGTAAAAACCATACTGGGTCCCAAAAAGACATTGTCTTCGCAGGTCACTCCGGAATAGAGGCTCACATTATTTTGTACTTTGACGTTGCGACCAAGTTCAACGCCGGGAGCGAGGTAAACATTTTGTCCGATGCGACACTCTTCGCCGATGGAGACATCTTTGGAGATGTGGCTAAAGTGCCAAATTTGGCAGCCCGAACCGATTTGAGCGCCGGGATCAACCACTGCCGTAGGATGGATCGTTTGATGAGTTTTGGCTTGGGTGTCGCCAAGGGCGATCGATTCCCCGTCTGCTTGCAAACTTTGCTCAGCAGCTTGAAGGACGCTCAAAACACGAAGACCTTCCTCCCCATCTGTGACGGGCCGGATTCTTTCTCTGCAGCAGTGCAAAAAGTGAAGACATTCTTCCTTCAATGGTTCTTTTGGGTCTGGATCTAAAGCTTCCGGCTCGGGAGCTGTCGCCACAGGCCTGTTTCCATCCACCCAATTCACATGATTCCGGTAAAGCTTAAGCTTTTCCCCCCAAGGGAGCGTGTCGTCAAAAACAGCAAGGCCGCGCGAGCCGACGACAGTTAATTTCTGCTCTTTAAAGGGATTGAGCCAGCTCACATAGATATGGGCTTGAAGATCATCTGAAAATTTCAATGTCGTGAGTGTGTTGTCTGCAACACCCTCTGTGAGATAAGCGCCGCCGGTACACCGGACCGATTGGGGAAGACGATTCGAGCAGAGAGAAAGAATGACCGAAATGTCGTGGGGAGCGAAGTTCCAAAGAGCATTCTCTTCCGTGCGGTAACTCCCCAAATTTAAGCGGTTCGACGTTATGTATTGAATTTTTCCGAGCTCTCCGGCAGAGACAAGGTCTTGAAGCCTTCTCACACAAGGGTGGTAATGGAGGATGTGCCCCACCATTAAAATGGCATTTTGCTCGTCAGCTAGATGGACCAGCTCTTTCGCTTCAGCCGTGTCAAGACAAAGAGGTTTTTCGACATACACATCTTTTTTTGCGAGCAGAGCTTGTTTGGCGAGCCGGTAGTGCTGGAAAGCGGGTGCGGCGATCATCACCTCTTTGATCTCGCGGTTTTCAAGCATATGCTTATAATTCGATGTCACTTCGACGCCTGAATATTTTTCCTGGTACGAATCGAGAAGCGCCTCGTTAGTGTCGCAAATTGTATGGAGAACGTTTAAATTAAAAAGATTACGGGCGAGATTTTTACCCCAATATCCTGCACCGACAAGAGCGCACGTTTTTTTTCCCATCGTCTTTCCTTTTATTTATACTTTTGCTGCGGCCGCTTCTTTGACAGATTCAATCACATAATCTTGATCAGCTTCTGTCAGCCATGGATGCATCGGAAGGCTGACGATTTCTTTGCAGACCCGCTCTGTGACGGGATAATCGTGGCCGCTGACTCCAAGAGACTCAAAAACAGGTTGAGCGTATGCGGGTATGGGATAGTAAACAGGGGCGGGGATCTCTTTTTCTTTGAGGGCCTCTGCCATTTCGTCTCGATTGGGAACGCAAATCGTGTAGATCGCATAGCTAGATGTGCACTCTTCGGGGACGAAAGGAGTCTGACAGAATTCTTTCAAATGTTCGGTATAACGTTTTCCAATGCGATCTCTTGCTTCAAGCTCGTCTTCGAAATGAGGTAGTTTTGCCAAAATGACAGCCGCTTGGATCGTGTCGAAGCGAGCGTTAAGACCCGGGCGTATGTAGTGGTCTCGCACCGGTCCGCCATGAACGCGAATGGTGCGGAGTGTATCGGCGAGGTGGTCGTCGTTTGTGAAGAGGGCACCGCCGTCGCCGTAACATCCGAGCGGCTTTGCCGGAAAGAAGCTCGTAGATCCTACTGTTGTGAGGCTGCAGCTTCTCCTTCCTCTTAAAGTAGCGCCAAAACTTTGCGCTGCATCTTCGATAACAGGAATCCCATACTTGGCCGCGATTTCATTGAGACGTTCCAGGTCGGGCATTTGACCAAATAAGCAGACAGGCATGATCGCTTTAGTTTTCGCCGTAATTTTTTCTTCAACCCGATCGATATCCAAATTATAAGTTCTAGGGTCAATGTCGACAAAAACCGGTGTTGCGCCGAGGTGAGTGATGGTTTCGACAGTGGAAATAAATGTGAACGGAGTGGTGATCACCTCGTCTCCTTTTCCAATGTCCAACGCCATCATCGACATAAGAAGAGTGTCGGTTCCACTGGAGGCGGTAATACAATGTTTCACTCCGACAAATTCGGCAAGCGCTTGCTCGACGTCGTTAATTGCGCGCCCCATAATATATTGGCTCGAGTTCAAGACGTTTTGAATTTCCCGGTCGATCTCCTTTTTATATTTTTCGTATTGTGTTTTTAAATCGATAAAATCCATATTTATCCTAGGCTTGAAAAACGTTCTTCTCTTGTCTTGGTATGAGGTTCCGCGTATCGACAACGGGTACACCGAATGATAGTATTTTTTCCGCTGAAAAACAACTATGTTTTGTTGCGATCAAAAAACAGTCGTAGCGGTCTGAAAGCTCTTCGGAGGTGCGCCCCTTTAGCGCTCCATACTCCCGGGATGGACCAATCACGGGTAAATAGGGATCGTGGTAGGAGACAACGGCCCCCTTGTCCTCGAGAAGCCGCATCAGCTCCAAGCTTGGGCTCTCCCTGGTATCGTCGACATCAGCTTTGTAGGCAAGACCAATGATCAAAATTTTTGAGCCTTTAAGCGGTTTTCCAAATGTGTTCAGGCAATCTTGCACTTTTTCGACCACATACTTGGGCATAGCCCGATTGATTTCTCCGGCAAGTTCGATGAATCGAGTCGAGACGCCGTACTCTTTCGCTCTCCAAGACAGATAATAGGGATCGATTGGAATGCAGTGGCCGCCGAGGCCGGGGCCTGGCCAAAAGGGCATGAAACCGAAGGGCTTCGTTGATGCTGCGTGGATCACTTCCCATACATTGATCCCCATTTTGTCTAAGATGACTTTCATCTCGTTGACAAGGGCAATATTGACGCTGCGGAAGATATTTTCAAAAAGCTTTGACGCTTCTGCAACCGCCATGCTGCTGAGGGGGACGACCTCTTCAACGATATGGGCGTAAACTTCTTGCGCTAGCCTCAGACTTTCCTCATTGAAGCCGCCGAGAAGCTTGGGCGTGTTTTTCGTGTTGAATTTCGGATTGCCCGGGTCTTCCCGCTCTGGAGAAAAGCAAAGAAAGAGCTCTTTTCCGAAAGTAAGCCCGCTTTCTTTTTCTATAAGGGGCTTTAGCACCTCCTCGGTCGTTCCGGGCCAAGTCGTGCTCTCAAGAGAAATCAGTGTATTAGGGGTTAAGTAGGGGGCGATGGAGCGGCACGTCGCGGTCACATATTTTAGTTCCGGATCAAGGTGTGTGTTGAGGGGGGTTGGGACACAGATGATCAAGACATCGCAAGAGCGTACTTTTGTGAAGTCTGTCGTCGCATGAAATTTATTCCGGGCGTTCTTCAGTCTGCTGCTTTCGATATAGTGGATATAACTTTGGTTCCGCTCAAGAGATTCGATTTTTTTTTCATCGATGTCAAACCCGATCACGCGTATATCCGACTCGGCGAAATTGAGGGCGAGCGGATAGCCGACGTAGCCTAAGCCTAAAATCCCCACCGTGAATTCCTTGGCTTTAATGCGCTCAATAAAACCACTTTTGTAAGCGGTTTCCACGGGGCCACTCTTAAGAGCTGTTGACATAGCGGAACTTCCTTTTTAGATTCATCTACACTAGCAACCTCTCAGAAATCGTTCAAGAAAAAAGAAGATTTGACTCTTTGCACTTATCAGAAAAAATGAGATAAAAAATTTTTAATCATTACCGAGTGGGAGCCGTTTATGATGAAAGAAGTATCGCTGGAGAAAGTCGAAGGACTCAAGCTAGGTCCTGAAGACGACAAAGAGGTGGTCAATAGTGGAAGGGAATTTGTTCTGATCGCAAACCGTTTGATTCCCCCGGGATCGACAAGACGCTGCGTGGCGGCAAAATCTCTCTATGCCACGGCTGTTTTGTGTTCTTTACTCGTTTCGTCGCTCATTTTTTACGCGTTCGCGCTCGGCGTCGGCGACACGATGATCGATGATCATGGCGATCAGGTGAAACGGTGGGTAGGTAAGCCTCTAGCAGGAGGAGCGGTTCTCGGAGGAGCGGGCACTTTTGGGCTCGTTGTCTGCGTGATGCTGCGTTATTTTGAATCTTGTTGCTTTAAGTCCGATTTTGATGATCCATCGTCTGTTTAGGCCATAGCATCGATCAGTTTCAGAAGCTCATTGGGCGTCGGCCTGTTTTCCGGTTCCATCTGCCAGCACTTTCGAAGAATCGTGTAGGGAATATCTGATGACAACATCTCCTCCTCTGCTTTTTTGATTGATGAAAGGCATCGATTAAGGTTGGCTTCATCGGGGTGGTCAAGGAAAAATAATAACGACGAGAACCAAACGGGAGCGGGAAGTTGAAACAAATGAATGATGATCCAGCCAATACCCCAAATATCTGTTTTAAACCCGATTCTGCACCGTTCTGCCCTTTGTCTCGTTATATAATACCGCAGCTGTTCAGGTGCCCAAAATCGTTGGGTGCCAATCGTCGATTTAATGCGGGACGGCCGCGTGACATGTCCGAAATCTCCGAGTTTTGCGACATCGAGGTCTGCGACCAATACGTTTTCGGCTTTTATATCTCCGTGCATATAGCCTTGTCTGTGGAGAAACTCGAGGCCGCGAATGATTTGTTTGAGTAAAGACCATTTCTGATGTGTTGTGAGTTGAACTTTGTCTTCGTATAAGAGCCGGTGGAGGTCTCGATGGAGAAGCTCACTGATTTCGAGATGCTTGACCCAGTCGTCTCCAGAATTTGAGCCGACATAGATCTTATGATCGACAAGCTTCGGAACGTGTGGATCTTTGGCGCAATTTTCTCGGTATTTCATTTCGACTTTGACTCTTTTGACCGCCTCGCACTTTTCGAGAAAATCAGTTTGGAGGCAGATCTTACGCGTCACTTTCGCACAAATAGAGATATCGGGGTCAGCCTTCAGAAGAACAGAAATCATTGGAGTGCAGGTATTTTTACTTCCCCGTTCACGAACGAATCCGATTTCGGAAAATAATCCCATGATTTTTTTGATGGCAGCATGCTCCTTTAATTGAGCTAACGACCGATTGATATGATCGAGGTCTTGTTTTTTTAAAGTGATGTAAATCTGGAATTTTTTCGGGTAGATAAAAACCGTTCGTTTGACTAAGTCGTCTTTACGGCGAAGATAGGTGAAGTCGCTATGGCTTGTGTGGCAGATTAATAAAGAGTGAACGTAAATGTTGATGATGTCCTCTTTTTTAAGGTCGGCAAAAAGAGGCGTCAGATTATAGACGAGTTCCCTAAGGCAGATCCTACTCATATTCAGTTATTCAGTGTCAAATGTGTTGAACTTTTAGCTCAGACGATAAAACGATCCCACGAACCATACTTTTCTTTTATGGGTCCGCGGCGAAGCGTCATAACGCCCAGGGCCAAACCTACAACAATGTGACTTATCAGTCCAGATCCACTCACAAAAAAAGCCAAGATAAGCGCAACCACAGCAAAGAGAAGGTTAATCACGCGAAGAGCCCTTGCGACTTCCGCCATCGCGATGATCGAAATGGCAACGGTCAATGCGCCAATGACATGATCGAGGTCGGCAACGAGGCCGCTCTCACCCAAAAAAGCGGGAGAAAACATTAGCCAAATTCCAAGAAGAGCTGTCACCCATAAGTTCCAAGGGAAGCTGACGCCCCACGCCATTCCGGAAAAAATGCCCTTGGAGTTCAAAGAGGGTGTGCGGTCGGGCACTTGGTCGCCCTGAGAGTCGCCACCAAGCCAAAAAATTGTCGAAAAGTTTTCTTTTCCTCGGACTGTATGGAGATATTGCAAAACGGCAACGACTTCGTCAAGTGCGAGAGCGATCATGAAGAGCATACAAACGGCGGTGAGCAGGCACCAAAAACACCAGTAGCCCACCATAATCGGTTGGAGCATAATCAAAATGATACTTGTGAATCCTAGCGGGACGACAAGAATGGCGAACAGGACGACAAACCAAGGGATGGTGTGCCATCTTCTTTGGCTGCCATGCGCTCCCATCAGCGTTTCAAGCGTGTAAGCCATAGCGCCAAGGCCGGCGTCGGCGACGGGAAAGGCCTTTGACACATTTGACGTGATCACTTTCAATGTTCCATCACCGAATACGGGGTCGATGATGTCGTCCAGATATCCCAGTTGATAGGCCGCCATGTAGCGCGCAAACATCCAGGCGAAAAAACCCAAGAAAATAATGGGAATTCTCTGCGGCCAAGAGGAGGGGTTGTAAGACCATCCAGGCGGCACCGAGGCTCCGGGGACAGCTTCCTCAATGGGATCCCTTGTCAGGAGAACGGCTAAAGCAATCACTGAAGCGCCGACAAGGGTGTCATTGATATAGGAGACTGCCTCCGGCGCCCAGAAAATCAGAGGTGCAAATTGGAGCCAAACGCCCACCAGCGCAATTGCCCATCTCGGCCAAACGCAAGGGTGCGACATCCAGCATAGGGTCAGGCCGATCACAAGCGCGGCGCTCATAAGGTCGCTTATGGTCATGGCAAGGCTATTGTGCGTAAACGAAAAGGCGCTTGCGATGAGCCAGATCCCTAAAATCAGGAGAGTAAAGTGTGTCCAACTATTATTTTGCATGTGCCTCGATATGTTTTCTTAAATGTTTGGGGACCTTAAGGCCGTTTTCTTCGTACCATTTGATCGGATCTTTTTTCAAAAGCTCCATCATGACCGGAAGGGATGTTTTGACAAAATGTTTCGGCGTCCACCCAAGAGTCTTCTTAGCTAGGGAAATATCGAGGGCGTAGTGGTCGTCTGCCATGTCGATCATCCAAGGCTGAATAAAGTTGTCATCAAAGAAAGGGAGCTTGTTTTCAACAGCCGCCCCTTCTTTTGCCAGCCACTTAGGCACACGGAAGACATGGAAGTCTTTGTGTTCAAGGATTTGTTCAATGTCATTTTGCAATTCTTGATAGCCGAGAGTTTTGTCTTCGCCGATAATCACGACAAAGGGGTTGGGAAGGGATTGCCTTTTTTCGACCGCAAGCTGGATGGCATCGGTCAAATCCTCCAGATGGAGAAAGGGATTTCCGTGTGACGTGTCGCCGGGGTAGAGGTGGGCATCGACTTCATGCTGGTAAATGCGTTGGATATTATGGGCAATGGGAATTGAATGGCAGAGATCGTCGTAGCAGCCGGCGATCCGCATAACGACCGCAGGGATATCGCCATGCAGGTCATTGATCACTTTTTCGGTTTTGACCTTTGATTTGGGATAGTCCCATTTCGGTTCAATAGGCGACTCTTCGTTGATCGTTTCACCAAGCTGACAAGGTTTGTGGACAAGAAGCGTGCTCGAAAACATGAACTGATCAACGCTGTTGAACTTGTGAAGCTCTTCCAGCATACGCCTTGTTCCTTGCACCGTGATCTTGTCATAGAGTTCGGGATTTTGGTTGGAGAAGCTATAGTAGGCGGCCAGGTGGATCACAGGTCCAATGTCGGAGCCAAAGCGATTTCTCACCTCGCTCATTGCGTCTTTGACGCTTTCGTCAGACGAAATGTCCATATTGATGTGGACCATGTCTTTTTCGTGCGCGTGTTCATGTCTGTCAAAACCGACAACCTGGTACTCGTCGGCGAAACGGTGGACGCAAAACTTGCCGATGCGGCCGCTTGAGCCTGTAATCAACATCACTTTTTTTTCTTTAGCCATCTTAACCTCAACAAAATGAATGAGTTGTAAAAATTCTCTATCCCTTTTAACCAAAGCTATACGGGATCGGACGAAACGATGCAAGCGGGTGGCTAAAAAACACAACATGAAAGGGATAAGGCGCCCTCTTCCTCTGCCCTTCGGGCATCGGATCGAACCATTTTCTATTCATCGAGGGTTCTCATCCCTCTTTGCCAAAAAAAAAAGCTGCCCAAGGGGCAGCTTTTGTTTCGGAAAGAGAGGGATTGACTCGCTACGCTCGCCCCTTCGGGGTGAT
>CAZVSU010000048.1:0-20032 GCA_964629645.1 uncultured bacterium | reverse complement strand
TCCCGGCGGCTTAGAATTCGAATTTGTAGAAAAACTTTATTAACTAAGTACTAGGAAATAAGGGCTTGTTTCAGGCTAAATGGACAGAACAAATCCATGAAGAATGGATCGGCAATCTTTTAAAAAATCGGTCAGATCTCTCACGGAAAAAATTAGAAAGAACAAGAGACTTTATGAACAAGGCTCTACCAGATTGTCTCATAAGATGTTATGAGGAATTAATTGATACCATAGTCCTGCCTGATCCAAATGATCGACATGTTGTCGCAGCAGCAATCAAGTGCAACGCTCAAGTCATTATCACTAGCAACATAAAAGATTTTCCTGAAAACATCCTGCAACAACATGATATTTTAGCAGTTCATCCAGATGATTTTTTCTTAGATCAATTAGATCTCGATCGACCTGCCTTTCTTCACTCCATAAGAGAAATAAGAAAACGTTTGAAGAATCCACCACTCGGTCAAGAGGAGTATTTGTTCGCGCTTCCAAAATCAGGATTATTCAAGATAGTCAAAGAACTCGAAAGCTATGCTGAGTTTTTTTAAGTTATGTGAAAAATTATATTTTAACATTCTCTATTAACAGCCCATTTGCTTATCGAGAAATGAACAAAAAACATCATATAATGAAATTTGACCTCGTGACAACACCCACTTCTTATTTTTAGCTTCTGCGACAAAAACTCCGGCCAGAAGAATATCTTCCAAATGAAAACGATTATTAATCAGCTGAAGCTTGACCTGATACATGCCTCCACCACTCATACCGGAAAAATTTTTTGGTAGATGATCAAGTGTAGGGCCTTTTTGACTCTCAATAATATCAGCGTCATATCCTATAAACTCTTCGTGCACATCTTTTAAAATATTACTTCGAATCAAACATTCACCTCCACCGAGGTAAACTCCAGAGTTAGGAAGGCAACTAACCGAGTCTTCGACTTGATGAACACCTTCTCGAGGGTAACCAGAAAAAGTCCAAATCCAATCATGTTTATGATCAGGTGACCAATAACTACATTCATTAGAATAGTAATGTTCCCTCATTAAAGATAAATTAACAATTTTCTTTTTCCAATTTTTTACAATATCGTCAAAAATTTTATCACTAAACTGAATTATTGCAATATCAAGGCAGGTTTCAGGCCACAAGCTCTTATTACCGTTTCTGTTACCGGATATCGAGCTCAAATTATCAATAGTTAGAATCCGAACAAATGGAACACCCCGACAATCCCAAATATCTGTTGTTCCTGGACGTAGAGCACAGGGTAGCCAAACATATTTAGTTTTTATGATCTCCTCTAGAACATGAGTGGCAGTCAATATTCCCTTAATCCCTTTATAATTGACCAACGTCCCTGACCCACCGGGTCCATCTGGGTCGTTGGGATCATAAACGAGCATAACCGTATATGATTCAAGCTCAATTCTAATGAGATCAGGTATTTCTGTTTTTCTAGTACTTAGTTAACAAAGTTTTTCTACACATTCGAATTCTAAGCCGCCGGGATGAGCCGATCTCAATCGGCTCAATATTAACAATATAGAGCAGATTGAGATCGGCTCATCGCGGCGCTTATAATGTCGAGTTTGATCAAAAACTTTGTTAACTAAGTACTAGTATCCCCAAGCTTAATCTGTTTGATCAGAATTTTATCCTTTCCTTCGCAACTGACTATTGATGAAATCATTGCCCAAAGCCGGAGTCGAACCGACGACCTACGCATTACGAATGCGTTGCTCTACCAGCTGAGCTATTTGGGCAAAACACTAGGGGACGTCTTCAAATTTCGAATGACTGAATTTGAGATTATTTTCCCTTAGGAGGGCGCGCTAGGAAGAGGGGCTATATTTGATTAATATTGCCTCTCTTGTTGCACGCCCTCCTAAGGGAAAAGAGCTCAAATTCAGTTGATTCCAAATTTGAAGACGTCCCCTAGTTTAACGCAAAAGGATTTAGATCCGCAAGGTTGCAAAATTTGAGATCGTGCTGGCATGATAGTGAAAAAGGGGCTATGTGTGCGTTTTTGTTTTTTCTGGCTGCTCGTTGTCTGCTGTCCCCTTTCTGGGGAGATCGACTTTAGTTCCGCTGTGCTCAAACACAGGGAATTAGACACCTACTCCCACAGCGGCTTTCTTTCCGCTTTCGAAAGCGATGTCACCGATATTCTGAGAGTCAATGGCAGCCTTCAGGCAAGCCGCTGCCAAATCTTTGAGCTCGAGGTGCATGGTGAGGCCAATCTCCATGAGTGCGTCCTCCACGGCCCCGTTTTTGTGAAAGGGTCGTTTGAAGCCGACCACAGCGTTTTCCAGGGACCGATCGCGCTGAGTTGCCAATCTGCCTCTTTTACCCGCTGCGCCATTGTCCAAGACATTGAGATCAAAAGAAAGCCAAATTTCGACGGGAAGCAGGTTTTGAGATTGAAGCGGGGGGCGGTCGTTCAAGGAAATGTGCGATTTGAAAGTAAGAACGGCGAGGTTCTGCTCTCAAAGGACAGTCGCATCAACGGCGGCGTGATCGGCGGCAAAATCCGCCTGTTTATCGATTGAGTGGTAATCCAAAAACCAGTCGACAAATTTTTTGAGTCCCTCATCGAGCGAGATTTTGGGATCATATCCCAATTCACAGCGACTTTTTGCAATATCGGCGTATGTGATCAAAACATCGCCCGGCTGCATGGGGAGCAGCCGCTTTTGAGCGGTCCTTCCCAAATATTTTTCCAAAATCGAGATAAAAGCGCCGAGGCTTTCCGGATGGCCGCGGCCTAAATTATAGACGTTGTAGCCGCTGCAGCGCTCCAAAGCAGAGACAATGCCGTCCACAATATCGTCGATGAACGTGAAATCGCGCTTCATCTCACCGAAGTTGTACACATCAATCGGCCTCCCTTCCACAATGGCCTCAGCAAACTTCGTATAGGCCATATCGGGCCTTCCCCAAGGTCCGTAAACGGTGAAAAAACGGAGGCCCGTCACGTCAAGTCCGGTCCGCTTGTGGTAGATCAGGGCGTCTTTTTCGTTTGCAATTTTTGTGGACGCATAGAGGCTTGCGGGATCGTCAACTCGATCATCTTCGGAGAAGGGGACTTTCTGATTGTCGCCATAGACAGATGAAGAGGAGGCATAGACGAGCTTGAGGTCGTGTTCGCAGCACACCTTGAGCACTTTGAGAAACCCAATCTCGTTCACCTCTTTGTACTCTTCCGGTTTTTCCCAAGAGGCCCTAACGCCGGCGTGTGCGGCGAGATGCAAAATATGTGTCGGCCTTTCTCTTTCGATGAGCGCCCTCAACGTCTCATCGTCTCTCATGTCCCCTTCGACAATGCGAATCCCTTGGCGCTTCAAAAGGGCCTCGCGGGCGTGTTTCAGGGCGACGTCTGTATGGTCATTAAAATTATCCAGACCCACCACTTCATAGCCGAGCTCGTGAAGTCGGGTGGCGGAATGGGTGCCGATAAAACCGGCGCAGCCGATGATTAAGATTTTCATGATCATAAAATGAGACTATGCGCTCGAAAGAAAAAGAAAAAGCAAAAAGAGGGCCTGAGCACTCTTTTTGCTTCTGATCAAAAAGGGTTTCTGGGCTACGCGTTTTGAGCGAGCGTGAAAATCTTATAGATCGCGGCAAGACCCACGATGATATAAATGATGCTTGTCAAAATCGTTGTTCCAAAAATAGCAAACACTAAATTGAAATCGAAAAGACCGACAAGCCCCCAGTTGAGTCCACCAATAATAAGCAAAATGCTTACGATTAAATCAAGATACTTCATTTTTTCCTCCACGTTCAAACATGACTTTTTGGAGTGTTATTTTACTCTCCACTAACTTAATTAGATGGTATGTTACTATTTTTTTCAATCAAAAGCAGATCGAGCTTGTAAACAACTGATTGCAAATATATTAACTCTCATTTATCAATGAGTGCATGAAAAAGATGACGATCGCCGCTTTCGACTTCGACGGCACATTGACCAAAAGGGACACCTTTCTCCCTTTTGCCCTCTTCGTTGTGGGGCCTGCCCGTTTCTTTTCAGGGCTGCTCTTGTTAATCCCGAGCGCTCTTTTGTATTGTTTCGGTCTGAAAACAAGGCAAGACCTTAAAGAAAAGACAATTGCGCAATTTTTAAAAGGGATGCCCTACGCAGACCTAGAAAGAGAAGCGGTTGATTTCGTCCAAGGGGTTTTGATTCCGAAACTATTAAAAAAAAGAGCCTTAGAGCAAGTTGAGTGGCACAAAAAAGAAGGTCATCGCTTGATTCTGATCAGCGCATCGCCCGATCTTTATCTACATCCCTTCGCTGAGCGCCTCGGCATCCATGACGTTTTGGGCAGTCGGCTTAAGCTCGATAGCCAAGGGAGGATCACCGGAAAGCTGGAAGGCAAAAATTGCCGCGGCCAAGAAAAAGTGGATCGGCTCAAAGCCTTGCTCGGTTCCGAAAAAACTTACGAGCTCTACGCCTATGGCGACAGCCCCGGCGATCGGGAGCTTCTTAACTTCGCCGACCATCGCTTTTATCGAAAACTGTAAACTGAGTCGATCCAAATTGAAACGTAATGCCGCACGTGCTATTCTCTCTTTCTATGGCCGAAACAAAAACACAGGTGAAGATCCCTCCGAACTCCAAAGAATCGGAGATGATGGTGCTGGGCAGTATGCTGACAAGCATCAACAGCCTGAACATCTGCGCCGATTTTCTCCGCGAAACCGACTTCTACTACACCGAGCACAAGATTGTCTTTTCCGTCCTGAAAGAGGCGTTCAAAAAGGATAAGCCTGTCGATGTCCACCTAGTCTGCGAAGAGCTGAAGCGGCAAACCAAACTCGACGCAGTGGGAGGGGCCGCCTACATCACGACTTTGGCCCAATATGCCGGCACGTCTGCTTACATCGAAGAGTATTCGGAAATTGTCCGCAGCAAGTCGCTCCTCCGCCAAATGATCACAGTTGCGCAAGGTGTTGAGAAAACGGCGTTTGAAAATCCCGACGATGTCCACTCGGTCCTCGACGACGCCCAGCAATCGTTTTTCAAAATCAGTCAATCGGCCAGCTACGAAGCCGGAGTCACGATCAAAGAGATCCTTTCCGGCACAAAATCCGATTCTGGCGAGCCCTACCTCAAAGAACTGCAAGAAAGGCAAGAGCGCTATCAAGAACTCGGCGATCAGGAGGTGGGCATCTCGGGGATTCCCACCCACTTTACAGACCTCGACACCACAATCGACGGCCTCCACAACTCAAACCTCATGATATTGGCGGCGCGCCCTGCTATGGGTAAAACAGCCCTTGCACTGAACATAGCGGAAAATATCTGCTTCAAAAACGGGCTCCCCGTCGGCATTTTTTCCCTGGAGATGAGCGCCGAGCAGCTCGTTCACCGAATGATTTGCTCTCAAGCAGAGGTGGAATCAGATAAGATCAAAACGGGATCGCTCAACGGACTGGAATTTCAAAGAATCGTCGCCACGGTGGGGCAAATCCAAGACCACCAGCTGATCATCGACGATCAGCCGGGTCTGAAAATCACCGACTTACGAGCGCGCGCGAGGCGGATGAAAGAGTGCTATGACATTCGCTTTTTGGTCATCGACTACCTCCAGTTGATTTCCGGGTCGGGCTCGTCCCGATCCAATGAAAGCCGCCAGATTGAAATTTCTGAAATTTCCCGCATGCTGAAAAACCTCGCAAGAGAACTCGACATTCCGATACTTTGTCTGTCCCAGCTCTCCAGAAAAGTGGAAGAAAGGGCCGGCCACCGTCCGATGATGAGCGACCTTCGGGAAAGCGGCAGTATCGAGCAAGACAGCGACCTTGTCATGTTCCTTTTGCGCCGCGAGTACTACGATCCAAACGACAAGCCGGGGATGGCCGAGCTGATCATCGCGAAAAACCGGCACGGCGCGATCGGCAGCGTCAACTTCACCTACAGAAAAGAAATTGTCCAGTTTGCCAACTATTCCCCCCTCCGCGCCCCTGCCGAAGAAAATTTTGACCGCCAAAGAGCAGACGAAGCGTTCAGTGATTTCACCCCGAATTGAGTGCTGCTTTTAAAAGCCAAGCAGTCAAGAGATTGAAAAATTAACTGTTCACCTTATGCGCCTTTACTTTTAGTCGCTTATCCTATACCATATCCACTATCTAGTTCTGAATACGAAACGGAGAAAACATGTCTTCTGTCAAAAAGAAACGGCGCAAGAAGATCTCGAAGCACAAGCGTAAAAAGCGCAGCCGTCGCGATCGTCACAAAACAAAATAACATTTGTTATGAAATCCTATGCACTGGACCTATCCTGAGCATTTCGACGTTATTGTCATTGGCGGGGGCCATGCCGGCTGTGAAGCCGCGCTTGCTGCCGCCAGGATGGGTGCGCGCACCCTTCTTCTCTCAATGTCTCTCGACACCATCGCCAAAATGAGCTGCAACCCCGCCATCGGGGGAACAGCGAAAGGGCATATGGTCCGGGAAATCGACGCTTTAGGGGGCGAGATGGGAGTCGTCGCCGATCTCACAGCGATCCAATTCCGGATGCTCAACGAGACAAAGGGTCCGGCCGTTTGGGCGCCCCGCTGTCAAAGCGATCGCGTGGCCTACCAGTTTGAAATGCGCCATCGCCTTGAAAAACAAGACAATCTTTTCTTGAAGCAAGGGGCAGCAGCAGGTCTTATCGCAGAAGATGGCCGGGTGCTGGGCGTCCACACTAAAGAGGGCATTTCCTACCTCGGGAAAACAGTCATCCTCTGCTCGGGAACCTTCATGCAAGGACTTCTTCATATCGGCGAAAAAAACCTCAAAGGGGGACGGGCGGGCGATCCCGCATCGACCGGTCTCTCGGCCGAGCTTGAAGCACTTGGACTGAAACTCGGCAGACTCAAAACCGGCACCCCTCCCCGCATCCACCGCCGCTCGATCGATTTCAGCGAAACCGAGCTGCAGCCGGGCGTCTCTGGAGTCAAATTCTCTTTCGACACCCAAAACATTCCGAGACTGCCGCAAGTTCCCTGCTACATTACCTACACGACAGCAGAAACAAAAAAAATCATTCAAGACAACCTCCACCGCTCGCCCATGTATTCGGGAAAGATTCAATCGGTCGGCCCCCGGTATTGCCCATCGATTGAAGATAAAGTGAGCCGATTTTCCGATAAGGAACGCCATCAGATCTTCCTCGAGCCGGAAGGGCTTCAAACCGAAGAGTTCTATGTCAACGGCGTCTCCTCGTCTCTCCCCTTTGATGTGCAGCTGGAGTTTATCCGCAGCGTCCCGGCGCTTCGCAACGCCGAGATCACCCGCGTCGCCTATGCCATCGAATATGACTACGTCTTAAGCGGTCAAATCTCTTCGACTCTTGAAACCCATGCCGTGAGCGGCCTCTATCTCGCAGGGCAGATCAACGGGACAACCGGGTATGAAGAAGCAGCAGCGCAAGGGCTGATCGCAGGGATCAACGCTGCGCTCAAAGTACAGGAAAAACCGAGTTTTACATTGAAGCGCTCTGAGGCCTACATCGGCGTGATGATCGACGATTTGGTCACAAAAGGGGTGGACGAACCCTACCGTATGTTCACAAGCCGCGCCGAATACCGCCTCCTCTTGAGACAAGACAACGCCGACCTCCGCCTCAGGGAAAAAGGGTACGAACTGGGCTTGATCGATCCCGAGCGCTACGAAACGTTTTGCAAGAAAAAAACCCTTATCGAAGCGGAGACGAAGCGGTTGAAGTCGACTTATAAGCAAGTGGGCGGCAAAGGGGTCACCCTCGCCCAGCTGCTCTGTTACCCGGGAAAGACTTACACCTCTCTTCTCGAAGAGTATCCGGAGGACTTCCGCGATCACGGCCCCGAGGTCAACTTTCAGCTCGAGATGCTTAAGTACGACGGTTATATTGAAAGACAGGCCATCGAGGTGCAGAAGCTGTCGCACACAGAAAACGTCAAAATCTCTCCTTCTTTCGACTTTCTCAAGGTGACAGGCCTGCGAAAAGAGGCGCAGCAAAAGCTCGCCCAACAAAAACCTGAAAACTTGGGACAAGCCTCCCGTATACCGGGCGTGTCGCCCGCTGATATCACCGTCCTCCTCGTCGCCTTGAGCAAACAGTAAAGGAGGCACTTGAAACCGCTCCACCTCGTTAGACTTCACAACATTCCGATTTTTCGGCAGTTGCAATATGAAGAAGCGCTGATCCGCGCCGATGACCGCAATTGGTGTCTGATCAACGAAGGATCGGAAGACACCATTGTCATGGGCATTTCAGGGAAGGTGGAAGAGCATATCGACTTTCAGCACCTATCGGTTCCCATTGTCCGCCGCTTCTCGGGCGGAGGGACTGTTCTTGTTGATCGAGACACCTGTTTTATCTCCGTCATCTGCAATCACAAAGATGTCCCGATCGCCCCCTTCCCAAAACCAATCCTCAATTGGAAAGGGGCCCTTTACAAAAGCGACCATCTCCCCATCACGATCAGAGAAAACGACTTTGCTCTCGGCGAAAAAAAATTTGGCGGCAACGCCCAGTATCTAACCAAAAGCCGTTGGCTCCACCACACCTCTTTGCTCTGGGACTACTGCCCACAAAAAATGGAGGTGCTGAAAATCCCTCCAAAAATGCCCGCTTACCGCAAACAAAGAGACCACAAAGATTTTCTCTGTGGTCTCAAAGATGTGTTTCCCTCCAAGAATAGCCTATACGACAGCGTCATCAAGAATTTAAGCCAGCAATTTGATGTGCACGACACTCCGGAAAATGAGCTCTCCTCCCTCATAAGCCTTCCACACCGAAAAGCCACAATGCTCATCAATTTCTGAACGCGTAAAAAAATGTGTGTTCGAAACAGTCGCCCCTCCCCTGATCGAAAGTAAGAAATCGTAAATCGAAATTTTAAATCCAGTGTGCATTTAAGTTTCCGGCCCAAATGCGATCAAATACAGGCTGATCGTTCTGCCAGATTGATTTTGTTGAAGCAGAGGTGACTCATCAATAGTTGTCGTCAAACTCCAACTCTTCATCGTCGGAATCACTTTCGTTTAATCTCCGAAGATCGGCGAAAATCTGTTCTTTTGTTTTTCCTTCCATCGCCTTTGTCATGTCTTTATTAAGCCTTTCGACTTTCTTCCTTTCGGCGTCAATTCGCGCATTCTTGGCCTCTTGTGCTTTTTTGGCCTCTTCGGCATCGACCTGTTTTTTGTGCTTTTCTCTCATCTGTCGTACGTCTTCCTTGACATTAAGCGGCCTATCCTTCCCCAGGCCTTCAAAGATGGCCGCCTTTCTTCCGACATTTGTATCTAGAGGTTTCTTTGTTTGTACAAATCCTTCGCTTTGTGTAACCGGCTCTTCTGCCAATTTCCTGGATTCGCTCTTCGCAATGGGTTCTTCTTCTAGAACAATATCTTGACTAGGGTCAACGTTATCCCACTCAGAATCGCTTATCTCTCCTTGATCTTCCGAAGAGGAATCAACATCTTCCGCTTGCGCCTGTTCTAGCAGAGCTTTTTGCTTGTTTGATAGTGGTATTGATTTGCTATCATTTTTAAGCGATTTTTCTTGGTCGCCTGATTGAGGATTCTTACTTTCTCGAACTTCTTTAGCGGCCTCAGAATCTGTTTCTCTCAGTTGCGCTCTCCCTCCCCTTATGTCGTCAAGAAGAGCGCTTCTATCCGGCTCTTCCTTCACACGAGACCCCTCTTTATTTGAAGAACCTGCTTTAGGTACCTGAGGTGCCTTAGGTGCCTGTGGTGCGGAAGGTGCCTTAGGTGCCTGTGGTGCCTGTGGTGCGGAAGGTGCCTGTTCTGCCTTTGGTGCCTGTGGTGCAGGGGGTGCAGGGGGTGCAGCGGGTGGCTCTGAAACACTGGCGTTTTCTTTTTGAGATTTTTCTGGCGTCACCTCAGCGGTATTTCCCTTTGTGGTTGCGTCCTCAGCATTCTGCTCTTTAATTTCCTCTGTTTTCCTAGTCGATGATAGATCTTGTTTTCTTTTTTGAAGATCAGCCTCCGTAATGCCTGCTGCCGAGGTTTGAGGTTGTTTAGGTGCAGCAGGCGCACTGGGTGCGGGGGGTGCAGCGGGTGCCTTGGATGTTGCGGCTGCCTGTGATACATCGGCTTTTTCTTTTATCCTCTCGATTCTAGATCTAATCCCTCCTAGTTGAGCGGTCCTTTTTGAATCGAGGGTTGGGTTATCATCATCTAGTTTTTCGTAGGCAGATAGTTGGCGAAGATCGACGTCTAACTTTTCGTAGTTTTCTTCAAGCTTCTTGAGATTTGCCGCCTCTCCACCTTCTTCTGCTGCAGCTAAAAGCTTTTCTGTTTCCGATATGAGATCCCTATATTCCTTCTTGTATTTCTCAACGTCTGCATCTTTTAATAGATCATCATGTCTTTTCGGCCTGCGCCTTAGTATACGAGGTGGTTTTTGGGTATCCCGCCCTTTCCGGCTTCCGCCCTGTTGGAGAAATTCTTTAAACTTATGATCAATTTCGCCTTTCACCAGAGTTTCAAAAATATCATCAACTTGAGATTTTTTTGGCTCTTTAGAATCGATTGGTTTTTCAATATCAAGAGACTCTAAAGAATCCTCGGACGCTTCGAGAGAAGCACGCTTCGGCGGATTATCAGGATTACCTAAGGCATCAGCATTGGGTAGTCTCGCAGTTTTTAGATTGTCTTTTGATTTTGGAGAAGACATGGGCGCATCCTGTGATTGCTTAGGCCCTTCAGTCGTTTTTGTTTGGATGAATTGTGTTGCTTGGGCGACACGGCTTGCCACCTGTGGGACATTTTCTTTTTGCAGGTTTTCCTCTAACTTATCTGATGCAGGCGTGTTTATAGTCTCGGAGGCATCTGCTTCTGGTACTTGGTCCTCTTGATTTTCTTGCCGTTTGGACTCTGACGCCTGTAGCAGAGTTTCACTTGGATTGGCTTTCTTCCATGTCCCCTTATTAGTGGCGACTTGACTTGACTCCGGAGCGGATTTTTTGTCTGTTTGTGTCTCGGTTTGTGTGTTTTTGTTTGATGCTTCGGCTGTGGGCGGGGAGACTGTTTGTTCTTGCTTTTCGGGAACTTTAGTCTGGTCTTGATCCGATCCTTGAGTCTTATAAGAGACGACTTGACCTGACTCCGGAGCGGATTGTTCTTCTGTTTGTGTCTCGGTTTGTGTGTTTTTGCTTGATGCTTCGGAACCTTTTGCCGGGGCCGTCGACTGCGATTTTTGAGACGCGTTGGCTTGGTGACTTTTTGTATTTTTATTTTGTTCAGGGGCGTTCTTACTTGGAGACTCCTTTGAGCGGGCTTTTTTCTTATTGATAGGGGTAATTTTACGATTTTTTAATGAGGTACTTGCTTCTGTGAGTTTTTCCTTGATGTAATCAAATACTTTTTGAGCAACGGCTTTTAGTTGCGAAAGGGGTCCTGAGCTTTTTTGGGTGCCTGTTTCATTAGTAACTGATGTTTGTGTATTTGAATCGGTAGGTTGAATACTCATGATATAGATCCTATTAAAGAAATTAAATTATACTTAATTATAACAAATATTTTTATTTAAACAAACTTTGTCAAAAATTAACATGCTTGAATAAAAAATATTGTTTTATTTTCAATTTAATTGTGGGTGAGGGTCATGGGTCCTCAGTCCTGATTATTGGCAAAGGGAGTGGGATTTGCCCAGAATGCTCAAAAAATGGGGGTTTATTTGTGAAAATGGCGTCTATTTTAGAGTTTTATGCTTGAAATAAAGGCCAAAAAAAGAAAAGCTGCCATTTAGGGTCTTTAGTTTGTTCCTCAACAAAACTTGTTAAGGTGGGTCCGGTTCCCGAGGAAAGCACGCTTACCCCGGCGTTCTGGTCCCCTAAGTAAAAAATAGTTGAACAAACATAAGGCTAAAGAGTGTCCTAAACAGCAGCAAATTAGCTACTTTCATTATACCAAATTCCTCTTTTTTTCAAACCCAAGTGCTCTCCAATTTTTTGAGCAAAAATTGTTCTAAGGTCTCAAGAGAAGCGCTTGTTTGCCCCTGCTTTAAAAGGGAGACATGCAAATCGGGAAGCTTGGGGAGCTGGTGGTCTTGAATCGGGATCAAGGTTTTGGGGATGAGTGTCTTCGGTAATACCGTCACTCCCATTCCCGCTTCAACCGCTGCCACAAGCCCGAGATAGCTGGGGCTCGTCAATGCGGCTCTTGATGGAATGTCAGCCCGATCCAAAGCCTCGAGCGCAAGTTGGCGGTAAACACAAGGGAAAGGAGACAGGACAAGAGGAAGCGGCGCCTGCCGGCACACTGTCTCCGCGTTTTTTTCGGAGGCGACCCATTCCAGAGGCTCGGTCCAAACATCCACGCCATTTGGGAAATCATCAGGACGGGTCATTTTGACTAACACGATATCCAGTTTCTTTTCTTTGAACCTCCGAAATAAGTTGAGAGTGAGGTCGCATTCGACATTTAGCTTGATTTTAGGGTGCAAACGAGAAAATCCTGCGAGGATCTCGGAAAGAAACAGCGTCGCAAAGTCTTCCGGAAGCCCAAAAGAGATTTCCCCCTCAAGCTCAGGTTTGGCAATTGAATCAACGGCTTCTCGGCTCAGAGTGCAGAGTTTTTGCGCGTAAGGAAAAAAAAGCTCCCCCTCGCTTGTGAGCCGCAATTGACGCCCTCGGATAAAAAGAGATTTCCCCAGCGTTTTTTCGAGCTTGCCGATCTGCTGGGTCACGGCCGATTGCGTTCGGCCAACCTCTTTAGCCGCCTTCGTAAAACTTCCCGTTTCAACAACAGAAAGGAAGCAATGGAGAGAGAAAAAATCCATTTGATTCTCTTATGGTACCTATCAATATAATTAATTTCCCTTATAATACGTCTTACCCTTATGATCATGCAAGGAAAAGGATGACGATGCCTCTATTGCTCCCTTTATGTCCTTTACTAGGAGGACTTTTAACCCTTTTTTTTCGTCCCCGAACCGGAGCCGGACTTTCGACGGCTCTGACTTGGATGGGATTTTTATTATTCGTGCCGCTCTCTTTTTTTTATGCCGCTTTGAGCGCGGAATGGATGATCGCCGGATTGATTCTATTCATCAGCAGCGTGGTGCAGCACTTTTCGATCCGCTACCTTGACGGAGATCGCCACTATAGGCGGTTTTTCTTCCTCATCGGACTTCTGACATCCACGATGCTCTTGGCTCTCGCCGCCGATCACTTTTTTGTGTTTGCCTTTCTTTGGTGGTGCTGCAATGCACTTTTGGCGCTTCTCATGACCCACAACTTAAGGTGGGAGGCGGCTCGGCAATCGGGATGGCAGGCCGTGTCGACACTCTCATTTGGCTCCCTTTTGTTTCTTTGCGCCTCGCTGCTTTTTTGGGTCGACAGCGGGACAGTCTCAATCTCTGAATTGACGACAAGAGCGCCCTCAGACTCCATCGCAATGACTTTGGGACTGATTCTGCTGATATTGGCGGCGATGGTGCAATCGGGTCTCTGGCCGTTTCAAAGCTGGCTTTTAAGCTCCCTCAATTCGCCAACTCCTGTGTCTTCCTTTATGCATGCCGGCTTGGTCAATGGCGGCGGACTGCTTCTCATCCGGTTTGCCCCTCTCCTTCTCGCCCGTTCGGAGATGCTGATGTTTTTGCTGTTAACCGGATCGTTGTCGATTATTTTGGGCACCGCAATGAAGCTTGTGCAGCCGAGCATCAAACGGATGCTCGCGTGTTCCACCATGGGGCAGATGGGGTTTATGTTCATGCAGTGCGGGCTCGGTCTTTTTCCCGCCGCGCTGGTCCATCTTTTGTGGCATGGTCTCTTTAAGGCGACCCTTTTCATGCGTTCGGGGTCGGCGGCCCAGTCTCCCCCTGCCAAGGGGCCGTTTTGCGAGTGGGCGTTTGCCCTTTCCTTTGCCACAGGTTCAATCGGCGCGATCGCTTTTGCATGGACCCATGGTCATTCCCTTTCTCTCAAAGACACCTCCGCCATCCTGATCCTTTTTGCGTGGATGGGCGCCAGCCAAGGCTGCTACGCTCTTTTGAAAGGGGCGGTCAATGCCGCGACTGTCGCTTTGGGGGCTCTTTTTTCCCTTGGAATGGGGCTGCTCTACGGGATCAGCGTGCTGTCGGTTCAAAGGGCGCTTCCCCAAGCTCTTGAGGCCCCCGTCCCGTTGGATGGTGTTCATCTCGGACTGATGCTCCTGTTTTTTTCGTTATCGGTTGTCTTTAGCCTCTGGATCGGAAAGAAAGTGGCCTTTGAAAGGCTTTATGTCTTTCTTTTGAACTTAAGCCAGCCCAAACACTCGACCATCACAATGAGGGGGTCATGAACGTCGTCAAAAATCCCACGAGCCACTGCCCGGACACCCTTGAAGAGTGCGTTCACGAGGCCGCCAAATGCGTCCCGTTTGTTTGGCCGCTCAAGAAAATGATCGCCTGCAACCCCCTTCGCGACTTAGAGAGCCAGCCTTTTGCAAAAGCGCTTGAGACGGCCGAGGAATTTTACACCTCCGGATCGCAAGACCACTCCCTCAATCAAACGATGATCAAGTGGTGCGCGGCGTTTTTTGATGAGGGGGAAGCGGCGATCTGTATGCCGGGAAAGGAAGAGGGGCTCTACAAAGCTTGGGCGAGGCTGGCCCCTTTCGATCCGGAGTGCGTGGGCCCTAAAGGGCGCGCCTCTTTTCCCGAAACAAGCCTTGAGGCTCTCCACTTTGCTTGTGATTCTTTAGAGCTGCCGCCGGAAAATTGGACGTCTGTGTTCAAAACCGAGCTAGCCGCCTTGCCGGGATGGGCCGGCTACATCAAATGGCTCTCAGAATGGGAAGGCAATCGAAAAAAAGCGACATTGCTTGATTATCTGGCGATCCGCCTGTCGATCCGGGCCGAAAAGCAAATGGCGCCAACTCTTGAAGATAAGGAAAAAGCGCCACATGTCGCTTTGGCTGACTTGGAACAAAAAGAACGCGCCTACAAACGCCGCCTTCTCAAACAGCTCACCCCGTCGCCTCAAGAAAAAGCCGAGGCGCAAATGGTCTTTTGCATCGATGTCAGATCGGAGCCCTTCAGGCGGCAACTCGAATCCTTAGGGCCTTACGAGACCTACGGTTTTGCCGGATTTTTCGGCGTCGCCGTTGCCATTGCCAATGAAGAAGGAGAAGAGCGTGAAAGCTGCCCCGCGTTGATCAGGCCGCGCCGCAAAGTAAAAGAAAGCGATCCTAAAACGCCGGGCCGCCGTTTGCTTAAAGCTGCACAAAATATTTTCGTCTGCATGAAGAAACATTTTGGAGCGCCATTTGCCCTCGTTGAAACGCTCGGCCCTCTTTGCGGGTTGTTCCTCATAAAAAAATGTTTCCTACACCGCGCTGAGAAAAAAAGTAGCCCCCTTTGCGACCACTCCTCTCTTCCCTTTGAAGACAAGGTGCAGTGGGCCGAAACGTCTCTAAGATTGATGGGACTGACCACGTTTGCTCCGCTCGTCATCTTTTGCGGCCACAGCAGCTCAACGACCAATAACCCTTATGCCTCGGCTCTTCAGTGCGGCGCCTGCGGCGGTCACGCCGGAGGGGCAAACGCTCAGATCCTCGCCTCCATCCTAAACGACCAACTGGTTAGGCAAGCTCTTAGGAAACGGGGCCTTAAGATCCCCGAAACCACCCGCTTTTTAGGAGCCGAACACGACACCACAACCGACGCGGTCACCATAGTCTGCGACCCGGCCATGACGCCTGAACACGAGGCTCGATGGCGCTCATTGGAGGCGCAATTAAAACGCGCGCAGCAAGCCGCTCAGGAAGAGAGGATGGCCCAGCTTCCAAACCCGCGGCCGGGAGATCAAAGAAGCAGCGACTGGTCTGAGGTGCGTCCTGAGTGGGGCCTTGCAAAAAACGCCTCTTTCATCGCGGCTCCCCGCACGCTCACCAAAAACCAAAACTTGGAAGGGCGCGCTTTTCTCCACAGCTACGATTGGCTGCAGGATAAAGACGGGACGCACTTAGAGGCGATCATGACAGCGCCGCTGATTGTCGCCCAATGGATCAATGCGCAGTATCTTTTTTCAACCCTCAATAACCGCCGCTATGGCAGCGGCAATAAGATCACACAAAATGTCGTGGGAAAAATCGGCGTGATGCAGGGAAACAGCAGCGATCTTTTAGGGGGACTGCCCCAGCAGTCCGTTTGGAGCTCTGCGGACACCCCCTACCATGAGCCGCTCCGCCTTCTCGCTGTGATCGAAGCGCCAAAAGAGCGGATCCAAAATATCATCGACAAACACCCCAATCTTGAGTCGCTTGTCGCAGGCCAGTGGATCCACATCACAGCCTTAGACCCGATCGACCGTAAAGCCTTCTCGCTCGAGGGAAATGGCCGGTGGAAACGGGAAGAAGCGTTTCCTTCCCATCCCTGATGACATTCGAGTGTTTAGGACTAAGAACGAACCGGTTAAATGATTTCTTGGTTGATATTTGTGAAAAAAGAAGTGGCCAGACCCAGAATCGAACTGGGGACACAAGGATTTTCAGTCCTCTGCTCTACCTACTGAGCTATCTGGCCCTTTAAAGAGTTCAACCATACGATTTTTAGTCTTTTAGAACAAGAAAAATCACTCGAAGGCGCCCAGCTGGTTTTTGTTGAGTTCGGAACGAAGGCGGATCATGTCTTCGACAATTTTGACCGCCTCATCCATCTGTTTTTGATTCGAAAGGCCGTAGGTTCTGTTCCCCCCTATGCGGGTGCGGCTCAAACGCTGTAAATCGGGAATCATTTTTTGCCATGATGTTTTCCTGGGCTGCAGAGTCGGCAGGTAGTAGCGGAAGTACCACGGCCTTGCGTCAGGCTTGATATCGGATAGCTGATCGGTGAAGGCAGGCGCGATGGTCTCCGAGCCGTTGAGATCGCCCGATTCCCCGATATTTTGAAAAGCGAGCTCCCCGGGGACCACAACATCGGCCAAAACACCCTTCACCTGCGGCGTTTTTCCTGACACTGTGTAGTACTGCCCGACCGTCACTTTGAAGTAGGAAGGACTTTTATCCCCGGTCACCGTCTGGCTTTGGATCGTCCCTTTTCCATAAGAGTGGTCGTCGCCCACAACAACAGCGACGCCGTAATCTTGCAGCGCCTGCGCCACGATTTCGGCTGCCGAAGCGGTGACTCTGGAGATCAAAACAACTAAGGGGCCGTCAAAGTACGTTTTCCCATCGACGTCGCGGTAGTAGGTCACATTGCCGTCGTGGTACTTAGAGATCACAATCACCCCGTTAGTAATGAAAAGGCCGGCAACTTTGACCGCTTGTGAAAGATAACCTCCGGAGTTGTTCCGCAAATCCAAAATGAGCCCTTTTAATGCGCCTTGTTTGCGGAAATCTTGCAGCGCCTCGCGGATATCGGCTTCGCTGCTGATCCCGTTTTTGTTGTCATAAAATGAGTGGAGGGTGATCTTCCCTATGACCCCTCCTTTATAAGGGACGGCGCTTGTCTCGACGCGGTCAATATTCGAGACAATGGTTTCCCTTTTCAACGTCACCCGGTACCTGTTGCCGGTTCTCTTTTCAAATGTCAAGGTGACAGGAGTTCCGATTCCTCCTTCCAAAAGTTTCATCGCGCCGGAAAAGGTGTAAGTGTCAACTTCCTTGCCATCGATTTTGATCAGACGATCGTCGGGTTCGATTTGTTCGGCGCGAGAGGCCGGCGATCCGGGCGCTATTTTATTGACGACGATCCCCTCTAGTTTTTGTTCAAACTCGATGCCCACTCCGGGATGCCCTTTTAAAAGACGGGTACGAATGGAATAGGCTTCCGAGTTGTCGAAAACCGAGGTGTGGGAGTCTAAACTCTTTGACAGCGCCTTGAGGACGTGGAGGGTGAACTGGTGCTCTTTTTGCTTGTCGTTGAGAGCCACGCCGGTGTCGGATAGGTAAAGATAGCTGTTCTCCCAGGACTCTTTGTCGCGGTTGAAGCGGGTCAGAATCAAATCTTTTCGGTTGCTGACAGGCTCTTCGCCGTATCGATCCCGCTGCCTTTCGATGTAGTCGACTGTCGAAAAGCGAATCCGATCGCTCAACTCTTTTTTGTTTTTCGGATACGATGCGTAAGGGAGCGAGTCGTAAAATTCAGGGCCGAGACGAGTTTGAAAAAGGGCCTCTTGATCGCGGATCTGTTGCTCTCGTATGTTCCGCGCGCGGGTGATGGCTTTACGGATTAACGTGTCGATGCGGCGGAACGGGGTGAACGTGTTTCGGCTGTAGTCGGCCAGATACTGCTTCATTTCGTAATCTGAGGGGTTGATAAAAGGCTGCACCTCCCACTCTAAAAAATAGATTTTGGCGGGATCAAACTGTTCGATATACAATTTTAAAGAGTCGCGCATGATCTCTTCGGTCATCTCTTTTTTGGCGATATGCCGATCGAAGATCTGCTCCATGACACGGTTAACATCTTCTCTTCCAAGATATTCCATCTCCTGAGACAAAAGTGGAAGAGCGCCGGTCATCGCAATAGCGACGACAACCCGAATTAGAAGGGAAAAAAATTGACGCATATTACTACACCTGAGATACTTGGGGTTATAATCTCAGTATAGCATTTTTTTGGATAAAAGACTTTTTTTGAGACCGAAGAAAAGCGCCCCATGTGGTATACAGGAAAATTTTAAGGTTTGAGCAAATGGATTTGCGGGCCCGTTTTAGATGAAAATTAAAAATTTTGAACAAAACACCCTTATTTTGGAGAATTTTGAGGGCCCTTTGGCGTTTTTGCACTACCTCGTGCAAAAAAGTGAGCTCGACATCTCAGAAATCGCCATGCACGAGATCACCGACCAGTATTTGAAGCATTTGCTGAGCGAAGCAAGCCGCGACCTGACAGCCGGAGCCGACTTCATCGACCACACCGGGGCCCTGATCTGGCTAAAAAGTAAAATGCTGCTTCCCTCTTCTGCTTTAGATGAAGAGGATGACCTCGAGATGCACTGTCCTTTTGACATCATTCCGCAGCTGATCGAGTATTGCCGCTTTAAAGAAACGGCCCGCGAATTAAGCCATCGGGAACATGGGCAAGATCGCCACTTTCCGAGGGGCATGACCCCCGATCCCGAAGAGTTTCCGCAGCCTCTTGGCATCGAACGAATCGGCATCGATGAGCTCGAGGCACTGTTTGTGGAGCTTCTCGAAAAAGCCAAGCATCATGAAAAAGGGGTGATCCATGAAGAGGAGTGGCGCGTCGCCGACAAAATGGCGGCGATCCGCGAAACATTCAAAACCAAAGACCGCTTTCACTTCAGCGACATGTTTTCCGAGCGTCCCACAAAAGGGGAAGTGGTGGTCACTTTTTTGAGTCTTTTAGAGTTAATGAAAGTCGGAGAGCTGGCCGTTGTCAGGGAGACAGAAACGGGCCGCATCCTATGTTTGAGGTGTGACGATGAGTGACGAAGAAACCATTGTCGACGAGCTTCCGGTTCCTGCACTGGAGGGAGAAGAAAGCCCGATCGAAGAGCATGTCAAAAAAGTGATCGAAGCGCTTCTCTTTGCGAGCAACACCCCTCTTCCTGTCGCCCGCATGCGCGAAGTGCTGATGCCGCTCAGCGCGTTCAAAACGCGGGAGGTGCTCACCTATGTCCACGAGATGCAAAGAGAATTCGAGGAGCAAAAACGCCCCATTCAAATCGATGAAATTGCAGGCGGATTCATCTTGAGGACAAAAGAAGAGTACGGCGACTATGTGCAGCAGCTTTACCGCGACAAAAAGGGAGAGCGCCTGTCACAAGCGGCGAGGGAAGTGCTGGCCATCGTTGCGTTCAAGCAGCCTGTCACAAAACCTCAAATTGAAGCGATCCGCGGCGTTGACTCCTCAGCCACGGTGCAGATGCTTGTTGAAAAAGAGCTGGTCGAATCTGTCGGCCAAGCCGATGCGCCTGGCCGTCCCACGCTTTTTGCCGTTACGAGCCGGTTTCTTCATCACTTTGGACTAAAGAGTGTGGAAGAGCTGAAGATGACCGATCAGGAAAAACTCGAGCTAAACTAGTACTTAGTTAATAAAGTTTTTCTACAAATTCGAATTCTAAGCCGCCGGGA
>CAZVSU010000047.1:5813-20284 GCA_964629645.1 uncultured bacterium | reverse complement strand
GCGGCGCTTATAATGCCGAATTTGATCAAAAACTTTTTTAACTAAGTACTAGCACTTAGTTAACAAAGTACAAGGGCCTTGATCCCGCCCATCCGAAGAAGCTCGTCAACTTTTTCCTCTTTTTTAAGCTTTCTCACAAATGTGATGGTCCGCCCATCGATCTCTTCTTTGTTGATTTGAAGGTGGACGTCAGCTTGCTTCGCCACCTGTGGGAAATGAGTGATGCAAAGCACCTGCTGCTTGGCGCCGATCTGTTTAAATTTAGCGCCGACCATATGGGCGGTGCTGCCCCCGATATTCGCATCGATTTCATCGAATACGATCATGGGGACCTTTTCTTTTCCGGCAAGGAGCACTTGCAGCGACAGCATCAGCCTTGAGAGCTCGCCTCCGCTGGCGCATTCGGTGACGGGCACCTCTTTTTCCCCAACATTTGGCCTTAGGTAGATCACGACCTTATCATCGCCTGTTTCAGACCTCGGCCCCCTTGTCACAGACACTCTGATTTTTGCGCTCGGCATATTCAGCGTGTGCAGCTCTTTTTCAAGCGCCTCCCCAAGCTGTTTTGCCGACGCTTCTCTTTGGGAAGAGAGATGCTCTCCGAGCCGGTCGCATTCGCGTTCTTTATCGCTGATCTCTTTTTCAAGAGCCGCGATCTCAAAATCGCTGTTTTCAAGTTCATCGAGTCGACGGCGTCTCGTTTCGGCGTACTGCAAGACCTCTTCTAAAGAACTGCCGTACTTCTTTTTTAACTTGTGAAGGCGGGCAAGGCGGGCATCCACTTCCTGAAGGCGGCCGGCCGGAAATTCCTTTTCGCTGCGGCTTTTGTCGAGAAAATAGGCCACCTCTTGCAGCTCGACGATCGTTTGTTTGAACGCACCTAAAGATTCGGCCGCCTCAGGGTCGATCTCCACCACTTTTTCAAAAGAGCTCTTCAAAGCGGTAAGCTGAGACAAAAGGGCCCCATCTCCTGAAAGCACGTCTACGATGTGGTGGCAGTGCTCTTGAAACTCTTCTGAATGGTTGAGCAGGGTATATTCGGCAAAGAGCTCCTCATCTTCGCCCGGAACGGGGCTTACGGACTCAATTTCCTCAATTTCTTCCCTGCAGAGGTCACATTCCCTCATCGCGTTTTCTTGGTTTCTCCTGAGATAAGCCAGGCGATTTTGCATGGCTGTCAGTTCGCGATAGACCTTTGAAAACCGAGCTGCGTCGCAGTCGCCATACTGATCCAGTATCTCGCGATGTGTCTCCGGCACCGTCAACGCTTGGTTGGCATGCTGCCCGACAAATTTTACCAAATAGTGTCCGATCTCTTTCAAAAATGACAGGGTCACCTGAGTGTCATTGACAAAGCAGCGCGATTTTCCATTGGCGCTCATCTCACGCCGGATGATGAGTTCGTCATCAAGGTCGATCCCCTTTTCTTCGAGGAGCGCATCAACGGCGGGAAGAGAATGAAAGATCCCCTCGATCCAAGCTCTGTCTGCTCCTTGTCTGACAGCGGCAGCGTCCCCCCTTTTGCCTAAAAGTAAGGTCAAGCCTTTAATCAAGGCCGATTTTCCCGCCCCCGTTTCTCCGGTGAGGACGTGAAATCCTTCATTCAGAGAAACGTCAAGGTTTTCGATGAGGATAAGGTCGCGGATACGAAGGTTACGGAGCATAGGCTTGCTTCAGTGTTGAAAGAAAATGCGTTTCAGAAGGGGCTGTAAGGAATCGGCGATAACCTTCGGTCTCGAATGTTAGCTCAATTATGTTATCCCCACCCTTTTTTCCCGTGACAACGTCGTTTGGCGTATCAAAATGGTAGATGATCAGTCGATCGAAGGGGAGGGGTTTTCCCTCATCCCTTTTTTCTTCGCTTGAGACCTCTTCGAATGAATTGATCTCCTTGACGATGTCATTTTGCTGACGAAAATTGAGGGTATAGGGGACGCCTTGGTGGACCACGACCATACCGCGTACATCGTCGGGATCGAGAAGGAGATCGGGATCGCCGACCCAAATGACTTGCAGCAGCATAGTGGAGGCAAACATCATCGCGATCAAAAAAATAGCGGCAACAGCAAAAAGATATCCCGATCGCATTTTAGGCTCCTGTCGATTTTAGAATGGCATCCCGATTTTTAAAATGCAACTTGCTGACCTGGGAGAGTTCCTCAGCCCCGAACCGCTCGACAAACACTTTTCCGGCCTCGATGGTCGTCTTCCCTCCCCCTTTTGGAAGAAACATCTCGTACTGATTTTCAAGAAACCCGAGCCGCTCGACAAATGTTTTTCGGGCGAGAATTGATCCGGCCGCCACCACGACATCCTCTTCGCCGCGATGCCTTTGAATCAGTTCAAGAGTGGGGTGTTTGCTTTTCATGGCGCGGTCCAAAACGTGTTCGGCAGCAAATTGGTCGACAATGACTGTTTCGCAGTTGGTCTCCTCCACGAGATTCATCACTGCGGTGGCGTGGGCCCATGCGAGAAGGTTATTGAGGTTGGCAAATTTCGCATACAGTTCGTTATATTTGGCTGGATTGATGGTCACGATGTGGTGGGGAAACTCACTTTCGATCGCTTTGGCAAGCGCGACAATTTTGGGATCTTTCATCCCTTTGGAGTCTTTCACTCCGATTTTTTTCAGGCGATCGACCATGGAGCCTTCGGCAAAGACAGCTGCGACGCAAAGAGGGCCGAAAAAATCCCCTTTCCCCGCTTCGTCGCTGCCAATTCTCGCGGTTCGGTCAGAAGGTTTCTCATGGGTAAAGGGAAAATCTTTCAGCACATAAGGCTCGAGGTAAAACTCCATAAACTCCGCGAGACGCTTCCCCTGAACGACAAGCTTTCCCGATTCATAAAGGGTGCAGGTCAGACCCGGCTTTTTAGCCGAAAAGAGCGTGTGCGTCGGCTTTGTGATTTCGTAACCTTGATCTTTCAGATCCTGAAGGATTTGTTCTGAAAGCTGGACGTCAATCTTGGTCGAAAAAGTGGTCGGCTCTTTCGAGGGCATGCCATGTCTCCTAAAATGTGAGCGACGGTTTGGCTTCCATATCTAATGGGGCGCAGCGGGGATCGTTTTGATAGCGAACAAAACCAAGACCTGCGATCATCGCCGCATTGTCCAGACTTAATCCTGCCGCAGGCCAATAGTAACGTAAATGGGGCGCCATTTCCAGAAACATTTCACGCAAAGTCCGGTTGCAGGTGACCCCTCCGCCAAAAACAACTGATGATAAGCGGTATTCGCCTGAGGCTTTGATCACTTTTTTGATCACATCGCCAAACGCGGCTCGTTGAAAAGATGCGGCGAGGTGGGGTCTTTCCTCTTTGCTTATGATCAGATCGGAGTGAATTTTGGATTGCGCCCCTTTCGCGGCGTAGAGAACAGCTGTCTTCAGCCCGCTAAACGAAAAATGGTAGGGGCAATTTTTGACGCGCCCTGTATTGAAGCGATAGCGATTGGCGTCTCCTTCTTTCGCAAGTTTTTCAATTTCAGGTCCTCCCGGGTAAGGAAGACCCAAAATTTTGGCCGCCTTGTCGAACGCCTCTCCTATCGCGTCGTCTATGGTATGACCGATCGCTTGGTAGCGTCCGACCGCTTCAACGAGTAAAAGCAACGTATGCCCCCCTGACAAAACAGCTCCCAAGTGAGGAAAAGGGATCTCCTCTTGCGACGACAAAAGAGGGGCATATAAGTGCGCTTCCACGTGATTGACACCGATATAGGGAATGCCGAGCGTCCAGGAGAGCGTCTTGGCCGCATTCACCCCGATCATGAGCGGTCCGATAAGGCCGGGGCCTTGAGCCACGGCAATCAAATCGATCTGGTCGAAAGTGATGCCCGCCTCATCGAGAGCCTGGTGGATCACAGGCTGGATCATATCGAGATGGGTGCGGGAGGCCAGTTCCGGCACCACTCCCCCAAAACTCTGATGAAGAGGCGTTTGAGAGGCAATCACGTTGGAGAGGATCTCTTTGCCCTCCTTCACCACAGCCGCCGCCGTTTCATCGCATGTCGTCTCAAGTCCTAACACAATCATGGCTAGTACTATACACAAAAAAAATGTTTATTTCCAGGATTTGATATAGATGAGATGTGAAAGAAAATTTTTTTAACCATCTTAAAACTCAACTACAACAAGTTGATGATCAGGGTCTTTATAAAGACGAGCGGGAGATTTCTACGCCGCAAGGACCCCGCGTATCCCTCGCTTCCGGAGCTGAGGTGATCAATCTCTGTTCGAATAACTATTTGGGACTTTCCGATCATCCTGAACTCGCATTCGCCGCAAAAGAAGGGCTGGAAACTTACGGCTTTGGGCTTTCCTCTGTTCGGTTTATCTGCGGGACGCTGACCATCCATCGCCAACTTGAATCCAAGCTGTCGCAATTTCTTGAAACTGAAGACACCATACTTTACGGCTCTTGTTTTGACGCTAACGGCGGCCTTTTTGCAACGCTTTTAACCGGTGACGATGCCGTGATCAGCGACGAACTGAACCACGCGAGCATCATCGACGGCATTCGCCTCTCTAAAGCCCGGCGGCTTGTCTATCGCCACAGCGATATGGGAGACCTTGAAGACAAACTGAAAGAAGCCCGCTCATGCCGTTACAAAATGATCGCAACCGACGGCGTTTTTTCCATGGACGGCGACGTGGCGCACTTAAGCGCCATCTGCGATCTCGCCGATCAATACGGCGCCCTCGTGATGTGCGACGACTGCCACGGCACCGCAGTGATCGGCGCGACCGGCAAAGGGTCGCTTGAACAGTGCGGCGTGCTCGGACGCGTTGACATCCTCACAAGCACTCTCGGAAAAGCGCTCGGAGGGGCCACAGGAGGCTTCACATCGGGACGGAAAGAGATCATCGAGTGGCTGAGGCAACGCTCCCGCCCCTATCTTTTTTCCAATAGCGTGGCTCCTCCCGTCGTCGCCGCTTCGCTTAAAGCACTGGACCTTGTCGCAGAAACAGACCTTCTGAAAAAGTTGTCCTCAAACACCAAGATCCTGCGAAGCGGTCTTGAAAAACTGGGATTTCACTTAGTCGATGGGAGCCACCCCATTATCCCGGTACTGCTTGGCGATGCCAAGCTCGCCCAAAAGTTTTCCCAAAAACTGTTGGAACGAGGCGTCTTTGCCATCGGATTTTTTTTCCCGGTTGTCCCAAAGGGAAAAGCGCGCATCCGGACACAAGTTTCGGCGGCGCATACAGCTGAAGAGCTCGAAACAGCGCTCGATGCCTTCGGTGCCGTCGGAAAAGATTTGGGGGTGATTCCATGAAGGCTATCGTCAAGCAAACCAAAGGTCCTGGCCTTTATTTCGACGACGTCCCCGAGCCTGTCATTCAGCCGGACGAAGTGCTGATCAAGCCCTTGAAAACATCCATCTGCGGCACGGACGTCCACATCGAAAAATGGGATGCCTGGGCGCAAAAAACGGTTCCCGTGCCCCTTGTTATCGGTCATGAATTTATGGGGACGGTCGCCGACGTCGGGCGGGATGTGGAGGGAGTGAGCATTGGGGATAAAGTGAGCGGCGAAGGGCACATCACATGCGGCACATGCGACAACTGCAGAAGTAAGACCCCCCACCTTTGCTCAAAAACGGAAGTGATCGGCATCCACCGCCACGGCTGTTTTGCCGAATACTTCCCGTTCAAAGCGCGCAACCTGTTCAAGATCCCCGAAGGGATTCCGGGCGACGTCGCCGCTATCTTCGATCCTCTCGGCAATGCCGTCCACTCAGCCCTCTCCTTTCAAGTCAAAAATGAAGACGTTTTGATCACCGGCGCCGGTCCCATCGGCATGATGGCCGCAGCGATCGCAAAGCATGTCGGCGCAAAAAATGTCGTGATCACAGACGTTAATGACGTAAGGCTTAAGCTGGCAAAAACGCTCGGCGCCGACCGTACTGTCAACGTCGCCAAAGAAAGTCTGGATGAAGACAATTTTTCTATTGGATTGGAAATGTCGGGCAGCCCCTCGGCTCTTATCCAATCGCTGCGTGCCTTGCGCCCGGGCGGACAGCTCGGATTGCTTGGACTTCTTCCCCCGGGCATCACGATCGACTGGGATCTCGTGATTTTCAAGATGCTCACCATAAAAGGGATTTACGGAAGAGAAATTTTCCGCACATGGGAACAGATGACCAGCCTCATTCAAAGCGGTCTCGACATCTCCCCGGTGATCACCCACCGCTTTCCCGCAGAAGAGTTCCAAAAAGGATTCGACGTCATGAAAAAAGGAGAAAGCGGCAAAGTCATCCTCGAATGGTCCACAGAAGAGGCCATCGCCCTTCCCCCCGAAATCCCCGAAGAAAACATCGCGTAAAAAATCCCCCCCCTCCCTCGATTTTTTTACGATTCTTAATCAGTCCTTTATAAGATGCTTTTAAGCTCATATTTCTGAAGGATCAACCAAAACAAAAGGAGAAAGACATGGAAATACCATCACATATACAACCATTCGCGTATTCGCCCGATCGCGATTCCCTGCAAAATAAGGCTAACCTCGCGGGTTATATCCCTATTATCGGAACAGTAAGCGGCTTGTTCCGCATCATGGTCGCGGGAGGATTGATCGCTTCGCATCTTGCTGAAACTCCCTCGGATTGGGCCTGGCTTAAAGGACAGCTTTTGAGAGGAGCGTTGGAAGTGATTCCGCTTGTCGGCACTTCTCTTGCCGTTATTGATATTTATCATTACTTTGCTTATCAGGACTGCTACTCGTAGAATTCTTATTGTCTGCTGATGCGGGGGCGATGCTAACACTCTTGTCCCCGCTGGCTGAAGAAGCAGGTTGAGGAGACTGCATGGGCGCAGTGTCAAAATTGCTTATGGCGCCGGGTGGATCCCGGTCATTGACACTCCTCGCGGCTTTTTTTGTGGATGGTCTCTTTGCTCAAGGGAACTTTTGAGAAGGGCGATTGAACTGGCGGTGCTTGCTGCTTTTTCCCGTGGGCTCTTTATTCCGAGGCCCACCTACTCCTTCCTATACGGGAAGCGTTCAGAGTGACGAAAAGGCTGCTTAAGACCATGGCGAAGGCGGCGTAGATGGGAGTTAAGAGTCCATACAGCGCGAGGCCGATGCCGATAACGTTGTAACCAAAAGCCCAAAACAGATTTTGCTTCATCGCTCGTCTGCCGATTTTACCGAGTTTTCGGATCTCTTGGAGGATGCCGAGGTCTTCTGTTGTCAAGAGAATGTCAGACGCCTGGATCGACATATCGGTCGCCGATGCGACTGAAATGCCGATGTCTGCTGCCGCGATAGCAGGAGCGTCGTTTAAGCCGTCGCCGACAAAACAGACGGTATGCCCTTCGCTTCTTTTCGCTTTGACAAATTCCCCTTTTTCTAAAGGATGCACATCCCCTTTGACCCCGTAGAAACCACACACCTTTGCAACATGCTGCACAACAGGAGTGCGATCGCCCGAGATGAGGTGAGCCTCAGGCAAGGTTTTGATCAGGGCGTTCATACCGGGGCGGATCTTGTCCCCAAGCGAGATTTTGGCAAGACACTGCATGCCTTGCAAAAAGAAAACAACGGTTTGCAGGCTCTCTGTCAGCTCTTCTTTTTGACCTGTCCAGGCGCCTGACCCAAGGCGGTAGCCCTCTTCGTCGATGAACCCTTCCAACCCTTTGCTTGTGAAACTTTGAAATGAGGACAGAACGGCTGGCTCAACGCCTAAGGCGGCATTGATGGCTTTTGCGACGGGGTGGGACGATTTTTCGCACAGCGCTTTTAAAATGCTCTTTTCTTTAGGGCAAAGGGCTTCAAGACCGTGTTGAACGGAAAATCTCCCTTCTGTCGCGGTGCCGGTTTTATCAAAAACATAAAGTGTCTCTCGACCGAGCAGAGCAAGCACTGCTCGGTTGCGGATCACAGCTCCTTTTTGCGTCAGGATATGGATGATGCGGGATTCGACAAGGGGGACGGCAATGCCAAGCGTGCACGGGCAGGCGATCAAAAGAATGGAAAGGGAGCGGATCGCGTCTGCGGTTATGATGAACGATCCTGCTGCAAGGGCAAGAATGGCCGGGATGAACCACTTCACAACCCGATCGACGAGGCGGTGCTCTTTTCCTTTAGTTCCCAGATCTTGTTCGATGGTGGCGACCATTTGCTGGAGCGTCGAACCTTTCAGCGTCTTTGTGACGGTAAAAACTAACGAACCGCTTTGAACAATGGTACCGGCGACGACGCTGTCTCCTTTCTTTTTTTCGCAAGGGATCACCTCGCCTGTCAGCAGCGACTCATCGACAAAAGCCACCCCTTCTGCGACCGTGCCGTCGAGTACGATTTTTTCACCTGCATGGGCCACCAGGCGATCTCCCAACTGAATGTTTTTCAAATAGTCGAAGGCAACAGCTCCCCCTTCACTTTGCTTGCGTCCTCTTCTGGGAAGAGACCGGGATATTTCAAGCAGGGAGCGCTTCGCGGAAAATTTTGCCTCCTTTTCCAGCCATTTTCCAAATAACAGCAAGGTGACGACAACTGACATAGAATCAAAATAGATGTAGGGCTCTCCTCGCAGCAAATGGAAGACAGAAAGCGACCATGCCGAAAGAACGCTGACAGTCACCAACGCTTCCATCCCCCAAAATCCCAGTTTTATCCCCCGCCAAAAGCGGATGAAGATCGGCCAAAAGCAAAACGTCACAACGGGCAAAGAAGCGGCAAAAGAAAAGAGAGGCAGCCATGAGGCGATGTCGCTGCCGCCATCATCAAAATAGGTGGCGTAGAAAGGCCAGGAAAACATCATCACGTTGAGAGAGCAAAAGGCGGCGATGATCAATCGCAAAAGAAGGAGAGAACTTTTTTTAGTCTCATCCGCATCCTCTAGTGAAGCCGGCCGGTAGCCCAGATCCTTGACGAGTTTCAAAACGTCTTGTTCAGCGATGCGCTTGGGATCATACTTGACGGCGGCTAGATCGGTTCCGTAATCGACAACACAAGCGGCGACCCCTTTTGCTGTCAACAAGACAAAGCGGATCAGATCGGCACAGGAGGGACACCACATGTCCTCTACTTCAAAAGTGAGCCGTTTCAGATCGTCACGTGGGCCCGATTTTTTTCTCAGAGTCTCTAAAAGCTCAGGATTGGAAATTAAGCCTTGTGAGGCTGCTTGCTCAAAAATCGGATGATTTTGGGAGTCCTCCAGCTCACCTCGGGCCTCTAAAATTCGGTACACAGCCTGACAGCCGGGACAACAAAAGTGGCTGTCTCTGTCGGCGATGCCTCTTGACGTGAGAGGGAGTTGACAAAGGCGGCAGTTGGGCTCTTGAGTTGTTTTCATAGGTAAAAGGGAGTATACTTAATGGAAAGGATTTAAAAAATGAAATTACCACTCGCGTACTACGGCAACCCCATCCTCAGAAAAAAATGTGACGACGTGGCTGAAGTCAACGACGAAATCAATCAATTGATCGAAGATATGATCGAAACGCTAGAGGATCAAAACGGAGTCGGACTTGCAGCTCCGCAAGTGAAGCACGCCCTCAGACTCTTTATTACCAAGGTACCGAAAATTTCAGAGGATGATCCCGACCAGTGGCTCGATGGCTCGATAAAAGTTTACATCAACCCAAAACTGTCCCAGCCCAGCGCAGAGTGTTGGGAGAGAGACGAGGGGTGTTTGTCGATCCCGAAAATCTACCTCCCCATTATCCGCCCCTATCGCATTCATGTCGAGGCGACCGATCGAGAGGGGCGCTCCTTCTCAGAAGAATTGAATGGTCTGGAAGCGCGCGTCGTCATGCATGAAAATGATCACATCAATGGCACGTTAACCATTGATCGCGTCGACAAAAAACTCCGCAGGGAGATTGATAAGGATCTGCGCAAAATCAAGAAGCGTCTCGGTCACACTTAGGAAATTACTGCTCGAGAGTTTCCACGTTGTAAGGAGCGATGGGACTGCCGGTGCGGCCCATCACCTCAGTCCAAAGAGACAAAACGACACAGCCGACAAGAAAAACGACCGCTAGCCATCCGGTGAATTGTTTCAAGACATCTGCTGTCTGCGTGCCGAAGATGGACTCGCCTGTATCGCCTCCGAAAGACGCGCCAAGGCCGCCCCCCTTTCCTTCCTGGAGCATGATCACTCCGCATAACATCATGCAGACGATAAGAAAAAGAAAAATGGTAAAGAAAAATAAAATTGTCATAAGTCTTACACCTAAATATTCAACTGACTTGTTGAGACGTTTTCTAAAATTCCCGCAAAAGATTCTGTTGTGAGGGAGGCTCCCCCAACCAAGAGGCCGTCAACATCGGGCAAATCCATAAAGGATTTGGCGTTATCAGGCTTAACAGAGCCGCCATACTGGAGGACAGTCTTCTCGGCAACTTCTTGACCGAGCAAATCAGCCAGAATGTCTCTGACGAGCTTGTGCTCTTTTTGGACCTCGTCTGTCTTTGGCGTCTCGCCCGATCCTATCGCCCATACAGGCTCGTAAGCCACTATCAAGCTGTCGACATTTTCAGCAGTCACACCCTCAAGTGATTCTGTCAGCTGCCGCCTCACGATTTCGTCGGTTTTTCCTGCCTTCCGCTCTTCGGCAGTCTCTCCGACACAAACAATCGGGATCAGCTTATTTTTCAAAGCTGCATGCACTTTTCTGTTGATGAAGGCGCTCGATTCGCCAAAGATATGGCGCCTTTCGGAATGTCCGAGAATGACAAATTGTGCCCCGGCATCGACGAGCATACGGGCTGCGATTTCTCCGGTAAAAGCTCCTTCGGACGCGTCATTCATATTTTGCGCGCCGATCACCATTTTCGTTCCTTTTGCTTTTTCCGATAAAGCGTGGATGGCGGTGAAGGGGGCTGCGAGATAAACGGTCACAGGGATATCCGAAATGGCGGGAGCCAGCCGCCCCACAAACTCTTCAGCTTCGGGGATCGTCTTATACATTTTCCAATTTCCTGCAATGACGACATCTCTTTCAGACATATTGATCTCCTGCTTAGGGGGTATTCTATAACGAATTTTAGTTTGAGGTCAAGCATTGACACTAGCGTCAAGAGAGCGCTAGAATAGTTTCATGACTGAAAATCCCCTCACGGTCTCGGAGCTGACCGATCAAATCAAAAAAAATCTTGAATCTTCCTTTTTCGGACTCTCCCTTCAAGGGGAGGTGAGCAACTTCAAAAAACAATCGTCGGGGCATCTCTATTTTTCTCTCAAAGACAAAGAGGCGCAAGTCAGCGCCGTGATGTTTTACGGTCACGCCTCTAAACTGAAGCGTTTGCCCAAATCGGGAGATCAGGTGGTGGTCAAGGGGGACATCTCGGTTTACCCGCCAAGGGGCAACTACCAGATTGTGGTGAAAGAACTCTCCCCCTTGGGCCTCGGTGAGCTTTTGCTAAAGCTTGAAGAATTGAAAAGAGAGATCCATCGGAGGGGGTGGTTTTCAGTAGAGCATAAAAAACCGCTGCCCCACCTTCCTCAGAAGATCGGGATCATCACAAGCCCTACGGGCGCTGCCATTCAAGATATCATTAATGTGCTGAGGCGCCGCTTTTCCGGCGCCCATATCCTACTGAATCCGGTTAAAGTACAGGGCGAAGGGGCGGCAGAAGAAATTGCCAAAGCCATTAGGCAAATGAACGAACATGAACTTGCCGATGTGATCATTTTGGGCCGAGGGGGAGGGAGCATCGAAGATCTCTGGGCCTTTAACGAAGAGTGTGTCGCCGAAGCGGTTTTTAACAGTCAAATCCCGATCGTCTGCGCTGTCGGGCATGAAACGGACCATACGATTGCTGAATATGTGGCCGACCTTCGGGCGGCGACTCCCTCTGCCGCCGCGGAAATCGTGATGAAAGAAAAAGAGCAGCTGCTGAAACACCTGCTCCAGCTCGAAAAACAGCTGACGCAACACCTCTTTTATAAAATCGAGAGAGGGAGACAAACGATCAGCGGATTTGTCCGCCAGCCCGCCTTTGCCAGTCCCTACTTTATTATCGGGAATTGGATGCAAAGGGTTGACGATCTCCGCCAGCAAATCGACCGCGCCTCGCAATTTGATGTTCAGAAAAGAAAAACGGCCCTATCAGCTTATTCCCGCCAATTAAGTGCGCTCAATCCCCTCACAAAACTGTATGTCATCAAGCAGAAACTCGGCTCGCTTCAAGCGGGCATCGACCACGCTGAAAAACAGGTGATCTCAGCCCGAAAGCAGAAGGTGAAGGCCATCCAGGGGACTTTGGCCGCGATCGACCCTAAAAAACTTTTGAGACAGGGGTACAGTATCCTCTTTGATGAAAAGGAGCGATCGGTTATAACAACAGTAAAGGCGATACGGAAGCATCAGAAAGTGAGTGTCTTACTCTCAGACGGCGAAGTCCTTGCAGAAGTGGAAGCGATTAAAGAGGAGTGATCCTGTGGCAAAGAAAAATGAAGAGCTCTCTTTTGAAGAGGCCATCCAGCGACTCGAGCTGATTTTAGAAAAGTTGAACTCTAACGAAATCTCTTTAGACGATTCATTAAAATTTTTTGAAGAGGCCAACGGTCTGATCGGCTCCTGCCAAAAACGTCTTTCTGCTGCGGAGCAAAAGATGGAAAAACTGATCAAAACAAGACAAGGAGACTTGGCCCTTGAGGAAAGCGGCGCCCCTCAAGTCGAGCCTTTTTAAGCGATGGCTTTGTTGACTCATATTCAAAGTCCTGAGGATCTCAAACAGGTCCCGAAAGAAAGGCTCGAGGATCTCGCTGCTGAAATGAGGGAGCGGATCATCGACGTGATGTCTGAAAACGGCGGCCACCTCGCCTCGAATCTCGGCTCTTTAGAACTCACCATTGCCCTTCATCGAGTCTTTGACTCCCCTGTCGATAAGTTTATTTGGGATGTGAGCCATCAAACCTATAGCCATAAAATTCTTACAGGTCGCAACGACCGCTTCGATACGATAAGGCAATTCGGGGGGCTCTGCGGCTTCAGCGACCCCCAGGAGTCGCCGCACGACCATTTTCACGCCGGCCATGCCGGGACGGCCATGTCTCTTGCGCTCGGAGCTGCGACGACACGCGACTTGAACGAAGAGGATCACTACGTTATTCCCATAATCGGCGATGCGACACTGACCTGCGGGATGTCTTTAGAAGCGCTCAACAACCTGGGATCGGACAGAAAAAAATTCATTATCATTTTGAATGACAATAGGATGTCGATCTCGAAAAATGTAGGCAACGTCACCAAGATCTTGAGCCGTTTAATCAGCCATCCTAAGCTGCACAAGTTCCACGAGAGAGTCGACCGCTTTCTCGGCAATATTCGTTTCGGCAAGAGGCTCGTAAGCCAAGGGCGGAGGCTGCTTCTCTCGGTCAAAAATACTTTGAGCCGCGCTGCGATCTTGGAGTTTTTCGGCCTTTCCTACATTGGACCGATCAACGGTCACGATATTGACAGCCTCGTCCAAGTTTTCGAAGGGGTCAAAGACTCTTCCCACCCTGTTTTGGTCCACGTGGTGACGAACAAAGGGCACGGCATGCCCGAGGCGATGAAAAGCCCCATCTCTCACCATGGCGCTAAACCTTTTGATAAAGTGACGGGAAAATTTCACCCTTCGCCGTCCAAAAAACTCACCTTTCCGAAAATATTCGGCCAGCAAATGTGTGCGATGGCAGAAAGCGACCCCAATATCGTCGCTGTCACACCTGCCATGTCCTTCGGTTCTTGCCTTGACGCCTTCATGAAAAAATATCCAAAACGATGCTTCGATGTCGGTATCGCCGAATCACACGCTGTGACGTTTTCCGGAGGGCTTGCTTACGGTGGAACCAAAAAAGTGGTGTGCTCGATCTATGCAACATTTCTTCAAAGAGCGTTGGACAATCTCTTTCATGATGTCTGTTTGCAAAAGCTCCCCGTTGTCTTCGCTGTCGACCGAGGCGGGATTTCAGCTGCCGACGGCTCAACCCACCACGGCATTTACGAGATCGCCTTCCTGAATGCCATGCCCAATATGGTGGTCGCGCAGCCTCGAAACGGAAAAGTCTTAAGAGAACTTTTGCTCTCGGCTTTCGATTTTGGTCTGCCAACAGCCATTCGCTACCCGAATATCGCGACGGAAGACTCGACAGAGGGCCTTGCGAAGAGGCCGCTTGGGAAGGGAGAACTTCTTTGTGAAGGGAAAGACCTGCTCATCATCGCCCTTGGCCATATGACAGAAAGTGCCCTCAAGGTGCGCGATGCGCTCATGGAGATGGGAATTGAAACTGCGGTAATGGACCCTATCTTCGTCAAACCTTTTGATTCAGAGCTGCTCGATAAACTGATGCTAAAGCATAAACGGCTGGTCACACTCGAAGAGCATGCTGTCAGTTCCGGTTTAGGAACTGTTGTCAACAACCACCTTGTCAAAAGCGGATATGGAGAGGCTCAAGTCCTCAATCTCGGCGTGCCCAATCGTTTCGTCCAGCACGGGTCTTACGCCGACGTGATGCAAGACATCGGACTCATGCCTGATCAGAT
>CAZVSU010000047.1:0-5803 GCA_964629645.1 uncultured bacterium | reverse complement strand
CAAAAAACGGCAGAAAGAACTGGGCGTCACGGCTGATCAGATCGCCGAAAAAATTCTTGGGCACTTTACATTCAATGATTTGAAGGAGAACCACCATGAGGATCGCCCTCTTTCCGAACATCGAGAAGCATCAATCACGAAATATTGCAGTCGGAATTAAGGAATTTCTCCATAAAGAGGGAGTCTCCGTTGTCGTCGAAGACGAAGAGGCCGACCTCCTCAAGTGCGAAAAAGTCTCTTCGGTCTCTCCGGGTGAAATCGACTTTCTCATCTCCCTCGGCGGAGACGGGACGATCTTGAGAGTCGTCCATAAACATCCGGAACTTGACGCTCCTATCATCGGCGTCAACTTGGGGAGTCTCGGTTTTTTGGCTGACATCCCTGTGTCTGAGGTCTATCCCTGCCTTCAAGACATTTTAGACGAAAACTTCACAGTGCAAGAGCGGCTCATGATCGAAGGCGAGACTCTGGAAGGAAGCAAGTTCTGTGCTGTGAACGATATGGTCGTCCATCGAGCCAAGAATCCGAGCCTGATTGATCTCGCCATCCACGTCGACGGCCACTATTTGAATACGTTTTCTGCCGACGGCATTATCGTCGCGACCCCGCTTGGGTCAACCGCTTATTCCCTTGCTGCCGGAGGTCCTATTCTGGAACCGGGTATTCCCGCCCTTGTCATCACTCCGATCAGCGCTCATACCATCTCCAACCGTCCGATCGTGATCACTCCTAAAGCTGACATACAAATACAATTTTTGAATGAAGCCATGCCGGTTGAGGTCTCCAACGACGGTTTTTCGATCCACAGCTTAAACACCGGCGAGGTCTTCACCATCCGCTATTCAGAGCGGACGTTTAAAATGGTCTGTCTCAAATCCCACGATTATTTCGCCACCTTGCGCACAAAGCTCGGCTGGGTTGGCAAGCTCAGATCCTAAATCGCTCATCTTTATAAAATCTTAATTTTAAACTGTTAGAGTAATGTATTAGTTAACAAGGAGTGTTCAAAATGGATATTATAAGTACTTTTAAAAATGAAATAAATAACCTGGAAAATCAGATTAATAATGACAACACCAAGCGAACTGTTTATGCAGTCGGTCGTGTTGCTGCCTTGACTGCAAGTGTCGCTTTTGCAGCGCTCGCTACCCTGACAATTCCCTTTATGATCGCAGGAACCGCTGTTGGTCCATTCATCGGATTTGCGGCTGCGAGCGGCGTCACCTACTTCGCCTACAAAACAATCAAAGCGAACGACCGCTCCGTGATCGTAGAGGCGACGAATCAAATGCTTGATCCAATTAAGAAAAAAGTCAGCTCTTTCTTCAGTTAGTAACGGCAAAACGGATATGAAATCGAAAGGGACTCTTTGGAGTCCCTTTTCAATTGAAATTTTTTTGCCGTCTTTTTAAGATTCCCAATTATGACTTTTGCTGTCCTCGCCACCTACCTTCGGGAGCCTGATCGTTGTGATGAGTTCGACTTTGACGACATCAATCGGGCGATGGTCATCACCAATCTTGCTGCAGCGGTCTTCACCTCTGCATTCCTCGATGTCCCCTTTCACGGGTCGCTGCTTTGTTTCACGGCAGTCACCTTTGTCGGCACGATTGTCTCTCTTTTCATGCGATGCATCGTTGAAAATGAGTCGTCATCGCAGCCTGTTTGAGCGAATGCAATGACACTCTTGTTTTCTTAAACCAAAAAAAAAGCGGCCCCAACGGGCCGCTTCTTAGGTAGACATCGAAAGATCGATGAATTAGTTGATGATCGTGCTCTCTTCGAGAGTGATCGGAGTTCTGATCGTATCAGAGCTAATCTCAGCTTTGATTCTCGCGTCGCCGCGGTCTTTCGCCTGAGCATCAATTCTGAATGAGAACGACTCTCTAGCTCCAGCAATTGCGATCGGATCGAATGTAACGGTCTGACCTGAAATTGTTGCTGGAGTGTCTCCATGTGTTGTGACCGGAACAAGCTCTGGTGGGAAGCGGACAACAACGCGAAGGTTGGTGTCTTCCTCAGAACCTTGGTTTGTCACACGGAGCATGTAGCTGTTGAAATCGCCTAAGCAGATCGGATCTTTGGTATCCTGGAAGCATCCGTTAAGTGCGGGTGTTCCTTTCCAACGTGTTCCGAACTCGGCGCAATCGCGGCAACGCTCGCAGTTGTCAACAGACACCCTGTTAACAAAGTAGCCAGGTGTGCATGTTGTGAGCGTGATGCCAAGATTTTTTGTTTCGCCGGGCTGCATTTCGTCGAATCTCCAAACAGCTTGATTGCCGTTGACAGACGCTCCGGGAGCCTCAACAATTGATGTTGCCGCCGGTGCCATGTCGCACACAACCACCTGGTGCAATGTGTTGTCCCCTGTGTTTGTGACTGTAATGGTGTAATCAGCGCTCTCGCCAACTTTGCGTTCCTTTGGTCCTGTCTTGTCAATTTCAGACTGGCAGAGAACGACGTTGGTGCAGAACTGGCAGCTTGTTGGGTGTGCGTTGCAAGAGGTCACGTTGACTGTATTGCAAACTTGTCCTCTCTTTGTCGCTGTGAAGCAAACATTAACAGTCTTAGATTCGCATGGGCAGATTGTGCCGAGGTCCCAAGTCAGACGGCGCTGGCCGCTGCTGTGCTCGAGTCCATCCGGTACGTTGTCCACTAAGACCACATCTTCAGCTGGGCAAGATCCTGTATTCTTAACAGTGATTGTGTAATGGACAGGATCGCAAGGAGCGACTTCTTCGGGTCCACACTTTTGGCATTCCAGGATCGGCTTAGCGCAAAGAGCCGAGCAGAACTGAATCGGGATTGCGGTCACGCAAAAGCAGATGCAAAGTTCCCCTTCGCGATCTGCTCTAAGGATCACTCGGCTTCCGTGGGCATCGCCCGCCATCATGCGGTCAAAAGTCCACGTAATCATACCGTTGTTCTGTACAGCACCTTCCGGTTCACTTCTCACGAGAGTGACGCCTTCTGGCAATAGCGCATTGACCTCGACGTGGCAAACGTCGATGCAAGCACGAATGCACACATCAAGCGCGTAGTTGTCGCCAAGAATGCAAAGCTTCGGTTGGGTCGCCGTTACAGTGACACCGTCGCAATTAATTTGTCCTTCGTTACCATATGAACATTGTCTAGGAGATGGGTCACATGGTTCAGGACACGGACAAGGATCGCATGTGTTTTCGACACATGGATCAGGACAGCAGTAATTCCCTTGATAGTTTGAGCAACCAGCCCAGCACAAGGCCGTAGCAAGTATCACAATCATCGAGGTTATGAGTCCCAAATGTTTCTTCATTCGTGTCTCCTTTATTTAAACACTTATCAATAAGTATGTTATGACGTCCTGCTTTACAGCTGGATTGTCACTTTTTCTTATCTCTTCTGCTTCAAACTTCAAAAGCGATAAGAGAAACCGACAAATTCTTCACATTAATTGTCAATTCGGGATGACTCCAAAAGAAGCTTCCCCACCCCGCCAAGATTTAACTTGGGTCAAAATATAAATACCATCCTGACGTACAAGTGTCAAATGGTTGGTATCCGCAGGTCCTCGATTGAGGGCAGCAGCACGGTCCGCAGCAAGAGTTGCAACTGGCGCAAGGGTTGCACGGCTTTGGGGTGCAGTGCCTTGGCGCTGGAGAGCCGCAATCTTCTCGAGGACAGCACGGGTTGCAAGCATTGTCGACATAAGAGCCACAGCTCGTTGCAGCTAAGGCAAGAGAGGCTCCAAGAAGACTATTTTTCACATCTCGCAATTGTTTTTTCATGTGCTTCTCCTTCGTCACTTTCTGACTCGAAGCTGCTGACAGGGTGTTCCCTGTCAGCAATTTAACGCCTTATAACCAGGCCTTATCCCCGCTTAGTAGCGTGGGCAGCACTGTGGCTCTGGGCAGCACTTAGGCTCAGGGCATACAGGCTGTGGGCATGGTGGGCATGGCTGTGGGCAAGGCTGTGGGCAGCACTTTGGAGGGCAACATGGATCACATGGATCGCAGCAGCCGCATCCTGTCAGCATAACCGCTACAGCGCTCAAAGCCACTAGAGAAGAGACTAAAGTTAGTGCCTTTTTCATAACAAACTCCTATTTGTTTAGGTTGGAACCTCTTTCCCCCGATTTCATTTGTGTTTTCTCCGAAATTTCGAAGAAATGCCAAAGGGGGTTTTACCCTCTCTAGATAAGGGTTAAGAAATAATTCATCCACATGTTTTTTCAAAAAAAATCGGATTTTTTGAGTTATTTTTCACAAGTCTCTGATGAGCAATTTGTTGCAAAATCGCGACAAATGAGAAAAAAATCGTTTTTTTTGGCTTTTTCTCCGTTTTTTTTTGCTATACCTCCTTTTTTTTATGGCACGCTAATTGCGTAAATTTTGCGATAAGACAAGGAGGTTTTATGCCCGGCCGCCCCTATCGCCCTTATTTATGTCTACCGTATCTGATTCTCAAAGAGCCAAAACCTCTCGGCTTAGGCCCGATTCGTTTTTATCCCTCGAGTCACTTCGATCACGGCATAGATGAGGATGCGCGCGAAGAGATGCGGAAGTATCTGAACCACTCTCCTGACGCAAATAGAGGCACATCAGTTTGTGTCGATCCCGATATTCCCAAAGAGTGTGTCGCAGATTTGATTGTCGATGCGGTCTATCTTCTTTATTTTTCATCGACTTACAAGGATCTCTATCACAATGCAAAGCCTCCGGAACTCGGTTCGCTGACTCAGTACGTTCCGACATCGCCGGAAAAAACGAAAGACCCTGCGAATATCCAGTCTCTGAAAGCGCTGCAGCTGCCTTTGCGAGAACGCATGGAAATCTCGTTGACCGAAAGCGCGATGTCTGAAGCTTTAGGGCAGCTTCTTTCCTCCTCTTATCAAGAACTAGGGCCTTGCAATCCCTGCGAATCGCGCCGTATCATCCGCTCGATCCGCTACTTCATCCACTGTTTTCACGACAAATTTAGAAATCTTTTGGGCTCGGGCAGCGATGTTGTGGATGAACTGTTTGAACCGGAAGATTTTTTATTTCTGATGACAGCATTTGAAACGCTCTTTGACCTCGACCGAGATCATCCCGTTTCCGATCTTAAGCAAAAGCTTCGGCCTGTGATTCACCTTAAGTTTGGACGGCCTATGGAAACGATTTGGAAGTGGGTCGACGGTTTCTTCAAAATAAAAGGGGAAATTGTACATCAGGGGACCTTCCCCGACGCGATTTTCAGAGACAATCAAAGCTTTGAAATTCCCTATTTGACCTTTGCAATGAAGCTTTTTATCTACTCCGTTTATCACCGCCTCTACCACATGGAGCTTTTGCCGGGGACTGCCGGAGAATCTTTTATGCCTTTGGCCTTTGAAGGGATCGAGCGTGAAGAGGTGATCACTTTTCTTTGGCCGGAGGCGGAGCTTCTCAAAAAAATTTCCATCCTCTTAATGGGACTGACACACGGAAAGGTCAACACCGAATCCCTTTTGGATGTGAGCATGCTTGCCCTCATTTACCAAAATACATTGAAATATCATGCAGAAGAGTGCGGCGTCAACGGCATTCATTTTATCGCAACGCCAAAAGAACAGCTGTCACCCATTATCGATGCCATTGAAAATCACGCTGAAGAACACTTCGAATTTGAAGGCAAAGTGATCCACGCTCGCGAGCTTTTTCCGGAGGGTTTTCTGGAGCAGATTCATCACAGGGTGGCTTAGGGAAAAGAACTCAAATTAAGTTGATTCCAAATTTGAAGACGTCCCCTAGTACTTAGTTAACAAAGTTTTTACTTATACCACCGGGTACAATTTTTTCAA